>JAOZTG010000019.1 GCA_029939235.1 Flavobacteriaceae bacterium
TTTCATCTGTTTATTTCTATTGTTTTTTATTGGTCATATGGAACATTCACATAATCATTTTCCATTGTGACGATAATTTTAGTTATGAATGTTTTATTCAATATTATTATCTAATAATCGAAGAAATCAAAATCACATACAATTAAATCACTTTTTTCATAATTCTTAAATTATGGGTATGTCTTTTAGTATCAACATTATAAATACCACTGTGGTCTAATCTGTCAACCCTTACTTTTCCATCACAATGGATAATGTAATTATTGGCAAGAATAATTCCAACATGAATAATTTCGCCTTCTTCATTATCAAAAAAAGCAAGATCGCCAGGTTCACTTTCTTCAATAAAACTTAATACTTCTCCTTGATTTGCCTGTTGATAAGCATCTCTAAAAAGTGAATAACCATTTACTTTATAAACCATTTGTGTAAAACCTGAGCAATCAATTCCAAAAGGTGTTCTTCCTCCCCACAGAAAAGGAGTGTTTAAAAATAAATGAGCTGTCTTTACTAAATTGCTTTTTAAAAGCTCACCATGGTTAACCATTCCTTCCATTTCAAATATTTTATCTGATATTTGAAAGATATTATCTTTGAAGAGTGGAAGAGAAGCGCCTAAACTAATAGTTTGCAGATTGTTATTTTGGTCAGTTAAAAATGTGATCAGTTCGTTAAGAGTGTGTGAATTACTTTCTTTAATTTTTAAATATTCAGTTTCACTTAATTCATTAATTTGATTAATATATATCCATCCTTCATAATTATCAAAATCTAAATTGACCTTAAACCAATTATTGTCAGAATCGGTAATAGTAAAAGTTTCTCCGAAAAGAATTTGAGATACCATTTCACTTTTGTCATCTGCTTCTTTCCTTAATGGAATAGCATTTAAAATACAAATTCCGAATTTCATTTATTTTGTTTGATTTATTTTATTCAGTGAATAACTTAGCAAAATCAATTATACATTTTCAATTACCATGGCGCTTGCTCCACCGCCACCGTTACAAATACCACCTACACCAATTTTGGCGTTATTCTGTTTTAGCACATTAATCAGCGTTACCATAATTCTTGCACCCGAACATCCCAATGGATGACCTAATGAAACTGCACCACCATTCACATTAACCGTTTTCGGATCTAAATTCAGTAATTTGATATTTACAAGTCCAACTACTGAAAAAGCCTCATTCAGTTCATAATAATCAACCAGATTAGCATTGATATTGGCTTTTTTTAGTGCTTTTGGTATTGCTTTTGCAGGTGATGTAGTAAACCATTCAGGTTCCTGAGAAGCATCTGCATAACCACTTATTACCGCCAATGGCTGAAGGTTTAGTTCATTTGCTTTTTCCTCACTCATCAAGATCAATGCTGCGGCTCCATCATTCAGGGTTGAAGCATTGGCAGCGGTAACTGTACCATCTTTGTTAAATGCCGGACGTAAATTTGGAATTTTATCCATTTTAACATTCTTAAATTCTTCATCTTCTTTGAATAGGATTGGATCTCCTTTTCTTTGTGGAATTTCAACAGGAACTATTTCATTATCAAATTTCCCATCTTTCCATGCTTTAGCCGACCTTTTATAAGAACTGATAGCAAAACTATCCTGTTGCTCACGTGAGAAATTATATTCTGTAGCACAGGCATCTCCGCAGGTTCCCATGTGTTTCCCATCGTAAACGTTTACCAGTCCATCTTTTAATAATCCATCTTCAATTTTGAGATCACCAAATTTTTGTCCTTTTCTTGCCTGCATATAATGTGGAATCATACTCATATTCTCCATACCTCCCGCTACAACAATATCAGCATCATTACATTGAATTGCCTGTGCAGCCAGCATCATGGATTTCATGCCAGAGGCACATACCTTATTTATTGTTGTACAAGGAACTGTGCTTGGTATGCCTGCAAAAAGTGCAGCTTGTTTGGCGGGTGCCTGTCCAACTCCTGCTTGTGCAACATTTCCCATATAAACTTCATCCACCAGATTAGGATCAAGTTTAATTTTATTCAATGCCCCTTTGATAGCAATGGCTCCTAATTTTGGAGCTGGAATACTAGATAAACTACCTAAAAAACTACCTATTGGAGTTCTTACTGCCGATACAATTACAACTTTTTTATGCATTACAATCTATGTTTAATTATTAATTCTTAGCATTTACGAAAGTAATTAATTTTGGTGAATTTATTGATTTGACCGATAAAGAATATTAATTAATAAGAATATTCTTTTGAATATTAAAAAGGATGATTATCTTGTAATCTAAATGAATTTTATGATGGAAAATAATTTTAAAAAGAATTATGTTGCCGTTATTGGAGGATCCGTTTCTGGTTCTCAGGCAGCGAATATTTTAGCTGAAAAAGGGTATAGCGTAGTTGTATTTGAAATGAATGATCTCCCTTATGGTAAGATTGAAGATGGTTTGCCAAAATGGCATGTGAATTTAAGAGATAAACAAGAGAAGAGTATTGATCAAAAACTGTCTCATCCAAATATTTATTTTGTACCAAGAGCAAAAATTGGAAGAGATATTGAATTTGAAGAAATCCTAAATGACTGGGGGTTTTCTATTATTATTTTTGCCAATGGAGCATGGAAAGACAGAGCTTTGCCAATTGAAGGAATTGACAAATTTATCAATAATGGATTGGTTTATCAAAATACCCTATTGTATTGGTATAATCATAAGCACGAACCTGATTACAAAGGGTTAAAATTTGAATTGAAAGACAGATCAATTGTAATTGGAGGAGGTTTATCATCATTAGATGTGATGAAGTTGGGAATGATCGAATTGGTGCAAAATGCATTGAAAAAAGAGAAAGGTATTGATATTGATATGTTCACCTTTGAGAAGAAAGGAATTGCCAAAGTTTTAAATGAAATTGGTTTGACATTAAAGGATTTAAACCTTTACGGAATGACCTTAGTATACAGAAGAAATGCAACGGATATGCCTTTGAAAAGTCCGAAAGATAATACAGAGGAAAATATTAATAAAGCAAGAGAGGTTTCTGATAAGTTGCTAAAAAAATACGCTGAGAATTTTTTGTTTCATTTTATTCCATTGAGTTCACCAATTGATAAAGTAGAAGAGAATGGCAAATTGAAAGGGATTGTTTTTCAGAAAAATGAGATAATCAACGGTAAATTACAAACTAAAAAAGAAGATACATTTGTTTTAGAAACGCCAATGTTAATATCATCAATAGGTAGCTTGCCTGAAATGATAAATGGATTGACTTATCAAAATTCATTATTAAAAATGGTTGGTAAAAATGGCTATCAGGTTGATGGTTTTCCAAATGTATTTGCCATTGGAAATGCTGTTACCGGGAAAGGAAACATTCGAGAATCCAAAAAACACGGTGTTTTGATGACCAATAAAATTATTGATGATCATATGAAAACGAGTGATTTTTTTGAAGAATGGTTGAGTGTTTATAATGAAGGTATTGAGGAAGACGTGATGGAACAGGTTTGTGAAATTGAAAATGAAATCTTAGCAAAGGATAGCATGTCTGATTCAGTATTTCAAAATATTAGTGATAGAACCAAGGCCTATCAGGAAAAAGTAGGGTATGGTAATTATCAGGAATGGATTCGTACAAAAACCCCTGTTAGGTTGGAAAATATAGAATAAACGTAAGGAGTAATTTGTTACAAAAAATGACAAAACTGTATGTTATTTGTAACAAATGAAAAAAATGAAAAATGGTAAAACACATGAATAGAAAATAATGCAATTATTAGAAATTAAATTCTTTATATTTGAATCTTCAATTGCAACTTCATGAAAGACTTTCTTAATAAAATATATCAAAATCATGCTTTAATTTATAAAGTTGTTCTTTTTATAGTAACTACTGTTGCCATTGTTTATCTTTTTCCTAAAGGAGGTCAGTTTAAGTATAATATTCAAAAAGGAAAACCATGGCAGTATGAGAATTTATATGCGCCTTTTGATTTTGCTATCCTAAAAACAGAAAGTGAAATAAAGAAGGAAACGGAGGAGATTGAAGTTAGTAAACAACTCTATTTTATTGAGAAGACAGATGTTTATGATAAAGTAAAAGAAATTTATCAAAGACAGATCCAATTGGTAATTGAAGATTCGGTTGCAATAGGATTTAACAAAAATAGAGTTAAGAAATTTGGATTAAAATTTATTGATAAAGTTTATAAAACCGGGTTTTTAAATAAATCAGATAATGATAAAATAATAAAGAACACTTTGATTTCTCTTCGTATTGGTAATGAAGTGAAGGATGTTTTATCTGATAATTTATTTACAACTGTAATGTTGGTTCCTTCTATTCAACAACATTTTAAGGGTAGCAGATATAAGCCTCTTGAAGAAAAATTCACAACTTTATTCTTTGAAATTTTATCACCCAATGTTTTTTATGATGAAGAATTAACAAAGAAATTTGTTGATGAAGAAATAAAAGGCATTACTGCCACGAAAGGATTGATTACTGAAAATGAGCGGATTATAGCAAAAGGTGATGTGGTGGAAGGAAAGAATTATGAAATGCTGATGTCATTAAAAAGTGAGTATGATTCTCAATTATGGAGTAAATCTAACTATAACTGGATCGTTTTTGGCTATACTATATTAGTCGCACTGATATTATTTATGTTGATGCTATTTTTGTATGAATACAGGCATTTAACTTTTGATAATAATACAAAGTTGACCTTTATATTTTTCAATATTTTACTGATTATTTTTATGGTTACCATTGTTCAAAAATATTGGTCGGGTTATATTTATGTGGTTCCAATTGTTATTTTGCCAATTGTATTAAAAGCATTTTTTGATGCCAGGCTGGCTTTATTTACCCATGTAGTTACCATTCTAATTTTAGGATTTATTGTGGCTAATAGTTTTGAATTTGTTTTTTTACAGATCATTGCAGGACTTGTAACTATTTTAACCGTATCAGAATTACATCGCCGAGCCAATCTTTTTTTATCGATTATAAAGATAATAGCGGTTTATATTTTAGCATATTTTGCTTTTTCAATTATTCAGGAAGGAAATGCGCAGCATATAAAATGGGGTTATTTTTTACTGTTTGTATTAAATGGAATACTCTCCTTTTTATCCTTGTTCCTGATTTTGATTTATGAGAAAACCTTTAATTTGGTTTCTGATGTTTCTTTATTAGAATTATCAGATACAAATTCAAAATTATTGATTGCGTTGAACGAAAAAGCCCCGGGAACTTTTCAGCACTCCATGCAGGTAGCTAATATTGCAGAAGCTTCTGCGAACGAAATTGGTGCCAATGCAATGTTGGTTAGAACAGGAGCATTGTATCATGATATTGGAAAAATGAATAATCCAATGTACTTTACTGAAAATCAAACAACAAGTGTAAATCCACACAATGATCTGCCACCGGAAGAATCTGCAAAGATCATTATAAATCATGTTTTGCAGGGGATAGAATTAGCAAAAAAGAATGGTTTACCAGATAGGGTAATTGATTTTATAAGAACACATCACGGAACAAGTTCAGTATATTTTTTTTATAAAATGCAGGAAGATCTTACACCGGGAGAGGTAGATATGAAAAAATTCACTTATCCGGGGCCAATTCCATTTTCAAAAGAGACAGCTATTTTAATGATGTGTGACGCATGTGAGGCTGCTTCTAAAAGTATCAAGGAGCCTTCTGCAATATTAATTGGTGATTTGGTTGAAAAGATCATAAGCGGCCAAATGAGTAAAGGCCAGTTTATGAATGCAAACATTACTTTTAAGGAAATTCAAATCATAAAAAAAGTGATCAAAAAGAAATTAAATAATATATATCATTTAAGAATTGAATATCCTGAGTGATGAATAATTGGATGAAATAATATAGTGAAAAAATCGTTTATTCAATGTGAACGTAATAAATGTTGAAATAATTAAGAATAATTTATTTAGATTTGCGACAAAAGAAAGTATAATAATCTCTTTTTGAGATGAAAGTTAATTAATAAAAAGAAGGGGAATTCTTTAGTTTTAATTTTCTTGTTTCTATTTAACAATAACAGTACATAATGACCTTTAGAAATAGTAAGACTATAAAATATTTTGCATTAATAATTTTTTTGTTTTTTAATACATATGGAGTTTCAACTGTGAAATTCCATGAATATGATTATATTAAAAAGGAAGTTAAAACAAAGGATAATGTAAATTTCACCAATCCGATATATCCGGAATCATTAACAAGTAATGTATCTAAAAAATTAGATTCAGTTTTTAAAAGATTTAATAAGAGACATGATTTTCATGGTAGCGTTTTAGTTGCAAAAAATGGGAAAATGATCTTTAGTAATCAATATGGTTATGCCAATTTTGGGAAAAAAGTAAAACTTGACAACAATTCTACATTTCAACTTGCTTCGGTAAGTAAACAATTTACTGCAACTTCCATTCTTATTTTATTTGAAAAAGGGCTTTTAAAACTGGATGACAAAGTAACTAAGTATTATCCTGATTTTCCATATGAAGATGTTACGATTAAGCACTTATTGAATCATACATCCGGTTTACCACAATACTTCTATCTTGCTGAAAAGGAATGGAAAAAGGAGAAGGCTCCTGTAAATGCTGAAATGATGAAAATGATGGCTGAGTACAAATTACTGCATTATTTTAAATCGGGTTCCAGATTTGATTATTCAAATACCGGTTATTTTGTTTTGGCATCTTTGGTTGAAAAAATTTCAAATAAAAATTATGCAGATTTTGTGGAGGAAAATATTTTCGAACCCTTAGGAATGTCAAATAGTTATGTCTACAGATTTGGATATGATACTATTGATGAAGATCAGTTATATGGTTACAGACTTTACCGAGGTTGGAAGCATATTAAAATTCCGGGGACAGTAAATGATGCGATAACCGGTGATAAAAATGTGTATTCAACAGTTGATGATCTTTTCAAATGGATCAATGGATTGAATGCCGGTAAAATTATTTCAAAGAATACTTTGGATCAAATGTATACCAAAGGAATAACAAAATATGGTAAAAAAGTACCATATGGTTTTGGTTTTAGAATTGATGATAAAAATGAAGAGAAAGTCATATACCATTACGGAAAATGGAATGGATTTAGTACATCTATAAAACAATACACTGATTCTGAAATCACAATTATAACATTAGAGCATTCAAATTACAGATCAATGAATAATTTGAATGAAACAGTGAAAAAAATTGTTGAAGATAATTTTGATGAAAATGCTATCATGTAAACTTGTTTACAAATCAATATCTACTTCAACTTGTTTATAGACAAGATCTTCAATAGTTTCTCTTTCTCTTATCAAATAATCTTTACCCTGGTACACTAAAACTTCTGCCGGACGATAGCGAGAATTATAGTTAGAGGCCATAGAAAAGGCATAAGCTCCCGCATTGTTAATACATAAAACATCACCTTCTTTTATTTCATTAATTTGTCTGTTACTTCCAAAAGTATCTGTTTCGCAAATATAACCTACTACCGTATAAAAACGTTCTTTACCTCCGGGATTAGAAATATTTTCAATGTGGTGATAAGCATCATAAAACATAGGGCGGATCAAATGATTTAATCCGCTATCAACACTTGCAAAAACAGTGGAGGTTGTTTGTTTTACAACATTCACACTAGTCAATAATTTCCCGGCTTCACTAACCAAAAATTTCCCAGGTTCAAACATTAAAGTAAGATCTTTTCCGGTTGATTTGATATAGTCATTAAACTTTTTGGACAGCTTAATTCCTAACTCCTCAATATCGGTTTCAACATCACCTTCTTTATATGACACTTTAAACCCACTTCCAAAATCTATGTATTCCAGATCTTGAAGATCACGAGCCGAATCAAACAATATCTCAGTAGCCCTTATAAAAGCATCAATATCGTAAATATCAGAACCGGTGTGCATATGAATTCCGTTTATCAACATACCTGTATTCTTTACAACTCTATGAATCAGAGGAAGTTGGTGTATTGAAATTCCAAATTTAGAATCAATGTGCCCTACTGAAATTTTACTGTTACCACCTGCCATGATGTGCGGATTCATACGAATACAAACAGGTACTTTTGGATATTTTTGTCCGAATTGTTCTAATATAGAAAGGTTATCAATATTGATCTGTACACCTAATCCCATTGCCTGCTCAATTTCTTCCAATGAGACACCATTAGGAGTGAAAATGATATCATGAGGTGCAAAACCTGCTTTTAAACCTAGTTGAACTTCCTGGACGGAAACAGTATCTAAACCGGCATTCAATGACTTGAATATTTTTAAGATACTAATATTAGAAAGTGCTTTCACTGCATAATTGATCTTCAATTTTTTTACAGATGAAAAAGCATTGATCAACCTGTTATATTGTGATATGATCTTTTCTGCATCATATACATATAAAGGGCTTTCGTATTTTTTTGTCAGGGAAATTAAGAATTTGTTCTCCATTTTAAAGGCGTTAGTGATATTATGAGACTTCAAAAGTAAAAATAATAATTAGATTATTTACATGGATTTTGAGTCAATTAAAAATTACTAGTTAATAGATAAAATCATTTCAATATTTTGAAAAAATATGACAACAATTATTAGTAAAAAGAAGTATAACGTTATTTTAAGTAAAGGTCATGCCCTACAAGTTAATATTAGTTTTTTATTTCTTAGAATATTTTTTAGTTGTAATCTCAGCAATTTTGATAATTACATCTCTTGCTTTTTCCATCGATTCTATGGCAACATATTCGTATCTGCCATGAAAATTATGACCACCGGCAAAAATATTCGGACAAGGAAGACCTTTATAAGATAATTGAGAGCCATCCGTTCCACCTCTAATTGCCTTGATCAAAGGTTTAATATCCAGTTGCTTCATCGCTTCTTCGGCGATATCTACAATATGCATTACGGGTTCAACTTTTTCTCGCATATTGAAATATTGATCTTTAATTTCAACATCGATCAGGTCTGAACCAAGGTCTTTATTCATTTGATCTGCAATTTCCTGAAAAAGTTTTTTTCTATTCTGAAATATTTCCATATCATGATCACGGATGATGTATTCCAGTTCGGTTTTTTCAACCTCCCCATTCATTCCATGTAAATGGAAAAAACCTTCATAGCCCTCCGTTTTTTCTGGTACTTCATTTGCAGGTAAAGCTTTTATAAAATCAGCTGCAATTAGCATAGAATTGACCATTTTCCCTTTGGCATAGCCGGGGTGTACAATAGTTCCTGAAATTGTAACTTTTGCTCCGGCAGCATTAAAATTTTCATATTCCAGTTCGCCAACCTGGCTGCCATCCATTGTATATGCCCAATCGGCACCAAATTTTTCAACATCAAATTTATGAGCTCCTTTTCCTACTTCTTCATCTGGTGTGAACCCAACTTTGATAGTTCCATGTTTGATATCAGGATTTTGAATTAAGTATTCCATAGCCGATATGATCTCTGCTATTCCTGCTTTATCATCAGCACCAAGAAGTGTATTTCCATCCGTTGTAATCAAAGTCTGCCCTTTGTATAACAGCAGATCATCAAAATAATCTGGTGAAAGAATAATATTTTCTTTTTCATTTAAAACAATTTCTTTTCCATCGTAATTCTTATGAATTTGTGGATTTACATTTTCAGCAGTAAAATCAGGACTTGTATCAAAATGAGCCAGAAATCCAATAGTTGGTACCTCGTATGCAATATTAGCTGGCAGCGTTGCCATTACATAGGCGTTTTCATCAATAGTGACATCTTTCATGCCTATTTCTTTCAATTCTTTTACCAATAAATTGGCAAGATCCCATTGTTTTTCCGTACTTGGAAATGCAGGGTTGTTTGGATCTGACTGTGTATCAATACTGATATATCTAAGAAATCTATCTGTTATATTTTGCATGGTTAAATTTTTTATCAAAAATACTGAAAAAATATGGAAAAACCGATAACAATTATCCCGTACAATTCGGATACATTTAACTTAATTTAAATTTTAAAGTGTAAAAAATTTAGAATCAATTAAAGTCGAATGATATTAGTTTATCTTATGAATTTAATATTGTTAAATATTGAAATAGAAGAGCATACTCTTTCATCTACAAAATCATTACCATAAATTTTCGAAGTAAAAGTATAGTACTCATCCGGTTTATACTGCAAATACACTTGTAGGAAATGATAAGTGAGATCTGCACTTTTTCCGGTAGATAAGTTATAATAACTGTTATGTTTTTTAAATTTGACAAATCCAGAATGGACCACTTTTAAAAGTCCTTTGCTTTTTAGATCTTTGGAGATGTTCGACTTAAATTCTTCGTCAAAATTTAATTCTCCCTGGTGCCAGGTGATATCAATTAAATAAGTTTCGGATAGCTGTTTTGTGGTATCTGCACTATACAGATCTGATTGGAACTCATCATAATAAAGTTGTGTTTTCCAATATTTTGGAAGACTGATCTTAAACTTACTCAAAACATCTTTATATTTTTTTGTATTTGTAAAATGTATTGGAGTATCACATTCAAATTTTTCTCCAAGATCATTGTTCTGACATCCTGAAAAAAGAAATAATGAGATGATAAGTATAGAAAAATATTTCATTTTTATCACAAAATTTAATTAATGAAATTATAGTTTAATTTTAGCGATTTTATTATTTCCTGCAAGCCAGGCAGTGTTATTATTGGCAAATTTAATGGTATAAAATGACTTATCACTAATTTTTTCCCAGGTTTTACCTTTGTTATTTGAATAATAGATCCCTTCCGTAGAAACTGCCATCATCTCTTTTCCTTTGGTTTGTGGAATGTATTGCACGCAGCTTATATACCCGGGTGCACTATTATTGGCAATAAGATCCCAGGTTTTTCCACCATTTTGGGTAATAGCTTTTGTATTTTGAAAGCTTTGTTTTGTTTCCCAGTTTCCACCCATTATAATTCCGTTATTTTTATCATAAAAATCGGTAGTAAAGGCACCTGTCATAGTTTTCCCCTGGATGATAGGAGTGTTATAAACTTTCCAGGAAATCCCTTTATCAGCACTTTTGAAAACTCTGGATCTTTTTCCTCCTGTAACGATCCATACAGTATTTTTTACAATTGCAATATTGGTATTACTAGCCGCAAATGCAGCTTCTCCATTAAATATGTTTGGTAAATTTTCACAGGATATTTTGTTCCAGGTATTGCCACCATCATTTGTTAAAATAATGGATAAACATTTATCGGTAGGATCTCCCATGGCAATACCATTCTTTTTGTCAAAAAATTTCATCGAATCATAAAACACCTTTTCATGTTGCTCTTCATATACAATGATAGGTTTGCCTATTTCTTTCCCGAAAGGGTTAAGCCTTAAAAGGATTGCAGGATTTTCAATGCTGAGTAAAAAAAGAAATTCTCCGTTAAAGGCAATTGATCTGAAATGTAATTTCCCCGAATTAATTTTTTGGGTAGAATCTAACTCAATGGAGTTGTTTTTTATGCGCCCAAATTTCCCATTGTTTCCGGCAAACCACAAAATGGAATCATTCACAATTTCGATAGCTCTTATGCTGACATTATTTAACTCATATTCTTTGAAATCAGTTATTTCAATATTTTGAGCATTCATTTTAAATAAAAATGAGAGCAAAAATAATGTGATAGAAAGTATTTTAAAAGGCATGAATA
Organism: Flavobacteriaceae bacterium; assembly: GCA_029939235.1. Taxonomy (GTDB): domain Bacteria; phylum Bacteroidota; class Bacteroidia; order Flavobacteriales; family Flavobacteriaceae; genus Lutimonas. The sequence goes on from JAOZTG010000019.1 coordinate 11,719, forward strand.
AGAATAAAAAAGCAAATATAATTTTTTTGCAAACTTTAGACTAACTTTGAGTAATAAAAAGATGTCAAAGAGAGCTTTAGTAATTTCTGATGGAGGAAGTAAAGGTGCATTTGCTGTGGTGTTGGCCAGTATTTATAGGAAGTCAAAAACATTTAGAAGGATTGAAATTGTAATATAATGTTTAATTTTGTAGTTCAGATTGTTTAAATAGGTAATAAATTGATAAATTTGATCAAATAATAAGAGATAAAATAATAACATGAAAATCAATAAAAAAGCATCAAGAAATGAAAACTTATATGTTTTCTCACATGAACATCATCATGGGTTGGTTTTTGCCGTAAGATTAAAAAAAGCATCACAAACAGATAGTGTAACCTTAAAAAAATATATTACAGATTTTTGGGACAATGCTTTGGATGATCATTTTAAAAAAGAAGAAGATCTTTTTCTTCATCTACTAACAAATGAAGATCTTAAAAAGCAGTTTTTGGAAGAGCATCAAGTCATTAATAACATTGTAAAAGATATTCAAATATCTAATAATTCTATTGTTCAAAAGGCATTGGAGCTGTCAGAACAACTTAAATTGCATGTGAAATTTGAAGAAAAACAATTATTTCCCTGGTTACAGGAGAACTTGTCCGTTGAAGAATTGAATAAAATAGGGACATCTTTAAATAAAGTAGAAGTGAAAGCACATGAGTTTGTTCCAAAATTTTGGGAATAGTATTTAAAAATTCATAATAACTCAATAAGAAGTAAAAAAAAGTATAAAAAATTAAAAAAATATTGTTTGTTTGGAATAAGTTTTTAAATTTGCAGCCAAATCATTGATAAAATGACAAAAAATAGATTACATCGTCATCATTTTCATACTTGCCCTCAAGCGAGCGTTGATGATATGTAATAAAAAAATATATTGTAAAACCCGTTTGAGTATATCAAACGGGTTTTTTTTTGCCTAAATTTATACTCAGACATAAAATAAAAAAAATGACAAGATTAAAAATAGCTATTCAAAAATCAGGTAGACTGAATGAAGATTCTTTAAAGATCTTAAAAGAATGTGGAATAGCAGTTAGTAATGGATTGGATCAGTTAAAATCTACTGTTTCAAATTTTCCAATGGAAATTATGTTTTTACGAAATAGTGATATTCCACAGTATTTGATCGATGGGGTTGTGGATATTGCCATTATAGGTGATAATATCTTAATAGAAAAAGGGGAAGGAATTGAAGTTTTGGAAAAATTGAATTTTTCGAAATGCCGTGTATCCCTGGCTGTTCCTAAATCTTTTAAATACAATTCTGTAAAGGATCTGCAAGGAAAAAGAATAGCAACTTCTTATCCAGTAACATTAAATTCATATTTAAATAAAAATGGTATTACTGCTGAATTACACCAGATCTCAGGTTCGGTTGAGATTGCTCCAAGTATTGGGCTGGCAGATGCTATTTGTGATATTGTAAGTAGCGGAAGTACTTTGTTTAAGAACAATTTAAAAGAAGTAGAAGTGATGTTTCGATCAGAAGCAGTGCTGGCGGTTTCACCTCTAATTTCAGATGATAAAAAAGAGATCCTGGATAGATTACGGTTTAGAATTCAGTCGGTTTTAAAGGCCAGACAGTCGAGATATATTTTAATGAATGCTCCTAATAATAAGATTGAAAAGATCATCAATATTTTACCTGGTATGAGAAGTCCAACCGTTTTACCTTTGGCAGAAGAAGGGTGGAGTTCTATTCATACCGTTATTGAAAAGAATAAATTCTGGGAAGTGATAGATGAATTAAAGAATTTAGGTGCTGAAGGAATTTTAGTAGTTCCAATTGAAAAAATGGTTTTATAATCCCCTCTAAATCTCCCCAAAGGGGAGACTCAAAAATAAAATATGCAGAAAATATATGATCCAAAAAAGGAAGACTGGACACAATTATTAAAACGTCCAACACAAACTTTTAACGATATAGAAGAAACTGTAAAATCAGTTTTTAAGGATATAGAAAAGAATGGAGATCAGGCAGTAACAAAATATACGAAGAAATTTGATGGAGTAGGAATTGAAAATATCCAGGTGAGCAATGCAGAAATAGAAGAAGCTGTTAATTTGGTTCCAGACGATTTGAGTGATGCAATTGTTTTAGCAAAAAATAATATTGAGAAATTCCATAAAAGTCAAATATCAACAACTAAGAAAATTGAGACTGCTGCAGGAGTGGTATGCTGGCAGGAAAAAAGAGCAATTCAAAAGGTTGGATTATATATTCCCGGAGGAACAGCACCATTATTTTCTACTATTTTGATGCTGGCAATTCCGGCAAAAATAGCAGGATGTCAAAAAATTGTTTTGTGCACTCCTCCCAACAAAGAAGGGAAAATACATCCGGCAATACTTTTTACAGCCAGTCTTTGTGGAATTGAAGAAATTTATAAAATTGGAGGTATTCAGGCAATTGCAGCAATGACATTTGGAACGAACACAGTACCAAAAGTGTATAAAATATTCGGACCGGGAAATCAATATGTAACTATTGCCAAACAAGTTGCACAACAATATGATATTGCAATCGACATGCCTGCCGGTCCGAGTGAATTACTGGTTGTAACAGATGATTCGGCAAATGCCGGTTTTGTTGCTTCAGATCTTTTATCGCAGGCGGAACACGGTATAGACAGTCAGGTGATATTGGTTTCTACCTCAAAAAAAATGATGGAACAAGTTGAAAAGGAGGTAATCAAACAACTAAAGCTATTACCAAGAAAAGAAATAGCAAAAGTTGCAATTTCCAATTCAAAAATGATCTATTGCGAATCAGATCAACAGGCGGTAGATCTGATCAATGAATACGCTCCAGAACATTTTATTATTTGTGTTGAGAATGAAGATTTTTATATTCAAAATATTCAAAATGCAGGGTCTGTTTTTATTGGGAATTATACACCCGAAAGTGCCGGGGATTATGCATCAGGTACTAATCATACTTTGCCGACCAATGGATATGCCAAAAACTATAATGGAGTGAATTTAGATTCTTTTTTAAGAGCTGTTACTTTTCAGAAAATATCTAAAAAGGGGATACAGAATATAGGAAATGCCATTGAATTAATGGCTGATGCCGAAGGGTTGCAGGCGCATAAAAATGCAGTAAGTTTAAGACTAAAAAGTATCTGTGATGAAAACTGAAAAATTAGACATAAATTCATTGGTAAGAGATAATATTGCAGGGTTAAAGCCATATTCTTCTGCAAAATCAGAATTTAAAGACTTTAAAAAAGATCTTATTTTCCTGGATGCCAATGAAAATCCTTATGATAATGGAATGAACAGATATCCCGATCCTGATCAAACAGATTTGAAAGAAGTATTATCAAAAATAAAGGGTATTTCAACAAACAATATTTTATTTGGTAATGGAAGTGATGAAATATTAGATATGATCTTTCGTGTTTTTTGTGAGCCCAAAAGGGACAATATTATCATCAATGTTCCAACATTTGGCATGTATAAAGTTTTGGCAGATGTGAATGATATAAAGTATAAATCAGTACTGTTAACCGATGAATTTCAGTTAGATAAAGAATCAATTATCAGACAAGTTGATCAAAATACTAAGCTGATTTTTATCTGTTCACCAAATAATCCAACAGGAAATCTGATAAAAAAAGAAGATATTTTAAATTTGCTTGCAAAATTGAATAAAGTAATTTTTGTGATTGATGAGGCCTATATTGATTTTTCAGGTGCTGATAGCTGGTTAAATGAGGTGAATAATTTTAATAATTTGATTGTTACTCAAACACTTTCAAAGGCATATGGAATGGCAGGCTTAAGGTTGGGTATTTGCTATGCTCAGTCGGAAATTATAGATGTTTTGAAAAAAATAAAAATGCCCTATAATGTCAATGTATTATCTCAAAAAAAAGCAATTTTTGAATTGGTAAAAGATATAGGTCTAAAAGAAGAATTAGAACAAATTATAGCGAATAAGGAAATATTGAAAAACGAATTGTTAAGCATTCCGTTTGTACAGAAAATTTATCCATCAGATTCTAATTTTTTATTGGCAAAAGTTGATGATGCAGATAAAAGATATCAGCAATTATTACAAGAGCAAATTGTAGTTAGAAACAGAACCAGTGAACCACTTTGTGAGAACTGTTTAAGGTTTACAATTGGAACGAAAGAAGAAACAAAAGAATTGATAAAAGCTTTAAAAACAATAAATTAATGAGAAAAGTACTTTTTATTGACAGAGATGGAACATTGATAAAAGAACCACATGATGAACAGATAGATAGTTTTGAAAAACTTGTTTTTTATCCTAAAGCTTTGTTTTATTTGTCGAAAATTGCAGATGAATTAGATTATGATCTTGTTATGGTAACTAATCAGGATGGTTTGGGAACAGATGCATATCCTGAAAATGATTTTTGGCCTACACATAATTTTATGTTAAAAACATTTGAAAATGAAGGAGTTGTTTTTAAAGAGCAAATTATTGACAGATCATTTCCAGAGGAAAATTCACCAAATAGAAAGCCAAGAACCGGATTGATGACCAAGTATTTTTCAGAGGAATATGATTTAAAAAATTCATTTGTTATAGGTGATCGTTTGACTGATATGGAGCTGGCAAAAAATTTAAATGCTAAAGGAATTTTTATCAATGATGATACACATTTTGGTACAGATGAAGTAAGTGTAGATCATAAAAAACTGGATGATTTTATTGTTTTAGAAACCAATGAATGGGAGAGGATCTATGAATTCTTAAAACTGGAAAACAGAACTGCCAAGTTTAAAAGAAAAACGAATGAAACCAATATTGAGATTGAAGTAAATCTGGATGGAAAAGGTGAAAGTAATATTTCAACAGGTTTGCATTTTTTTGATCATATGCTAGATCAAATTGCCCGTCATGGTAATATGGATCTTATTATTAATGTCAAAGGGGATCTTGAAGTAGACGAACATCATACGATTGAAGATACAGCTATTGCTTTAGGAGAAGTCTTTGCAATGGCAATTGGAAATAAATTAGGCATTGAAAGATATGGTTTTACTTTGCCAATGGATGATTGTCTGGCACAGGTTGCCATTGATTTTGGTGGTAGAAACTGGTTGGTTTGGGATGTGGAATTTAAACGTGAAATGATTGGTGATATGCCAACAGAGATGTTTTTGCATTTCTTTAAATCTTTTAGTGATTCTGCAAAAGCAAATATCAATATCAAAGCAGAAGGAAATAATGAACATCATAAAATTGAGGGAATTTTTAAAGCATTTGCAAAGGCGATTAAATTTGCAGTGAAACGAGATGTAGAAAAGATGATCCTACCAAGTACGAAGGGCGTAATTTAGTTTATAGTTTCAGTAACTCAATTCTAAAAAAAATGAAAATAGTAATAATAGATTACGGAGCAGGAAATGTACAATCGGTTAAATATGCTTTTGACAGATTAGGATATGATTCTGAAATAACAGATGATTATGATAAAATAAAAGCAGCTGATAAAGTAATTTTTCCAGGGGTTGGAGAAGCGAGTTCGGCGATGAATGCTTTGAAGATTAAAAATTTAGATAGATTAATTCCAAATCTGAAACAACCTGTTTTGGGTATTTGTTTAGGTATGCAGATGATGTGTAAATTCTCTGAGGAAGGTAATACAAAAGGAATGGGTATTTTTGATCTGAATGTCAAACGTTTTCCTGAAGGATTAAAAGTGCCACAAATTGGCTGGAATCAAATGGAAAGGTTAAAAACATCTTTATTCAAGGGGATCTCCGAAAAGGAATATATGTATTTGGTGCATAGTTTCTATGTTGAAAATAATAAAGATGCAATTGCTGTTTCCAGTTATGGTTTGAAATATGCAACAGCAATTCATAAGAATAATTTTTACGGTGTACAGTTTCACCCGGAAAAAAGTAGTACAGCAGGAGAAACCCTGTTAAACAATTTTTTAAAAATGTAATTAATTAAATATCAGATAGTTTCTGAGTAAAAATAAAAAAATATGAGAATAATACCGGCAATTGATATCATCAATGGAAAATGTGTCCGACTTACAAAAGGTGATTATCGAACAGAAATAGTTTATAATGAAGATCCTTTGGAAGTTGCTAAACAATATGAAGATCACGGTATACAATATTTACATATCGTAGATCTGGATGGTGCACGATCAAATAAAATTTATAATTATAAGATCCTGGAAAAAATTGCAACAAAAACAAATTTAAAAATTGATTTTGGAGGGGGAATTAAGTCTGAAGGAGATGTGAAAATTGCATTTGCATCTGGTGCTGATCAGATAACAGGAGGGAGTATTGCCATAAAAAATAAAGAATTGTTTCTGAATTGGTTAAAAGAATATGGATCGGATAAAATTATTTTAGGGGCAGATGCCAATAATGAAAAGGTTGCAATCAGCGGATGGAAGGAAGAATCAGATGAAGAGGTGATTCCTTTTATCAAAAAATATAAAAAGGAAGGAATAAAATATGTAATAAGTACTGATATTGCTAAAGACGGAATGCTGATAGGTCCGTCATTTGATCTGTATAAAAAAATACTAAAAGAAGTTCCCGATATCAATTTAATTGCCAGTGGTGGAATTTCAAAACTGGATGAATTACCAAAACTTGCCGTATTGGGCTGTGAAGGTGTAATTATTGGTAAGGCAATTTATGAAAAGAAGATAAGCTTGAAAGAATTGGAAAATTATATATTATCTCAATAGTTAAATATTAGAAGTTTGAGGTACGAAATACGAGATTTATAAGGAAGTAAAATTATGCAAGATTTAAAAGTTAGAACAAAGAAATTTGCAATAGATTGCTGGAGGTTGTGTTTAAAAATTCCAAAATCAAGAGAATACGATGCTTGGGTTCGGCAACTTATAAGATGTTCTAGTTCTGTTGGTGCAAATTATCGAGCTTCTCAAAGAGCCAAATCAACTGCAGATTTCATCAATAAACTTAAAATAGTTGAAGAGGAAGCTGATGAATCTGTTTATTGGTTAGAGTTGTTTTTTGAGGTGTTGGATACAAATCACAATGAAATTTCATCATTAAAAAAAGAAGGTAATGAATTGTTAGCTATTACTGTAGCATCCATAAAGACAGCAAGAAAAAACAAATCTAAATGATAGAACTTGTTATTTGTGAAATATTTGATTTGTTTGCGTACCTGACACTTCGTATTTCGTATTTTGAACCTCAAACCTAAATATTATGTTAACAAAAAGAATAATTCCTTGTCTGGATATTAAAAATGGAAGAACCGTTAAAGGAGTAAATTTTGTGTCTCTGCGTGATGCCGGTGATCCGGTTGAATTAGCAGAGTTTTACAGTAAAGAAGGAGCAGACGAATTGGTATTTTTAGATATTACTGCAACAGAAGAAAAGAGAAAAACACTATTGGATCTGGTTTTAAAAGTAGCACAAAAAATAAATATTCCTTTTACTGTTGGAGGTGGAATTTCAAAGGTTGAAGATGTTGAAATGCTATTAAGAGCAGGTGCAGACAAAGTTTCTATCAACTCATCTGCAGTTAAAAATCCTGATCTGATCAATGATCTTGCAGCAAAGTTTGGATCACAATGTATTGTGGTTGCAATTGATGCTAAAAAAGTGAAAGATCAATGGAAAGTACATTTGGTAGGAGGAAAAGTTCCCACTGAAATTGATCTTTTTGAATGGGCAAAAGAGGTAGAGCAGAGAGGTGCAGGTGAAATTTTATTTACTTCGATGAACAACGATGGTACAAAGGAGGGGTTTGCAAATAAAGCATTGAAAAAACTATCACGTGAGTTGACGATTCCGATCATAGCATCGGGGGGTGCTGGAAATATGCAACATTTTATTGATACATTTAAAATTGGAGAATCGGATGCTGCACTTGCTGCCAGTGTTTTTCATTTTAAAGAAATTAAAATAAAAGATCTAAAACAAGAATTGAAAAAAAATAATATTCCGGTAAGGATATAAAAAAAATGGATATGAACCCAGATTTCAATAAAAATGCAGATGGATTGCTACCTGCGATCATTCAGGATGAGCAAACAAAAAATATTCTTATGTTAGGATATATGAATGAGGCCGCTTTGGAAAAAACATTACAAAGTAAAAAAGTTACTTTCTTTAGCAGAACTAAAAAAAGACTTTGGACTAAAGGGGAGGAGAGTGGTAATTTTTTATATTTAACAGATATCAAATTAGATTGTGATAATGATACTTTTTTAGTGCAGGTTATACCTCATGGCCCCACCTGTCATACAGGTTCTGATACTTGCTGGGATACCAGAAATAATTCCAGTTTTGGTTTTTTATCTAAATTGGAAGGAGTAATTAGTGAGCGGAAACAACAGGCAAATGAACAGAAATCATATGTAGCATCTTTGTTTAAAAAAGGCATCAATAAAATTGCGCAAAAAGTTGGAGAAGAGGCTGTTGAAGTAATTATTGAGGCAAAGGATAATGATGATACTCTATTTTTAAATGAAAGTGCCGACCTGCTATTTCACTATCTCATCTTATTGCAGGCAAAGGGATTTACTTTATCGGATGTAGAAAATATCTTAAAGGATCGTCATAAATAAAAAATTCTTAAATTGGTATCCATAAATCAAAAAAGATGATACATATTAATCCTGATAATACGGTTTCTCATCAAATAAATTTTAAGGTGCAAAAGAATGATATAGATCTATTAGATCATGTTAATAATGTTGTTTACTTACAATGGGTCAATGATATATCTGAAAAACACTGGAATATTCTGTCAAATGAAGATATTGATAGTAAATACTATTGGGTGGCAACGAGGCATGAAATAGATTATGTAAATCAGGCAATTCTTGGAGATCAAATTACAGTTTATACTTGGATTGGTAAAACAGGAGGAGTTCGATCTATAAGAAATGTACACATTTACCGGAAGGAAACCCTATTGGCAAAAGCGAAAACAACATGGTGTCTTGTTGATAAAAAAACAAATAAACCAACAAGAATACAACAGGATATTTTAAATATTTTGGAAGAAAAAAGTTAACTATTCTTCACTTTTCTTCTTTTTACCTCCGAACATTAGCATCAAAAGTGCTACTACAAGACCGGCAAAAACCACAAACATGAAAATTGCCCCATAAATTCCATAATCCCAGTTAAATAATGGTAGAAAAGTGTGTGTCATAATTATCTAAAATTTAATTTGTTAGGTTAAAAACAAAAATATATTATCCATTCGATAAATATAATGATAAATGTCACATTACCATACAATAACCATCTTAAATTAAAATAAAACAACTACTTTTGCACTTTCAAAAAAATGAGGATATGCAATCTATAAGGAATATCGCAATTATTGCGCACGTTGATCATGGGAAAACAACTTTGGTAGATAAAATTATTGACCAGGCAAAGATTTTAGATGAACGAAAAGTAAGAACTGAATTATTATTAGACAGTAATGATTTGGAAAGAGAGAGAGGAATTACAATTTTATCTAAGAATGTTTCGGTTAACTATAAAGGCGTTAAAATCAATGTAATAGACACTCCCGGTCACGCCGATTTTGGTGGAGAAGTGGAGAGGGTATTGAAAATGGCAGATGGTGTTTTGCTTTTAGTCGATGCTTTTGAGGGACCTATGCCTCAGACTCGTTTTGTATTAAGTAAAGCATTAGAGCTTGGTTTGATACCTATTGTTGTGGTAAACAAAGTAGATAAAGAAAATTGCACACCTGATATTGTTCATGAAAAGGTTTTTGATTTGATGTTTGCATTAGATGCAACTGAAGAGCAATTAGAATTTGATACCATTTATGGTTCGGCTAAAAATGGATGGATGAGTAGAGACTGGCAAGAACCAACAGATAATATAATTCCTTTATTAGATTCTATAGTTAAGAATATTCCGGAGGCTCCTTATCGGGAAGGATCTCCACAAATGCAGATCACTTCTTTGGATTTTTCTTCATTTACCGGTAGAATTGCTATAGGAAGAGTATTTAGAGGGAATTTGGAAGCCGGAAAAGATTATATGCTTTGTAAGGCTGATGGCTCAACAAAAAAAGTAAGAATTAAAGAATTACATACATTTGAAGGCTTAGGAAAAGCTAAAACTGATAAAGTAAGAAGTGGTGATATTTGTGCCCTTACCGGAATTGATGGTTTTGAAATAGGAGATACAATCGCCGATCTTGAAAATCCGGAAGCATTACCAAGAATTGAAGTAGATAAACCTACCATGAGTATGTTGTTTACTATCAATAATTCGCCATTTTTTGGTAAGGAAGGTAAATTTGTTACTTCAAGACATTTACGTGACAGATTGTTTAAAGAGATGGAAAAGAATCTTGCATTACGTGTGGATGAAACTGATTCAGAAGATAAATTTGTGGTATTTGGTAGAGGTATTCTTCATTTATCCGTTTTGATCGAAACAATGAGAAGGGAAGGATATGAATTACAGGTAGGTAGACCAAAAGTAATTTTAAAAGATGTGGATGGTGTAAGATCTGAACCATTTGAAACATTGGTAATTGATGTGCCTGAAGAATTGGCAAGTAAAGCAATTAATTTAGTTACAATGCGTAAAGGAGACCTTTTGGTAATGGAGCCTAAAGGAGATTTACAACATCTTGAATTTGATATTCCATCACGTGGTTTGATCGGATTAAGAAATAGATTGCTTACAGCAACACAGGGAGAAGCAATTATCAATCACCGTTTAAGAGGTTATGATGCCTATAAAGGAGATTTTAATGAAGCGATCAATGGAGCAATAGTTGCATCTGCAGCTGGTAAGGCTACTGCATATGCAATTGACAGATTGCAAGATAGAGGAAGATTTTTTATTGATCCTAATGAAGAGATTTATATTGGTCAGGTAGTTGGAGAGAACAACAAACAGGATTTAATGTCGGTTAATTTGATCAAAGGGAAAAAATTATCCAATGTGCGTTCATCGGGAACTGATGAAGCAGCCAAGATATTTCCAAAAGTTGACTTTTCTTTGGAAGAATGTATGGAGTATATCAAGGATGATGAATATTTAGAAGTTACTCCTTTAAGTTTAAGAATGCGAAAGATTAATTTTCGTTAAGTTGTAAAGTGATTCATAAGATTTTTAAATTGTTTTAAACATTTGTTAATATTAAATATGCTTGTTTAAAAAAGAATTTAAAATTGTAAATTGCGATTCAATTTTTGTAAAACACTTAATTATAAATACATATGAAATTGAAATATTTCTTATACTTTTTACTGGCAACTGCTTTTATCTCTTGTAGTGATGACGATGATGATAAAGATACACATGATCCGGTTGCGCAGGCCTTGATTGATGATGATATACTTGTGAAATTTTTACAGTCACATTTTATCAATGAAGATAAAAGGGTTGATACCATTATGAATGGAGAAATTCCTTTGTTGGATTATGTTGATATTGAAGATATTACATTAAATGATATTAAGTATAAACTGTATTATTATACTGATTTTGAAGGTGTTGGTGAAAATCCTACAAGAAATGATTCTGTACATATTGGATATCAAGGTTTTACGATTGACAGTATTATGTTTGATCAAAGTTCAGAACATCCACCTGCATGGCCATGGTTGGTGTTAAAAAATACTATTGTAGGCTGGCAATATGGAATTCCACATTTTAAGGAAGGAGAATTGGTGGAATATCCTGATGAATCTTTTGGATATGAAAATACAGGTAAAGGAGTTCTTTTTATCCCTTCAGGATTAGCTTATGGTAATTTTTCGCAAGGATCGATTCCTCAAAATGGAGTACTTTACTTTTATATTGGACTAGGTGCAGTAAATATTGTTGATACAGACAGTGATGGAGTTCCTGATAAAGTAGAAGATCTTAATAATAATAATGATGTATTAGATGATGATACAGATGAAGATGGAATTCCTAATTATTTGGATAGAGATGATGATAATGATGATAAATTAACCATTGATGAAGATGCTAATGGTGATGGAGATCCTACAAATGATGATACCGATGGAGATGGTATTCCGGATTACCTGGATGCTGACAGTTGATTAAATCTTTAAGATATAAATTAAAGCTCTCGTATTGCGAGGGCTTTTTTTATACAATAATTTCCTTCAGAACTTTGATCACATAATCTATTTCATCTTTTGTATTGTACTTACTAAAAGAAAACCGAACAGAGGTTTTTTGAGAATCCTCTTCTGATAAGATGGAATTTAAAACATGAGAACCCTGATTACTACCACTTTGACATGCACTTCCGCCAGAAGCAGCAATTCCTTTCAGATCTAAGCTAAAAAGAAGCATTGGATAATCTTTGTTAAAACGAACATTTAAAATATGAAAGGCACTTTTTTCCAGATCATTTGAATTTCCATTAAAGGAAATATTACTAAAACTAGCTTTTAGTTGTTCCATAAAATACTGCTTCAAATTATTTATATAATTTTTATGTTCTTCAAAATGTTCTATAGCAATACTCAATGCTTTTTCCATACCTGTAATGCTATGGATATTTTCAGTTCCGGCTCTTGCACCTCTTTCCTGGTCGCCCCCATGTAATAGGGGAGATATTCCAAATCCTTTTTTAAAAACTGCAAATCCTACGCCTTTCGGACCGTGAAATTTATGCGCACTTGCAGCAATAAAATCAATGGGTGTTTTTTGCAGATCTATAGGCACATGGGCAATTCCCTGAACCGTATCTGAATGAAATAAAGCATCATTTCTTTGGCAGATCTCAATAATACTATCTACATCTAAAATATTGCCGATCTCATTATTAACCAACATTAAACTCACTAAAGATTTATATGTTTGATCTTCTAAAAGTGTATCCAAATGCTTAAGATCTACATCTCCATTTACGTTAAGATCTACAAAATCTACTTTTATATCAAAATCATTTTTCAATACATGGATTGTATGTAAAATAGCATGATGTGCAATTTTAGAAGTGATGATCCGATTTACACCTAAATTCTTTACGGAATTAAATAATATCAAATTATCAGCTTCACTTCCTCCAGCTGTAAAAACAATTTCGGTAGCCGAACAATTTAAAATTTTAGCGATCTTTTTACGTGATTGTTCAACCATTGCTCTGGCACTTCTTCCAAATTGGTGAGTAGAGGATGGATTTCCATAAGTGCTTTCCATTGTATTAGTTATGATTGAAATTACATCTTTATCAATGGCTGTTGTCGCTGCGTTATCAAAGTATATTTTTTGCATAAAACAAAAGTATATATTTTTATTTTGTGTTTTGATTTTCTTTAGGAATAAATCTCTTATTTTTGTCAGACAATTCAATTAAATGAAAAAAGTATTTATTTTATTAACTTTATTGATCACCTTATCATGTAATGATGGTAATTTAGATATTGCCAGCTTTGAATTTGAAGAGAAGGTAAATGTTTGTGGTGATATTAATATTACAATGTACAGGTTAAGCCCAAGCGGACATAAAGAAGCTTTGATTGTTACCTTAACAGATAAACAGATCAAAAATGATGATACTGTTGTTCTACCGGTTTCCGTTACAGAAAAAGGTTCATATACAGTAACTGACAGGGTTTTTGAAAGTGAAGTGAATTCCGGTTATTTCTGTACGGTTGTGCCTCCTGTGGAACCAAAGGTTTTAAAAAACTGGCAAGGAGTCTCAGGTACGATTGCAGTTCAAAACAACAAAGTTTTTGATGAAGATGGAGTTACGGTAATTGCATACGAGCACATCATTGTTTTGCATGATGTTGTTTTAAAAAGTGGTGATGAATCCCTCATTTTTAACGATACATACCTTTTTGGAGTTTTTCAAACATCCGTTAATTAAGTTCTATTTTTTATTCTGAAAGATATATACCTCTGTAGCTCCACGGCCATATTTTTGATAGGATGCGTCATAATATTCTAACGGATATTTTTTGAACAGTTTGTACAACTCCAGTTTTAGTTTACCTTCCCCTACACCATGAATAAAAACAATGCGTTGATGTCTGTTTTTTATGGCCATATCCAGTTTATTTTTTGCTGTATTTAACTGAATGCTTAGCATCTCAAAATTACTCATTCCTTTTTCAGAGGAAACAAGTTCGTGTATATGAAGATCCACTTCCAAAGGATTGGATTTGGTTTTAGTTTTTGCTTTGTGACCTGCTTTTGAAAATACAGTTTTTTCAGAGTTATTTTTATCTTCTAAAGCTACCTCTATAAGTTCCATTAAATTAGAATTGAGCACTATTTCGTGAGGCATACATTCATATTCAAAATCATCTTCGGTAAGAATTACAACTATTTTACTATTGATTCTTAAAATAGTACCAGTTAAAGGTTCGTTGAGAAGTGCAACCTTGTCACCAACTTTAAAAGTTCTGTTTTTCTTCATATAACAAAGGTACATTTTGAATTTGAATTGAATTATTTTACTTATTTTTATTTAAAAATTTACAGATGAGTTTCATTTCCTTCTTAGAAGATCATTTACTGTCCTGCAGATGGAAAGATTCTATAGGCGTAGAATGTATGGGTTGTGGATTACAGAGATCTTTTATTCACTTACTTAAAGGTGAGTTTGCAGAAGCTTTTATTGTTTATCCTGCAATTTATCCTTTGATAGGCATGCTCATTTTTTTTGTACTACATGCAAAGTTTAACTTTTTAAAAGGAGACATTATCTTGAAATGGTTATTGATCTTAAATATTGTGACTATTCTTGGAAGCTATTTTTATAAAATTCTATAAGAGAATTATTATCTAATAAAAAAGTGAATAATTTAGTAAGCTCTTTTAGGAATAGTTAAATAATTATCTAATTTTACGGTATGATATTAAAAGATTTACCTAAACATAAAGGGCTTCGTAATCAATTGGTTAGAACAATTGAAATGAAAGGAATTAAAGATAAAGATGTTTTAAAAGCAATATCAAAAGTTCCCAGACATATGTTTATGGATTCAGGATTTATGGATTTTGCTTATCAGGATAAACCATTTCCTATAGGAGCAGATCAAACTATTTCACAGCCATATACAGTTGCTTTTCAAACGGAATTATTACAGGTTAAAGCTGGTGATATAATTTTAGAGATTGGTACTGGTTCAGGTTATCAAACGGCTATTTTAATAGAATTGAAAGCAGTAGTTTATAGCATAGAAAGGCAAAAAGAGTTATATGCTAAAACAAAAAAGTTTTTGCCAAAGGTTGGATATGTCCCTAAAAAATTAGTTTTTGGTGATGGATATATTGGTATGAATGAAAAGGCACCTTTTGATGGGATTATTGTAACTGCCGGTGCTCCTTTTGTTCCAAAAGCATTATTGAGTCAGTTAAAAATAGGAGGTAGGCTGGTAATCCCTGTAGGGGAAGGAACCCAGGTAATGACCTTATATATCCGAAAAGGTGAAAAGAATTTTGAAAAACATGAATTTGGTGATTTTAGATTTGTTCCAATGTTAAAGGATAGTAATAAGTAAGTGTTATTTCGCAGAGTTACGCAGAGAAAACACAAAGTTTCTCAAAGATATTTTTGATTTACATATAAAATTCAAGTATTTAAAATCATCATACTACATTCTAAAACATAACCAATTAGTTTTATAAAAGTTATTAGAATAAAAAAAGCCACTATTTCTAGTGGCCTTTATTTTTTAACAATGTAAAATTTTATTTTACATCCATCAATTCAACATCGAATATCAAAGTTGCATTTGGAGGAATTACTCCACCAGCACCCTGACTACCATATGCCAAATCTGAAGGAATCACTAAACGGGCTTTATCACCTACTTTTAGTAATTGTAAACCTTCATCCCATCCTTTGATCACCTGACCAATACCAACCTGAAAATCAATTGGTTCTTTGCGTTGATAAGATGAATCAAAAACAGTACCATCAACTAACTGACCTTTATAATGAACAGAAATGTTATTACCCTTTTCTGCCTTTTTTCCATTTCCATTTTGGATGATCTGATAGCGTAATCCACTGTCTGTTTTCTTAAAACCTGCTGCAATTTTATCTAATTCAGCATCCATTTTTACCTTTTCATTAGCAATATTCTCTTCTCTTGCACCTTCAAAAGTTCTAAAAGCTTCAATTGCGTTAAATGCCTCAGCAGCTACACCTTCACGGATGATCTCCATAGATTCAATGATATCATCTTGTGCAATAGCATCAATAATATCCTGACCTTCTACAACACTTCCAAAAACAGTATGTTTATTATCTAACCAAGGTGTTGGTACATGTGTGATAAAAAACTGACTTCCATTTGTACCAGGTCCTGAATTTGCCATAGAAAGCATTCCGGGTTTATCATGTTTTAGATCTGGATGGAATTCATCCTCAAAACTGTATCCCGGGTTTCCGGTTCCTGTACCTTGAGGGCAACCACCTTGTACCATAAAATCAGGAATTACCCTGTGAAATTTCAGTCCGTCATAATATTTTTCGCCCTGAGATTTTGCAGTATTTTCTAAATTACCTTCTGCTAAAGCAACAAAATTCCCTACAGTACCAGGTGTTTTTTCAAATTCTAAATTGATCAAAACATCACCTTTGGATGTTTTAACCTTTGCGTATAATCCTTTATCCATTTTATTATTTTTTAAAGAAATGCAAAGGTACATTATTAATAAAAGACTAACAATGCAATATTATATTTTAAGATATCTATAACAAAAAAGACTGCTATGAAATTTTACTCTCTATAGCAGTCCAAAAAAAAGGGATCTTCAATAATCTGATTTTCAGACTATTTATTTCTTAATTGATTAAATAATTATTTTAGGCTTATTTTCTAAATTTGAACTACAATATGAATTAATTGTATATTAATTTTAGAGATATTTGGGAAAAAAGGAGTGAAATGTTGTGATAAATGCATATCAATTTTCTTATTAATTATCATTAAATTTTATATTAATGGTTATTATTTTGGCTTTATAAATAGTTTTGAAAACTATTTTTTGAAAAGCCTTTCGATAAAATAAAACCAGAAATATTCCAGAATTATTTTTTATTAAGAAAATTGTTTTGTTAAGAATTAGTTAAAACAAGTTTAACTTTTAATTTAACGCATATACTTTCAATTTATTTCAATGAAGATAAAAATAATTATTTTCTTGCTTTGAGTTGTAAGAAATAATCAACTAAGACCAAAGCACTTAAAGCTTCTATAATTGGTACTGCTCTTGGAACAACACAGGGATCATGTCTTCCCTTTCCTTGCATTTCTACAAGTTTACCATCAGAATCAATCGTGTTTTGTTTTTGCATGATGGTGGCTACCGGTTTAAAAGCAACCTTAAAATAGATGTCCATTCCATTACTTATTCCACCTTGAATTCCTCCGGAAAGGTTTGTTTTGGTACTCCCGTTTGGGTTGAATAAATCGTTATGCTGCGATCCTTTCATTTTTGCACCATTAAATCCACTACCGTACTCAAACCCTTTTACAGCGTTTAGAGATAACATTGCTTTTCCAAGGACAGCATGTAATTTGTCAAAAACAGGTTCCCCAAGTCCAACAGGTACATTTTGGATCACGCAAGTAATAACACCGCCAATAGTATCCCCTTGTTTTCTAACACCATCGATCAGTTTGATCATTTTATCAGCAAAATTTTTATCAGGACAGCGTACGATATTGTTTTCTGTTTTAGTTAGATCCAGTTCCTGATAAGTTTTATCAAGTGTTAAGTTTCCAACAGAAGAAGTATAGGCATTAATCTTAATGTTTTTTAGGAATTGTTTGGCGATAGCACCTCCAACGATCCAGTTGGCAGTTTCACGAGCAGAACTTCTGCCACCACCACGATGATCGCGAATCCCATATTTTTTATCGTAGGTATAGTCTGCATGAGAAGGCCGATAAACATTTGTGTTATGAGAGTAATCCTTACTTTTTTGATTGGTATTTTTAATTTGAAAACCAATGGAAGTTCCGGTAGTTTTTCCTTCAAAAATTCCAGAAAGGAATTCAACATGATCTGGTTCTTTACGTTGTGTAGTAATCCTTGATTGTCCAGGTTTTCTTCTGTTCAATTCCATTTGAATGGCATCAAAATCCAAAGTAATTCCGGCAGGACAACCATCAATTATTCCGCCAATTGCAGATCCGTGAGATTCACCAAAAGTTGTAAGTTTAAAAAGATTACCTATAGAATTACCCATAAAAACAGAATTGAATATTTTAGAAGACAAAGGTAAAATAATTTAAGAAAGTGCAATGATTTAGAAGTACTATTGTTTAATTTTGATTTATAAAAGATTTTGATGGGAAAATTACATTATGATATTATAGTAAAGGGTAGGGTACAGGGTGTTTGGTTTAGGAAATATACTAAGATAAAGGCTGACGAACTGGATATTCAGGGGTTTGTTAAGAATTTGCCAACCGGGGAAGTTTTCACGGAAGCAGAAGGAGATAAGGAAAAGCTTGATGCCTTTATAGAGTGGCTGCATAAAGGTTCTCCAAATTCCATGGTATATTTTGTCGAAAGCAAACAAAATGACTTAAAAAATCATGAATACTTTGAGATCAAACGTTAGAAAAACCAAAGTTTGATAGCCATAATGATAACCATTACAATAAGAAATACTTTTACAATTCCATCACCTTTATTAACTGACCATCGGCTAGAGATCCATCCACCAAAGGCCTGACCTATTGCCATGGTAAGTCCGATAGGCCAGTTTAATTTATCATTAAAACCAAACATGAATAATGTGGCAGCGGTATAAATAATCATTACCATTGCTTTGATCACATTCGATTTCACCAGTGTAAGGTGATTAATAGAAGAAAGAGTTAACAGAATAAAAATTCCTGTTCCAGCCTGAATAAATCCGCCATAAATACCAATAAAAAAGAAAGCAATCGTACTCCAGATTCGATACTTGCCAGTAATCCTATCTGCAAGTTCATGTAATTGTTTATTCGGTTTAATCACCATAAATCCAACTACAAGAATCATAACAATAGCCAAAATTTTATTGAACACATCATCTTTGATATCAATAGCAATTCTTGCTCCGATAAGTGATCCAATAGTAGCAGAAACTGCCAGATACCATCCAAAAGAGGAGTATTTATTTGTAACACCTTTACTTTTAAATCCGGCATAAGAAAAAATAGTTTGCATAAATATTGCAATGCGATTGGTACCATTTGCCGTATTAGAAGGTAAGCCCAAAAAGATCAGGATAGGTAAAGTTAGCAGGGAGCCACCTCCGGAAATCGTATTGATAATACCAACGATAAAACCAACAACGATTAAAAGTAAATAATGGTACCATTCAGTCATAAGGGCAAAAATAGAAGGTAAAATTTAATAAAAAAAATTTTATGAATCAATTGTAAAAGTAAGAAAATATCCTCTAGAAATTAACAGCAAAAAAGCCACTAATCAAACAGCTATTTTTGATTGAAGTATCTGGCAAGAAAAAGTTATAAGATTTCATTTTATGGTATATGTTCATTACGAATTACATTATTTTGAACAGTGTGTTTTGACTTTTTAAAAAGATTTAAGCAATGATTGTAATATCTAGTAGAAAAGGAAAGTTTAGGTATAAAAAAATCCTTTCAAAATCAATTGAAAGGATTTTTAATTATCTTTTTAAAAAAATTACTTCATTTCTTCAAATAAAGGTATTTCCATCGCTAATTTTACATCAACAAGGCTTTTAATTTTATTTTCGGCTTGAAAATATCTAACAGCTTTTGTAGCAGG
>JAOZTG010000271.1 GCA_029939235.1 Flavobacteriaceae bacterium
AATGCAGGAATTGGACCTCGTTTATTATATTTAGGGTGAGGCAATCTTGTAAATGGAAGATCAAAAGATGCATCAATTTCTTTTTCGGTCATTGTTGAAGCAGGTGGGTTAATTACCAAAGTCTTATTCTCCACCTTTTGTAAAACCCTTCTTCCAAATATTTTATTTGACTCCTGTTCAATCGTTTTAAAATTACTTGCGAAGATCTTTTTATCCTTTAAACAGGCTTCATGCGAATGAATTTCTACATCTTCCCACTGGTTATTTTTTTGAATCTCCTCCTTGATATCTAACAAATAAGCGGTTTGTTTAATTGTTTTGATCGAATCAAACGGAACACCCTTTTGTAAAAGTGAGATCAATTCCCGTAAGGGCTGTTCTCCCATTCCGTAAACCAAAAGATCAGCACCCGATTCTGTTAAAATATTTGGCTTTAAGGCATTACTCCAGTAATCATAGTGTGTGACCCTACGAAGAGAAGCTTCAATACCACCAATAACAACAGGAATATCAGGAAATTTTTCTTTCAAAATTTTGGAATAAACCGTGGTTGCATAATCCGGGCGAAAACCCTTATCACCGTTTGGTGTATAAGCATCTTTATCTCGTTTCCTTTTGGAAGCGGTGTAATTACTCACCATAGAATCCATCTCACCGGCAGTAACTGCAAAAAACAAATTGGGAGTTCCCAGTTTTTCAAAATCCTGTAAATTATCATTTACATTTGGCTGAGGTACTATTGCTATCCGTAGTCCATAACTCTCCAGTATTCTTCCCACAACCGCTGGACCAAATGCTGGATGATCTACATAGGCATCACCACTAAAAAGAATTACATCCAGACTATCCCAACCTCGTATTTTAACTTCTTTGTTGGTAGTTGGTAGCCAGTCGGAAAGTTGCAGTTCTTTTTGCATTTTGCAAAGGTAAGCCTTATTTAGGAGTTACTCATACTGAAAAAGTAAACTCCAAAAAAAGCAAATTCATACTTTTTTTTACGGAACTCAACGTTCACTTTGTGAAACTTTACGAAATAGCCCTGCCCATCCGTTCAGGCGGGTATCACACAAAGTTACACAGAGAAATGGAGAGATTCACAGAGTTAAAATAGTCATAACCAACTAATAATCAGTATTTACATGAAAATATGAATATAACTTACAACTCTAATATTTAGGCTCTTTTATTCTATCTTTTCGAAAGAATTATGGTTTCATACTAAAATCCTGATTGCTAAACTGCTGCATATCAGGTATTTTTACAATATTATACTCAAATTTAGTCTGCAAATGGCAATCATTGCAAGTTGTTGTAAGCAGTGCATAACTCCTTTTAAATGATTTCTCTTCTTTATTTTTAATCGCATATGAAACACTATCTAAAGTAGGGTTCATCATATCGATCAACTGACTTTCATCTCTTTCTTTTTGATACTTTTTAATTGTTTCAAGTACTTCCTTTAATTCGTGTACTTCAAATTCTGCAAGTTTCCAGTTCTTATTAATTCCGGCAAACCAGAGTTTTGCATGATGTACCTGAACACTACTCATCGATTCGCCAAAACCCGGTTTATAAGAATTCGCTACCTGAGTTTCTAAAACCTTTATTCGATCTTGTAATTTAGTCATATCACTAGTTTGTTGCTTACAAGCAAACAAAGAGAAAAACATAAGAAAAATTATTATTGCTTTCATTTTTTAAGAATTTATGTTACCAATATAAAAGAATCTATTATTATTTCTAATCTTATAATCTATTTTTTATCCATTGGAAGTAAAACTATCTTTCCTAAGATGAACCATTTTATTTGAATATTCTGACCTCTTAAGAAATTGATCTTTTTAATTTTTGGAGAAAATAAATAAGTACTAATTCCGGCAAAGAAACCTTTCTTTCCAAGGATCATCTCCGGATAGAAATATTCTAACACAAGCCAAACCATCGCAAAAATCAAAAACGGAATTAAATATCTGTATATCAAGTATTTTGTTTTATTATTCATCATGTTATTGTTTCCTAAAATAATTCTTTTCCGTAATTAAAATTTGCCGGAAGTCCACCGGTATGCCAGAATAAAACATTACTTTTTGGTTTTATTTTTTTCTTTTTTAAATAATCCAGCATCCCATAAAATGCTCTTCCAGTATAAACAGGATCTAACAATATCCCTTCTGTTTGGGCCAGAGTTTTTATTGCTTCTTTTTCTTCACCGGTCATATTTCCGTAACCTGCTTTATCAAAATTTCTTTCAAGCGGAATATCATTAATCCTATATTCTTTATTAAGATGAAAGAATTGTTCACTCTCATGGATCAGATCCAAAATAATTTGCTCTAAAAATCCTTCTGCTTCTGCTTTGTCTATATTTATAGGAATTAATTTCGCTTTCAAGTCGTAAAAATCGAGACCAATCATTATTCCTGCCTGTGTTGCCCCCGAACTGGAAGCAAAAAAGATATAATCAATATTTAAATTTTGCTCTAACAATTGATCTTTTAACTCTTTTATGGCATTGATATATCCAAAAGAACCCAGTAAATTTGATCCTCCATAAGGAATAACAGCAACTTTTTTATTTTCAGATTCTAATTCATTTTTTAAATCTTCAATATCCTCTCCTTTTCGGTTTTCTCCTGTAAAATGAAGCTTTGCACCTAACACATGTGAAAGCAGTAAATTACCATTGTACTCTTTTGGTTCTTCACCACCAAGTAACAAATGGCATTCCATTCCGGCAACGGCACTGGCAGCAACAGTTTGCCGGCAATGATTAGATTGTTGTGCTCCGGCTGTAATCACCGTATCACAATTTTCATCTAAAGCTTTTTGGATCAGATATTCAAGTTTTCTGGTTTTATTACCTCCGGAAGCAAGTCCCGTTTGATCATCTCTTTTAATAAAAATCTGATAATCAGTAAACTTTTCTGAAAGATTATTTAACTTATGAAGTGGTGTAGGAAAAAAACCTAAATCAAATTTATTATCAAGATCCATTTAAAAATCATTTAACTATTATCAAAACTAATAAATAATTCTTGAAAACTCCTGTATTCGATGAAATCAATCATCATAACATCAAACTTGGCTTTACAAGCAGAATGAAGACTATTCATTACCACTCGTTTTTATTCTTTTTGGTTCTGTTTTAGAATAATGTAGAATTATTATTTTAGATACTTGATTGCCAGTAAATATTTAAAATTCTCTTTGCGAAACTTCCATGTTTTCTCTGTGTG
>JAOZTG010000272.1 GCA_029939235.1 Flavobacteriaceae bacterium
CGTGGCATACCATACAATCTACTTTTGTATAATCAGAAAAATCAAATTCATTATCCTTATAACCAAACCCTATATGACAACTGGTACATTTCCATGTATTTGTATTTGTAGCAATACAAAAATTATTGATCACATTTCTCTTTCCTGAAAGAACAGTCTCACCATTCTCTCTTACTCGTTCACGGTCCCAGGTCCAGTGTGCATTACTCATAATCTCTGTATGTCTCTTGTTATGACAACTAACACAAGCTTCTGTAACTTCCATCGGAGTTTTAAAATCCTTTTGAAGTTCTTCAAACTCACCATGATCTACCGGTGATTTATGCTCCTTCTTTTCGTAATTAACAATCTTTATATACTCAGAAGGTTCTTTGCTTTTTTCCAAATATTTGGAAACAGCAAAAATGACTACCCAGGGTAAAATTGTAACCGCCGCGTATATCAAAAACTTGACCCATTTATTTTTTATATTGTTATTTTCAGACATGATACTATTTATTTAATATTGAGTTTTATAATTTTTACTATTTAACAACCTCCTTCTTGTACTTCTCCAACAACTTCTATATATTCGGAGGTCTCAAAAGGATAATTTTTTATTTCACTATCATTAAAACCGGCACCTCGTTCAATTGATTTTGTATTCATAAAGCTATTTGCTCCATATTTAACTGTTTTAGCATCATAACCCAACATCTTTAAATATACCACAATAAATGTACTTTGATAAGCTTTGTCTGAATAAATGACAATTGTTTTGTCGGTAGGAAGTGTCAAAAGATCAGTATCAAGGTTAAATGAATTTTTTTGATCATATAAAACTGCATTATCAATATGTCCTTCATTATAAACTGACTCAGGCTGATAACAAATAAGATATGATTTCCCTTTTTTAGCACTACCTGCAGCATATCTATAAGTTACTGCCGAACTGCCAAAACCTTCCTTTAATATAGTACGTGCACGCGTATTAATTATTTGTGGACCTGTATTTTTCTTGTTTTCAATTACAGGAAGTTCAGATAGATTATTTTTTGGATAAGGCGTTGTAACCAATTTTTTAACATATTTATCAGAAATATTCTTATTCCATTTTTGACTAAACTTCTTATTCCATCCACACATTCCCCATTCTAATACATAAATATTCTTATACCCCAAAAGTTGCAATATTGCAGCCGAAAAACTTGCTGTCTGGCCTGTATAACACACCAAAACAACTTTTTGATACATTGGCAAGCCCTTTACCTGAGCAAAATCCATAAGCTCACTTGCCCTAACGTTTACTGAATTTTTAATATGACCATCAGCAAAATCTTTTCCTCCTCTGATATCTATGGTCAGAATATTCTTATCTAATAAATTATAAACTTCTTCAGCACTCATTGTCTTTGGTGACAGTTCAGCACTTATAATTTCTCCGTTCTTAAAGACCTCATCAGCTAATTTTTGTGCCTTTGATTTTACTTCAACAGGAGTATTAAATGCAATTGCGTTTTCACTATTTATGACTTCTTTTTCCTTACAGGATGTCAGCCATAATAATGCAAAAACAAAAAATAATTTGGAGATAATTCTATACTTTTTCATAATTAAAATGTTTGAGTAAGTTCTTTATAATAATATCTATTTCAATTTTTAAATTTTAAAATAAATAGGCATTCAATACAGCAAAATTAAACACAATTTTAATACCTGTAACTGACTTTTATCATATTCATTTTTCTAATCCACAATTGTGCTGAGTTTTTCTGTTAAAAAGCTGTTTTTTCTACCTTAAAATATTAAATTTTCTTCTATTATTTTAGTAGATTATACTTAGTCTATTGTTTTTAAACCTGTTAACATACTTGTGATAAGTGTATCAATCAATTGTATCAAAAAATATTCTGCAACTTATGAAACTCCCATATGTAACATATGATACTATACATAACGATTATTTATAGTATGAAAATGATAAAAATCATAAAAAAAAAATACTGCTCATTTTACTTTTGACTAGAATTAAACAAATAAATAATTAAAATTTAAAAAAAATTAAATCATGAAAAAATTATCAATCTTTTCGGTAGCTTTTCTAATTTCAACAATTGCTTTATTTAGCAGTTTTACAAATGTAAATTATAACAGTGCAAATCCTGATCCGCCAGTTGCAAATGAGTTTGAAACTTTGGTGAAGTATCTTGAAGCCAATGGCAATTTTATTAACAGCACAGCATCTCCGGCATTTATTGATGCTGATGTAGTTAAAAAAAATATGAAAAATGCCAAATATCATTTAATTGATATTCGAAGTGAGAGTAAATTTGATACCGGACATATTAAAAATGCAAATCTTGTTAAACCAACAGAATTACTTTCTTATTTTGATTATGAAATTGATCCTGCTGAATTTGATAAAATTGTAATCGTATGTTATTCCGGTCAAACCGCAGCTTACTATACAAGTCTTTTAAGATTGGCTGGTTACGGCAATGTTTATAGTATGAAATGGGGAATGAGTTCATGGAGATTAGATTTTGCTGATGCTTCCTGGAATAAAGCCTTAAAAAGTGATTATGTAGGGAAAGTAGGAACTACAAATAATCCTAAAGCAGCAAAAGGGTCTAAACCGGTTTTAAAAACAGGTGAATCCAGTGGAAAAGACATTTTAACCGCAAGATTAGAAAAAGTATTTGCTGTTCCTTATAAAGAATCTTCCGTAAAATCTTCCGTAGCTTTTGGTAATCCAGGTAACTATTATATAGTTAGTTATCGTGCTGCAGATAAATATAGTAAAGGTCATGTTCCTAAAGCTATAA
Source organism: Flavobacteriaceae bacterium (assembly GCA_029939235.1). Classification (GTDB taxonomy): domain Bacteria; phylum Bacteroidota; class Bacteroidia; order Flavobacteriales; family Flavobacteriaceae; genus Lutimonas. Next base: position 2,805 of record JAOZTG010000272.1, read on the forward strand.
ACTACAAACCTAATGCATCTATGTCATCAACCAGTGATCTATACACTTTACCTACAAATAAGGAAATATTAGTAACCGGTGCAACAGGACAAGGTTCTGCTTATGTTACTGCTTACTTAGATCTGTTAGGGTATAATGCTTCAAACTTGTCATATGGAACCAATGGTTACATGTACAAAACAGCAAAAAGTAACAAATGGGAAACTTTTTCAAAAAAAGAGATCAACATGTATCCTGTTGTTGAATAAACAAATCAAAAAAACAAATAAATACAATACTTAAAAATAAAATCATGAAGAATTTAAAATTATTATTAATAGGATTTTTATTAGTACCTGCATTATTTTTTACCTCATGCGACAGAGGTGAAGATCCGGGGGAAGGAGTAATAGTAACACCTTCCTTTGAATTGATGAAAGATTATATGAT
>JAOZTG010000273.1 GCA_029939235.1 Flavobacteriaceae bacterium
TCTTATATAAGAATTCAGTAGATAGTTACCTGCTTATATCCATTATTAATTTGTTTAGCTGTTAGGTTGAGCGCAGTCGAAACCTCCATTTAACCTTATATCTGCCTCCATCATGCTACTAAGACTGCTTAAGTACAAAAAATAGTTATTCTTCTTACAATTACTGTTCGTACTAAAACTCATCAAAATTAAGCTTCGCTAATAAAAAATAACTATTTTCGTACTACTTTTGAATTTTATGGAAAGCTTCAACTAAATGAAAAATATATCAGATTCAATAATACGATTTAGATGGTCGATAATTACTTTGGTTACACTGATCACTATTTTCTTTACGGTTCAGCTCTTTCATATGCAGGTAGATTCCAATATCATCAATTCTTTGCCGGCTGATGATCCTGATGTTCGTCTTTTTAGAGAAGTTGGAGAAAAATTTGGAAGCAACGAAATAGGCATGGTCATTATCAAAGCTGATAATGTACTCATACCAAAAGTACTGGACGACATCCAAATTATTACAGATTCGCTTAGCAACACCAAAGGGATCGTTTCTGTTTCGAGCATAACAAATATTCAACATCTTGAAGTAACCGGTGATGATTTTGAGGTTACAAACCTTATCAATAGTTCCAACCGTCCGAAAAACAATACAGAGGCAGATGTCCTGATGAAAAAGATCACTTCTGATCCAATGATCACAGGAAATTTAATTGCAAAGAATGGTAAATCATCTGTCATTATTTTCTCTTTTGGTGGTGATGTAAATATCCAGGAAACCTCCAAAAGGATCATGGAAAAGATTGATCGTATTCCTCTAAAAAGTGAACATTATTTTGCCGGTGCACCATTCATGGTTGCTTACGTTTCAAAAGTAGTATCACATGATCTTTCAATCTTGATCCCAATTTCATTTCTTATAATTACTCTATTACTTTACTTAAGTTTTCACTCTGCAAGAGGCGTTGTACTTCCTTTATTTACAGCCGGAATTGCCATCCTGTGGGCGATGGGTTTATTTACATTTCTGGGTTTTAAATTATCAATGGTTTCCAACAACATTCCTATCATTATTCTGGCGATAGGAACTGCTTATGTGATACATATTCTAAACCAGATAGATCACCAAAATAGTTCAGATAAAATCCTTCAACTTAAAAAAGCGCTTTCATTGATGATCGTTCCTGTTAGTCTGTCAGCTCTTACAACTATGGTAGGATTCCTTTCTTTTATTTTTGGAGCATATCTTACCATGATTCGTGATTTTGGTATACTTGCAGCAATGGGAACCTTTTTCTCCGGACTTCTGGCACTCACTTTTGTACCCGCTTTGATTGCTGTACTTCCCAAAAAGAAAATAAAAAAACAAGAAAATTCAGTAAAAAAGCAACCTATTCTGTTAAGAAAATTCCTTATACCACTTGGTGAAAAGGTAATCCATCATCCGCAAAGGATCCTTACCATATGGATCATCATTTTTATGATTAGCTTAGGTGGAATCTTTCTTTTGAAACGAAGTGTAAGTGTAGCCGGATATTTTAAAGATGAACATCCGGTAAGTATTTCTGAACAGATCTTAAGTGAAAGTTTTGGTGGCACCAAACCTGTATTTATCACCTTTACAGGAAATATTTTAAGTCCGGAAGTATTAAAGGCCATGATGGATCTGGAAAATTATATGAAAAAAAGCCCATTGATAGGAAGCACTCAATCCATTGCAGATGTAGTGAAGGAACTTAACAGAAAGATTAGTGGCGAAAATAAAATACCCGACGACGAAGGCTCCATTGGACAATTGTGGTTTTTACTCGATCAACAGGAAAGCATCTCCCATTTGGTAAGTCCGGATCAGGATCAGGCATTGATCATTGCCAAGTTTCAGGATATTGGTGATCACTCCACCATAGAACTTAACGATTATATGCTAAGTTATTTTGAAAACCATCCGTCAGAAGCATATTCTATTCAGATGACAGGCATGCCATTTATCAATAAAAAATTATCTGACAACCTACTTTATAGTCAAATTGTTAGTTTGATCATTGCATTAATACTTGTAATGACCATCGTAAGTTTGATGTTACACTCATTCAAAAGAGGGATGTACGCCAGTTTACCTGTAATTGTAACTATTGGTATTGTTTATGGAGTAATGGGTTACAGTGGAATTCCGTTAAATATTGCAACGGTTCTTGTGGCAAGCATTGCAATGGGAATTGGTATTGACTATTCTATCCATTTCTTTTCCTATTTCAATCATGTCAAAGCAAACGGAAATACAGTTACTGAAGCTGTTCGGAAAAGCATACACGTAAGTGGCAAGGGAATTATTATTAATTTTATTTCGGTTGCATTAGGTTTTTTAACGCTGGTTTTTTCTAATTTAGTACCCATGATCTATTTCGGAATAATTATAGCTTTGAGCATGTTAGGCGCTGCAATGGGAGCACTCACTCTATTGCCTTCTATACTTCTACTGGAACGAAAAAAGAAATAAACACATGAAATTATTCTTCACCTTTTTGATGGTTTTAACAGTTAATCTACAGTCTGGCACAGTTGAAGATGCCAAAATCATCCTGTCAAAAGTTGATACGGCAATTTTCTCCTTAAAGGACAAAACCTCCACGGTAGAAATGCAGATGATCAACCTTAAAACCAATAGTAAAAAAATTAAAAAAGCAATGCTTTACCAAAAAGGACTCGATAAAAAACTTTTTAAGTACACTTATCCAAAATCAGATAATGGAATCGCATCTCTTACATTACCAAATGCAGTTTATCTTTACTTACCCATGTTCAAAAAACCAAAAAAGATCACCAATCTGGCAGAGGGTAATAAATTTAATAAATCTGATTTCTCATTGGAGGATAGTGATAACAAAACCTATTCCGAGCGATTTACACCAACACTCATCAAAAGTGATAAAGATACTTATCTTCTAAATCTGATACCAAAAGAATCCGATGGTTCATACAGCAGACTCCTGGCAACTATAAACAGACATCATTATTATCCTGAGAAAATTGAATATTATGATCAGACCGGCAAAAAATTAAAAGTAGCAACCTATATTTTTAAAAAAGTTGATGGTATATGGGTAACAACACAGGTTAGCATGGAGAATGTTGTTAAAAAGCATATGACCAAATTTATCATGACCGATATCAAGATCAATACCGGATTAAAAGATGAAATGTTCACTGTTGAAAAAATGGCGGAATAAT
>JAOZTG010000107.1 GCA_029939235.1 Flavobacteriaceae bacterium
AACCATTAAAAAGATAATTCTCACAAATAAATTTGTCATTTTAACCTTTATTTATCAGATTCAAAATCAAATTTATCCCAGGTTTTTCCTTTGGCATCGATCATTTCAAAAGTCACTTTGCCTCCGTCTACTTTAACAGAAACCACAAAAAACATTGGTTTATGGAAAAAACTCTCTTCGCCAGAAACCGGATGAAACTTAAACTCTTCAGAATCCATATCTCTCGTTCTCCCATAGTAGGCATCACCATCAATTGCATCTCCTTCACGTTTTAAATCATAAATAGTTGCACCTGCTCCGGCGGAAACAATATAATTAACTCCACCTCTTAAAGTTCTGTAGTAAATATGATCATGACCTGAAAAAACGGCATCTACCTTATACTTTGAAAACAATTCAGTTACAACTGTACTTTTACCTTCTACATCATTATAATTTTTATGCCCAACTGTATAATAGGGTCTGTGTTTAAAAACAAAAATATGCATGTCTTTAGTTCTTGCTTCTTTTAATTCATTCTCAAGCCATTCTAAGCGCTCAGGGCTTTTTGAAGCTTTTATCCAATCTAAAGCAATGAATTTAGCATTTCCATAATCAAAACTGTACAAAGGATCTTTTAGACCGAAAAAATCGCCAAAATTCTTCACTCCTGAATCATAATTTTCCTGACCTGTATTACTTTTTGGCCCTCCAACCTCATGATTGCCTAAAGTAGGCCAGGTAGGATATTTTCTAAAAAACCATCCAGCATCTTTGTCCAGATCCTTATATAATTCAACTCCAATATCTCCACCGCCTTTATTCACCAGATCGGCAGTTGTCAGACAAAATTGCGGGTTTAACAAATCAGCTCTTTTTAATACCGACTTTAAATGTTTACTACCTTTTGAATCACCAAACACTAAAAAGTGGATCGGTTTTTTTAATGTTACTTTTCCGTTTATATCTTTGATCTCATTCTCATCCCTCAGTTTTTGTATTCCCGGCTCTGGATTATAAGGAGCTTTGTTAGTTATCATACTAACTTCATTTGAAACTACTGTATCATTGTTATTTGTTGTCGTACTTGTAGATTTACAAGAATTGAGTGTTATTAAAAACACAAATACTAAAATTATTCTAATTTTCATTTTTCTTTTATTAAATAATTCCTAATTGGTTTTTCTTCTTTTCACAACAATGGTATCAAACTCATTACCATGGATATCAATTGCATGCAAAACTGCATTTTCTTTATTAATTTCCACATTCATATAGTGTTCTACTTTTTTATATTTTACACTTTCAGGCTGGATGGCATCAAATTTATAAAGAGGTGCACCACCACCAGCTGAAGTAATAAAATGAACACCATTTTTTATTGCGTGATGATAATGGTGGTCATGACCGTTTAAAAATACCTGAACACCATGACGTTCAAAAATATCTCCCCAGAAAGCACGAGCTATTTCTGCTTCTTCCACTCTGTTCTTCATGATACTGAACAAAGGTTTGTGTTGAAAAATAAATATAAAACCGGCTTCATGATTAAGATCTAAAACTTTTTCTAACCATTTTTTCTGTGTTACAAAATATTCATCAAAGGCTTCATGCCAAAATTTTTCACTGTTTTTATCGGTTACAAAACTAGGCTCTGATATTTGTATCCCTTCACTATCCAAAACAATAAAAAGGGCATCGCCTACAGTAAAATAATAATATTTTTCATTGTTTGGCAGATCAAACATATCGTAATAATATGGAGAATCTTTCTCATGATTTCCTAAAACAGGATAATAAGGAGTGTTTCTCATTAATTCCTTACTCACTTTAAAGAAAGCCTCCCAATCTTCAATAGCTCTTCCGTTACGCACCAAATCACCTGAGTTAACTATGAATCTGGGATTTTTATCCATGATCTTATTTAAGATCTCCCCATGAACATCATGTCTGTTTCTGGTATCTCCAATGGTAACAAAATTAAAAGGAATTGCTTCATCCGGATAAGTCGTTAATTTCCCCTTACCTTCATCCGATCCGTCGTTTAAAACATCATAACTATACTCCGTATTTGGTTTTAAATCTCCCAGATGAATTTTATGATATTTGTATTCCCTGATTGTTTTTGTTTTTCCATCTTTGTCTGTTAAGATCGGTTCGCTTTCAACTGTCGACCAACAAATTGTTGCGTCTTTGGTTCCCATTTGCTGAATAAAAGGTCCAAAAGCAATTTTATTCGATTCTTGTGAATACCCAATAAATATGCTAAAAAGTATAAAGATTTTTACAAAATTTTTCATGTGTTATATTTTAAATACAATTGTATCATACAAAAATACCAAATAATTACATATTCCATCAAGTTAATTTTATTCTAAACATATCATATTTTAACCTTTGATTAATTTAATTAAATATAATTTTGTGATTATATTCAAATTTTAGTTTTAAAATTATGCAAAATAAAATAGTGTTAGGTATTGATTTTGGTTCTACGGCAGTAAGAGTACTTACTTTAGAGTTAGAAAGCGGAAAAGTTCTCCATTCAGTTGAACATGCATATGAAAAAGGTGTAAACGGCGTATTTACTTCTGATTCAGATAGTTTATTAGCTCGTCAAAGTGCCACAGACTATGTTGATTCAATGAAAAAAGCTCTGGGAAAATCTAAAATTGAAAATGAAAAAATTGGTATTGAAATGTCAGCTGTTACCGGGATTGGGGTTGATGCAACAGGTTCTACTCCATTGCCAGTCACCAAAGAAATGATTCCTCTTTCTTCACTCAACCAATTTAAAGATAATTTAAATGCATATTCTTGGATGTGGAAAGACCACACATCGCACAAAGAAGCAGATAAAATTACGGAAACAATTGCAAAAATCAGACCTCTTTATTTAACCAAAATAGGAGGTGCTTATTCCTCGGAATGGTTTTGGGCTAAAATTTTACATTGTAGAAATATTGATAAAGAAGTTTTTGATACTGCATTTACTTGGCTGGAATTAAGTGATTATATTCCTGCAGTTTTAGCAGGCATAACAGGTGCCGATGAAGTAAAAAGAAATATTTGTGCAGCCGGTCATAAAGGATTGTACAACGATGAGTGGGGCGGATTTCCAGATGCTGAATTCATAAAAGCTCTGCATCCCGACCTGTTAAAGATCCTGGAAACCTTACCGGAAAAAACATTTTCTATTGAGTATGATAGTGGTAGTTTATCAAAAGAATGGGCAGATGAGTTTGATATGCCGGAAGGTATTCCAATAGCAATGGGAATTTTAGATGCACATGCCGGTGCGGTTGGATCGGGAATAAAAGATGGAAGTTTGGTTAAGATCATTGGTACTTCAACCTGTGATTTGGTTTTAGGTGATTTAGACAAAAGTAATTCTAATATTGAAGGCGTAGCCAGTGTTGCAACAGGATCAGTCTTGCCCAATTATTTTGGAATTGAAAGCGGACAAAGTGCCGTTGGTGATATTCTGGATTGGTACATCAAAAACATTTTAAAGAACAATCGTTCTCATAAAGAACTTACAGAAGAAGCAGAAAGCATTAAAGCTGGTGCAAGTGGACTTATTGCATTAGACTGGAATAACGGAAACAGAAGTATCTTGTCAGACCCAATGTTGTCCGGACTTATTATTGGTCAGAGTTTACAAACAAAAGATTTTGAAATTTACAGAGCTTTGATCGAAAGTACTGCTTTTGGTGCAAGAGTAATTATTGAAGATATGGAACGTCAGGGTGTTGTGATTGATGATGTTGTTAATTGTGGTGGAATTACACATAAAAATCCATTATTCATGCAAATTTATGCGGATGTGATCAACAAACCCATGAAAATAGCAGCAATCGATGAAACGGTAGCATTGGGATCTGCCTTAATGGGAGCATATGCTGCTTATTCAAAAGAAGGTAAAACAATAACCTACAATGAATTGCAGGACAAAAGTTGTACGGTAACCGAAAAAGTGTATCATCCAATTTCTGAAAACGTAAAGGTTTATCATAAACTATACAATATCTATAAAAAATTACACGATGCTTTTGGGGTGGCAGGAAGCAAAATTGAATTGTTTAGTGTAATGAAAGATCTGATACAGATCAAAAATGGATAAAATGAACATGATATTGTTCAGCATGTAAACTACATACTAAAGGGTTCAATTTAAAAAATTGAACCCTTTTTTTATACTTAATTATTGAAACTAACCAGTATGTATTTCATTCAACTATGAATATTTCTTTTAACAAAATATTTCTCGAAGAATTGCCAACCAACACTTCGAACTCTCCTGATTCTACAACCCATGATTTTAACTTTACATCATAATAGGATAGAGCTTTTTTGTCAATTCTAAATCTTACACTTTTACTTTCTCTAGGCATAAGATGTACTTTTTTAAATCCTTTTAACTCTTTCTCAGGTCGGTCAATTTTAGATTTTACATCATGAATATACAATTGAACTACCTCATCTCCTGCAACTTTTCCTGTATTTTTCACGATTAACTCCATTGTGATTTCACCCTCTTTTCCCATAGAATTCTTACTCAATTTCAGATCACCAAATTCAAAAGTCGTATACGAAAGTCCAAACCCGAAAGGAAACAAAGGTTCTACATTTTTTGTATCATAGTATCGATACCCCACATAAATACCCTCGCTATAAGTTAACTGAGAATTTACACCCGGATAATACTTAAAAGCAGGATTGTCTTCCATTCGTTTGGGAAATGTTACAGGAAGTTTTCCGGAAGGATTCACATCTCCAAACAAAATATCAGCAATGGCATTTCCTTCTTCCTGTCCAGGATAAAATGCTTCCAAAACTGCAGGTATATCTTCAATCCAGTCTACCATGGTTACCGGAGTTCCGTTTGTAAGAATTACAATGGTATTCGGATTTACCTTAGCAACATCTTTTATCATTTGATTTTGTGCTCCCGGAAGATCCATACCTGCCCGATCAAATCCTTCACATTCAAATACCTTGGTAAGACCTGCAGCAACGATCACAACATCCGCATTTTTAGCGATATCCAAAACTTTTTTATTGTATTTTGCCACAGTTTGCAACTCCCACTCAAATTTCATACTGGCACTGTTCCCAGTTTCAAAATACTCGATCATCACATCAACACTTTCTCCCTTTTTCATATACAAAGGGGCACTTCTCATCTTTGCTCCATGGTTACCCCAGTTGTGGACAAAAAGTTTGCCATTTACAAAAAGTTTACTTCCATCATTGCTATTGATTCCTATTTTATACATTCCTTCTTTGGTAGCCTTTAGTTTCCCTGTCCATCTTACTGAAAAACCATCTACATTTATCTTAGAATCTGGAGATTCTTGTCCCCAATCAAAATTTACATCCTTATCGACTCTTGTAAGAACAGATTCTCCTTCCAAGTGAACATTGTTATAATAAACTCCGGTAAGACCATTAACTTCCTTTCCATCAACTGTTGTAAGAAGGTTTTTACTTTCAATTGCAGGAAACTCAGTTGTAAAATTGATCCCGTTCATAAAGGTGATCTTTACATCTGATCCTAATTTATGCTCCAGTCCTTCAATAATCGAAATAGAGTCTTTCGCAAACACCTCTGAACTTCCCCCTCCACCAACACTTGCCTCATCAGCTTTTGGACCTAAAATTGCAATGGATTTAATCTTGTTTTTATCCAGTGGCAGGATTTTGCTATTTTGCCCTAATACACTTTCATTTTTTAATAAAACAACAGATTGTTCTGTTACCTTACGGGAAAGTGATCTGTGATAATCAGTACCTATTTCTCCTTTTGGCATTTTGTTCGGTTCATCCAGCAAGCCAAGTTTCAACTCCATTTTAAGAATATTCAATACTTTTTGATCAATAAGTTTCTCAGGAATCTGATTGTTTTTTACGGCCAGCAAAAGGGAGTCTCCAAAATAGATCGGTGGCCCCGGCATTTCGATATCCAATCCTGCTAATGCAGATGGAACACAACTATGAACAGCATCCCAATCTGAAATTACAACTCCATCAAATCCAAAATCATTTCTCAAAACATCTGTTAATAAATACTTATTTTCAGAAGCAAATTCACCTCTAAAACGATTGTATGAACTCATTATGGAATAGGTATTTGCCTCCTGAACAGCAGCTTTAAAAGCCGGAAGATGAATTTCTCTTAAGGTTCGCTCATCCATTTCAATATTCACGCCGTTACGTTCAAATTCCTGTTCGTTGCCTGCATAATGTTTTACACATGCAGCTACATTCTGACTTTGAACTCCCTTGATCCATGCAACGGCTATTTGTGATGTTAAAAAAGGATCCTCTGAATAACTCTCGAAATTCCTTCCTCCAATTGGTAATCGATGGATATTCACAGTTGGACCTAACATTACATGCTTATCAGCAAATCTGGCTTCTGCACCAATGGCTTTTCCTACTTCTTCAATTAGTTCCGGATTCCAGGATGCACCAAATGAAACTCCTCCTCCAAAAAACGTAGCTTCATCAATTCCACCAAGGCCGTGAGGTCCATTTGCCATATTGAGTTTTGGTATTCCCAATCTTTCAATTCCATTACTTCTCATTCCATCACTTTCATAACCTCCCAATAAAAAAACTTTCTCTTCCAGTGTCATTTGTTTTAACAGATCTTCGGCACGTTTTTCTATATCAGAAGTAGCATCCATACTATCTGATTCTGGCTTGTCACATTGTGCAAATACAACTAAAAACAGCAATAATATTACTGCTTTTTCAAACCTGTTTAAGATGTTTTTTTCTTTCATTTTTTATTGTTTTCTCTTTTGTTTAAAATTTAATGCTACCAAAATCAATATTCTACGACAAAAGAATAAGAACCCGATTGAACTAAATAATGCTTATATTTTTCTGTCTCATCCATAAATTTAACATTGCTATTTTCAAAGTTTAAATCTTTTGCAACAGATTGCCCTAATTCTTTATTTACAGGAACAAATACATTTGCAGCCATCCCTACAGGAATTTCAATATTTAATTTTAATTCTGATTTGTTTTGCTCCCATTCCACTCCAACGCTGCCTTTGATCGTTTCAACAGAAGCTTTTACAAATGGTAAAGATTCCGGAATGTACGGTTTAATAGTCATTCTTTCACAGCCCGGATATTTCTCGTCCGGATTAATTCCTGCTAAAGTTTTATAAAAAAAGGCATCAATACTACCGGTCATCACATGATTATGTGATTGTTTGAGTGTCCAGAATTCGCTCATCGTAGTGTATTTTTCAACCATATCACTCCAGCTTGGATATCCGGTTTGTGTTGCCAGCAAGTATGCAACATCTGCTCTACCTTCCTGACATAGTGCATCTATCATATATTTTGATCCCAGTACACCTGTTGTTAAATGCCCATTATTTTTATGCAAAATATCATCCACCAGATTTTTAAGCACTTCACTTTTATATTGATCAGGGACAATTCCTAAATATAACGGAAAAGCATTTGCCATTTGACTCCCCTTATTATATTCCATTTTTTCTTTATTGAAATACTTTTTGTTATAGGCCTCTTTGATTGTTTCCGCTTTAAGCGAAAAATATTTTACATCATTTTTTTTATCTAAAACATTAGCGATTTTTGAAAGAATTTTAGAGTTCCAAAAATAATAAGCTGTAGGCACTGATTCCGGTTCACCTTCTTTCCATCCTTTAACCAAACTCCCCCAATCACCGATCCAGCCTTGTTTTAAAATATGATCTTTAGCCTCGGCATCTAAAAAAGCCATGTATTTTTTCATCGCTCCATAATTTTCCTGAAGGATCCTTTTATCACCATAATAAATATAATACTTCCATATCAAATTGATATAAGTGCTGCTCCATTCTACTCCTTCATCCTTGATATAAGGACGTGGAGAAATAATTGGAATATCGCCACTTACTGAATCCTGATTTTTTCTAATTCCGGTGATCCAGTTTCTATAAAACAATGGCATATCAAAATTGAACATAGCCTCTTCAGCAGTAACCTGTGCATCACCAAACCAACCCAAACGTTCATCTCGCTGCGGACAATCCAAAGGAAAGCCGATCATATTACTTTTTTGAGACCATACCGTTGCCTTATGGATCTTGTTGATCGTTTTATTTCCACATTCAAAGTTGCCGGTCAGTTCATTAGCCGAGTGAACAACACAACCCTGAACTTTTTTAATTTCAGGAAGTTCGGAATCAGAAGTGATCTCTACATATTTAAATCCATAAAAAGTAAATCTGGGTTCATAGGTTTCAAAATCACCTCCCTTTAAAACATAAGTTGCTTCGGCTTTGGCATGTTCATTACTGGAAACATCGATTGAACCATCTTCTTTTATATCCTCTGCAAATTGCAAATGCAATTTTGTCCCTCGCTTTCCTTTAGCTGTGATTTTTACCCAACCGGCAAAATTTTGCCCCATATCATAAACCAGTACTCCGGGTTTTGGCTTCAAAACCTTCACGGGATCAATTATCTGAGTAACCCGGATTGACTGCATAGATTGAGAACGAAGCTTACCTATAGGCGATTTAATAATATGTACATTATTCCATCCGGAATCCTTATCATTTATATCTGACCAATCTTCACTTTCCTGAGTTGCATCATAAAACTCACCATCATAAATACAATTATACAAAACCGGACCATATTTATATTTCCAGTTTTTATCTGTTGTAATAACAGCTGTTTTTCCGTTTTTATAAGTGATTTGCAGTTGTAAAATAGCTCTTTTTGCTCCAAACCATTGCATTCTATATTCCTGCCACCATTTTTTATAAGGATTAAACCAACCATTTCCTAAATGAATTCCAAATACATTTTCACCTTTTTTTAATTGGGATGTTACATCATAAGTATCATACAAAACCTCTTTGGCATAATTTGTTTTTGCAGGAGAAAGCACATGATCTCCAACCCTTTTACCATTTAAATAAAGTTCATAATAACCCAATCCGGTAATAAAAACTTTAGCACTTTTAATATCACTCTCACATTCAAATACATTTCTCAAAAGAAGAGATCTTCCATCATGATGGATTGTATCTGTTAATGTAACCTGTTCTTTAACACTTTTTAAAAATCCATTGGGTAAAGATGGTTCTGATTTTGATCCGGCACCGATCCATTTCGCCTTCCAGTCATTTTTATCCATAAATGCAGTACTAAATTCTGCAGTTTCACTCTCATATATTTGGCCCTCTTTATCCCAAACATGGACTTTCCAAAAATAATAAGTATCACTTTTCAGGTTTTCACCTGCATAAGAAATTTGATTTGACATTGCACTCCTGATCTTACCGGAATCCCAGACCAATTCCGGTTGATCTTTATTTTTAAAGACAAATATTTGATAAGTTGTTTGCTTTTGACCTCTCACTTTTGAAGATATGATCCAGCTAAACCTTGGATTTTTATGATCAATATTAATTGGGTCTGAAGAATATTCACATTTTAGATAATCGATCTTTAAAAACAAACCCTGACTAACCAAATTTTGATTTTTACAGTTTATAAGACTTATAAAAACAAATATAATAATGATATTTTTTATCATGATATTTTTAATGATTTTTGAAAAATTGATCTGCAAAATCCATATATCTTTCCCAGTCAAAAAGCGTTAAATTATGTGTCCCTGAACGAATATGATAACCCATATTCCCAGTCATTCTTGATCGGTCAATTTCTGGCAATTCTTTACTTTTAAAGCTTTCCTGTCCAAATAAACTGTAAACTTCTCCGGCATAGAACAGGGAGAGGTATTCCCCTTTAGGATCTGCCCATTTATCTTCAACTGCACTGGCAACATAAACAGGTCTTGGAGCAATTAGACTGATCAACATATGTTGATCTATTGGTAATTGCTCTTCTTTATCATCAAACTGATGAAAATTTCTACAAAACCAATGAGGAAAGTGTTTGTTAATCGATTTTATGGATTCACCGTGATTTCTTCTAAATAAGGCTGCACCACCACAACCCGAATCATTTGAAATAGCAATTGCAAACCTTTGGTCTAAGGCACCTGCCCATAATGCAGTTTTTCCCAGCCTTGAGTGTCCCATTACAACAACCTTTTTTTTATCAATATCCTTATCCGTTTCCAGATAGTCCATAGCTTTGATCAAACCATAGGCCCAGGCAGAAATAGATCCCATTTCATCGGCTTTTGGTTTAACTCCGTCTTTATAAAATAATTTGTGAATTCCATTCTGAAAACCATCATCAAAATCAGGGTCCAGATCTCCATAATAGATCGTAGCCAGTCCATATCCCCTTTCAAGAATGTGCTCTACCGGCCATCTTTCTGCTCTTACTCCTCTGGTTTTTTCTGTGGCTTTATTATTGGATATTAAAAATTTAGTACTGTTTCTGACATAATTTGGAGTTATGGTTATACTGCTATCCAAATGAATAGTCTGATTCCCATAAAAATTCATTCCCAAAAAAACAGGAACCGGCTTTACACTTTTTTTAGGTAAAAAAATAAGCATATTCATATCCAAAGTTTCAATGCCATTTGTAAAAGTTACTATAACTTCTTTTTGAATAGCTCTGCCTTTCAATGCATTAACATTTAGTTTCTTAAGCTTAAAACTAACACTGATATTATTATCCGGAATCCTTCCATAAACAAAGTTCTTATACAACTCCAGTATTTCGAGTCGGCGGATATTGTTCCATTGAACCTCATTTTGAATATTTACACCTTCATTTGAAATCAATAATTCAGGGAGGTCGTAGCTTTGATCTATTTGTCCTAAACCATTAAAATTGATCATTCCAATTAACAGGAATACACTAAAATTTATAATTGATGTTTTCATAGTAAATGAAATTGTTTTAATTATCAAAAAAATCCTCTTTTATCATTTCTCTCATTTCAATGGTAAAGAACCGAATTCGGGATTTCAACTTTATCAAACTCAGAACTTCCCCAGTAAACTGTCAATGATTTTCCACCGCCAGCCTGAAAATATTTAATTTTGATGTGATGAAATCCTTCTTTAAGAGATGT
>JAOZTG010000274.1 GCA_029939235.1 Flavobacteriaceae bacterium
ATTTGGCAAACCAAACCATTTCATTTGACTGGCAATTTTATGCAGAGATGTTATTTTTAGAAAAAGTGAAGAACGAATTGTAATGAAATTCTTCATTCACCTTTTGACTTGAAATCATCTGGTGAATTAGGTTAAAAAATAATGTATTTTGAATAAAATAAAGGAAACAAATAGGGTGTAATTATACTTATATTTGTAAGGAATCACCTCAACAAAATAAAACTATACAGTATGCCAGGTAAAATCATTAATTCAATTGTTTCGTTTTTTATGATCATTTTTATAAGCTTTTCACTAATTGCTCAGGAGAAAAATCTAAAAACTTCCTATATTTTTCCTTTTCAGGATAAGCATGTTCATAGTAGTTCCATCATTGAATTACCAAATGGAGATTTGATGACTTGTTGGTTTGAAGGTTCTGGAGAGCGTAATGCAAATGATGTACAGGTGAAGGGTGCCAGATTAAAAAAGGGAAATACCAAATGGAGTCAGCCTTTTTTAATGGCAGATACACCAGGACAACCTGATTGTAATCCTGTTTTATTTGTTGATAAAGAGAAAAAATTAATTCTATATTGGGTTGTAGTCCAAGCTAATAGATGGGAAAATTCTATATTAAAGTACAGATCTTCTACAGATTATTTAAAAAATGGGACTCCAAAATGGGACTGGCAGGATGTAATTTTATTAAAACCGGGAGATGAATTTCCGGAAACTATCAAAACTAAATTTTCATCTATGAAATCACGTGATCTGGCCTGGGCGGAATATGCTCCCCAATACGAAACCATGGTTTACGATGCAGCGAAGGATAAAAAGAAGAGAGAAACCGGGTGGATGACAAGAATACACCCAACGGTATTGCCAGGTGGAAGAATTCTTTTACCACTGTATTCTGATGGATATAATTTATCATTGATTGCAATTTCAGATGATGGAGGGAAATCGTGGAAGCCAAGTAAGCCCATTGTTGGATATGGAAATATACAACCAAGTATAGTACAGAAAAAGGATGGTTCTTTGGTTGCTTTTATGAGAGATAACGGAGATTCTCCGGGAAAGATCTTAAAAAGTATTTCAATGGATGATGGTTATACCTGGACAGCTGCAGAAAAAACGGATATCCCAAACCCAGGAACAAGTGTGGATGCAATTAAATTAAAAAATGGTAATTGGGTGATGATTTATAATGATCTGGAAGACGGCAGGTATAGCGTAGCAGTAAGCTTGTCGGATGATGAAGGCCAAACATGGAAATGGACAAAACGTTTGGAAAGAGATGAGACTAAAAAAGGATCTTTTTCTTACCCTTCTGTGATTCAAACAAAAGATGGATTAGTTCATGTAACTTATTCTTATCGAATAGGTGAGAATAAAAAAACGATCAAACATCTTAGCTTTACCTCCAATTGGGTAAAAAAGTCTAAGTAAATGATTATTTTTTAGTTCTGAATAAAAGATTTTTATAACTTAGTTACCTGAATATCAAACTTTTTTTAAACTAATTCTTTATCCATGAAAAATTTATCACGTAGATCATTTTTGAAATCAACTTCAGCTGCTACTGTGGGAGCAATGATTATTCCTAATCTGCTTAGCTTTTCTCCAAATAACCGATTAAATTTTGCCGTCATAGGAGTTGGAGGTCGGGGACATGCAAATTGGGGTAAGGTTCCAGGTGAGAATATCGTTGCGATGTGTGATGTAGATGATAAACGTGCAGCAAGAGGATATAAGTCATTTCCTAAAGCAAAAAAGTATAAAGATTTTAGGAAGATGTTTGATGAGATGTCTAACCAGATCGATGCTGTGATCATTTCAACACCTGATCATACTCATTTTGCTGCTACGATGGCTGCAATGCAATTAGGTAAGCATGTTTATGTTGAAAAGCCTCTGGCACATAATATATGGGAGTTGCGTACCCTAAAAAAAGCAGCTAAACATTATGGAATTATTTCCCAGATGGGCAATCAGGGACATACAACAAATGGTATCCGATTGATAAAAGAATGGTATGATGCAGATATTTTAGGGCAAGTAAGAGAAGTTCATGCATGGCAAGGGAATAAGGTTACTTTTAAACCGGGTGGATATTTTACAAAACCAGAAAGTTTCCCACCACCGGCTCACAAAGTACCCAAACATTTTGATTGGGATCTTTGGTTGGGTTCTGCGGCCAACAGACCTTTTAATACAGCCTATGCGCCTAAATCCTGGAGAGGATTTTATGATTTTGGAAATGGAATGTTGGGTGATTGGGCATGTCATACGCTCGACGGACCATTTTGGTCACTGGATCTTGGAATGCCACAAACCGTTGAGGGAATTGTTCCCAATCCTATTCCTGATTATAGCTTTATGCCAGCAGAATCTGTTGTAAAATATGAATTTGCTGCTCGTGGTGATAAGGCACCTGTTACCTTAACCTGGCATGAGGATGGAACAAAACCGGAGATCAGAAAGGATTGGGGAATTGATGAATTACCGGAGTCGGGTATGGTGATGATTGGTGAAAAGAAAACCTTGATCACTGGTGGAAGACCCAATAATCCAAAACTAATTGTTTCTGATGAGGAGTGGAATGAGTTTTTAAAAAATGCTCCAGAAAAAACCATTAAAAGGATTGGTGAAGAAAAACCGGTAGAAGAATGGCTTAATTCTATCAAGAACAATACACTTCCAGGATCAAATTTTGACTATGCAGCCAGTTTAACTGAAATGGCACTCATTGGTGTAATGGCACAAAGATTTGCAACAAAGCTTGATTATGATGCTAAAAATATGAAAGTTACCAATCGTCCTGATCTGGATGCTTATATCAAAGAGCCGGTAAGAAAAGGTTGGTCATATGGCGAAGATCTTTGGTAGTAAAAAAGATTTTCATCCCGAATGGATAAAAAAGCAAAAAGAAAATTCAAAGAATAACCTAGCAAATTTTCATTATTTCCATAGGTAAAAGCTGAGCTAATTTTTCCAATTTAGAACCAATATGACCTATACCCACGGCACAATGATGGGCAGATCCGCTTTTATTCCAAGTTTCAACAAATTCTCGTGCTCCAATAGAGAATTTATATTTGCTGTTAGTGTTACCAATTTCTAAAATTGAACCTTCTACAGATGCTCCATGTGCATAGACAAGTTTTAATTTGCCTTTTTTATTTTCAGCCACGGATAAAAGAGTTACATCTCCATG
>JAOZTG010000275.1 GCA_029939235.1 Flavobacteriaceae bacterium
TTGATAACTGCAGGTTTGGCCATTGCATTAAAAGATCCAATAACAAATCTTGCAGGATGGTTATTTATTTTGATAAGAAAACCATTTGTAGTGGGCAATCGTGTACAGGTAGGCAAACATACCGGTGATGTTATTGATATTCGTTTATTCCAGTTTACAATGCTGGAAATTGGAAACTGGGTGGAAGCCGACCAAAGTACAGGTAGAATAATTCATATACCAAATGGTAAAGTTTTTCTTGAACCTCAGGCCAATTACAGCTCAGGATTTGAGTATATCTGGAATGAAATAAAGGTATTGATCACGTTCGAAAGCAATTGGACAAATGCAAAAAGTATACTGGAAGATATTATAAATGAACATTCTAAAAATGTTGATCTTAAAGCAAAAAAAGAAATACTGGAAGCCACTAAAAACTTTATGATCTATTATAAACACCTCACACCAATTATTTATACATCTGTAAAAGAACATGGTGTAGAGCTTACCATGAGATACTTGTGCAATCCCAGAAGAAGACGTGGATCTGAAAATGAGATCTGGGAGAATGTATTAATTCAATTCAATGCACAGGAAGATATTAATTTTGCCTATCCAACAACAAGGTTTTATAATGTTTAACATCAGCAAAAAGTAATCTTTTTACAATTGTTTATCACGGACAAACATTTTGGAATTAATAAAGTAAAATCAAAACATGACATTACTCTTGTAATAAATTATCTGTTTATTTTTTTCGAGTAATTTCCATGGCTTTTATACTGAATTATGTCACCGTTTTTATCTCGTTCAAAAACAAGGGTCTCTCCTAATTCGTTATCCTTCCTAATTCTCCGGAAGGTATCACCTTCGATATGTTTATAAAAAATCATGGAATCACCAGGCTTTTCTGATGGTAAACCAAGGGTGACCAATTTTCCGTCCCATGTTGATATAAACACTTCTCCCCACCATGGCATTGAGCTGTAGTAACCAACAAATTCCTGGAGATCTCTTTTCCCCTCTGATGAAATTTCCTTTTTAAAAATCTTTACTTTATTTATGATACCTTTGATCCCATTTACATATTTTCCTGGATCAGTACCATTTGCATTGATCATTACAGAAAATGCTCTTTTACTTTTTAAGTCAATTTGTAACGTAGAGCGGTACCCAGGACAACTTCCACCATGACCAACCCATGTATTTCCATTTGACCCTTTATAAACAACAAAACCTAGACCCCAAGTGATCTTCCAATCAGGATTTGTCCAATGAACCTGTTGCATGTATTTAATGGTAGAAGGCTTTAATATTTCTGTAATTGTACTATCCCTTAATCGAAACTGCCAGGACGCAAATTTTCCTAAATCATATACGCTAGATGAGAATCCAGCTGCTGGTGTTATTCCATTTGCCTGGAAAAAATTAACTTTTTCACGTTTACCAATTCTTGCCATGGCACTGTAACCTATTGCCAATTCTTTCCCATATAATTCTTTAGGAAGTTCTGCTCGGGTATCTGAAAGTCCAAGTGGATCCAGAATTTTTTTCCGAACATATTCATCATATGAAACTCCCGATAATTCTTCAACTATTTCACCCAATAGAGTAAGTGCAAGGTTACTGTATTGAAAATAAGTCGAAGCTGGATATAGGGTTTCCTGCTTACTTAATTTTGAATCAATTTGTTCTTTGCTGGGAAAAGGAAAGTCAGGCCCAGTCCAATATGGATAGGCTGCTTCTCTTGGAAGACCAGAAGAATGTGTCAATAATGATCTGATGGTAATAGGTCCACTTTCAGCATATTTTTGTTCAATTCTATAAGCAGGCAGAATGTCACCCACTCGATCATCCAAGCGTAATTTTCCTTTATCATACAATTGCATGATAGCAATGGAAGTAAACAGCTTGGATATTGAGCAAATACTATAAAGTGTAGTTGATTCCGCCTCGATGTTCTTTTCAACATTGGATAGACCTACGGCACCTGACCAAAGCACCTCCTGATCATCAATTACAATAGCAGATAAACCAGGTAACTGATCAAAATCCTTTTGAGCTTCCAGCCAAACTTCTACTAATTTAAAAGCTTCTGCGTAATCCTTTTTACTTTCTTGTGAATAGGATATATTAATTAACAAGGTAAGGAATAATGTTAAATAGTATTTTTTCATAATCTCATATTTGGTTCTACCTGCTAACGGAAGTCTGTGTAACAACTCGGTTTAATTCAGGTTAAAAGTAAGAAAATTATTGGATCAAATATCCAGAAATGTTAATTGGAATTACATTTAATTTTAAAAGTGGAGTTGCTACCTTTCATAGTACAAAAGTTAAGCCTTAAAAACTTAAAATCACTATGTACACCTGTAAAATGGGTAAACGATAACGAAGAATAAAATGATCCTTTATTCAAAAAACATTAAAAAATTACGAAATAAACACAGTGCTGTGGAGTCTAATATCAATAAGCTTGAACAACTGTTTATTTACAATATTAATTTAGACTAATCTGGCACTTTTAGTTTTTTATAAAGCCATTTATTTGCCTCTTCCCATTGCTCAGGATAAGACCAATGTGCAGTTTCTAAAAACTTATGAAGTTCTTTAGGTGCTGTTATAGTATTGTAAGCTGCATACATGGAAGTTGGCGGACAAACATTATCATTAAAGCCCCATGTATACCATCCTGGAATTGTAAGCTTACGAGCAAAATTCACAACATCATAATAAGCCGTTGTATTTACCCAATTAGGATTTTCTTTTTTATCGTAATTTTTATACATATGAGGCCACCCTCCTGCTCTACCATCTAAATATCCCGTAAGATCACTTAAAGCAGGATAAAAAGCTGCTAAATATTTTATACGGTTATCAAGCCCAGCTGTAATAATTGACAAGGCTCCTCCCTGGCTACCTCCATTTACAGCTAAATTTTTACCATCAAATTCAGGTAAAGAATAAATAAAATCAACAGCCCGGACACAACCCATATAAACCCTCTTGTAGTAATAATGATCTTTATTTTTGAGATTATAATTCTGATATCCGGAAAGAGCGCCAGTAGCCAGACTTTTATAGACGTTTTCATCCATATCTACAGGTATTCCATGAATTCCAACTTTAAAAACAATAATTCCTTTTGCTGCTCTGTCATCACGACCGTAAGCCCTGACACCTGCACCTGGTACACCTAATATTGCCGGATATTTTCC
>JAOZTG010000108.1 GCA_029939235.1 Flavobacteriaceae bacterium
ATTTGATAAAATATTAACTATTTCTCCAAAAATATGGTGTAAATATTATAAGAACTGTAAAAAGTTCTAGTCTGCCTAACAGCATTAAAAATGCCGACCACCATTTCCCGAAAGGAGGAAGTATATCATAATTGTTAACCGGACTCAATTCTCCAAAAGCAGGTCCAACATTTCCTAATGAAGATGCAGAAGCTCCCAAAGAGGTTAAAAAATCAAGTCCTAAAAAACCAAAAACAGAAGCACCAACGGCGACAATGATGAGGTATAAAATAAAAAATGCCATGATATTAAATACAATTCCTCGTGTAACGGATTTGTTGTTATATCTCACTGGTACAATGGCATTTGGATGAATGGTTCGTTTGAATTCAAGAAATCCATTTTTGATCATAATGATATGACGAACGATCTTTACACCGCCGGCAGTTGACCCGGCAGAAGCTCCCATAAACATCAAAATAAAAAACATGATGGTTAAAAAGTGAGACCAGATAGTGAAATCAGCTGATACAAAACCGGTTGTGGTTACTACGGCAAGCACCTGAAATAAGGAATGCCTAAAGGAACTTTCTAATTCTCCCCATATCATTGGATGTGCAATGAGTTGAATATCTGTAGCATGTTTTGTAACTTCTGCATAGTGGAAAACAATTAGAGTAGAAATTAAAGTTAAGCCTCCTATGGCAATAGCATAATATTTAAATTCTTCATCATGAAGAAATTTGCTGAATTTTCCTTTCACAGCATAGTAACTAAGAACAAAATTAGTACCTGCAATGAACATAAAAATTATGATAATATATTGAATTAAAGGTTGATCGTTGTAATAAGCTATACTTGCATTTTTTGTTGAAAAACCACCTGTAGAAAGGGTGCTCATGGCATGATTTATTGCATCGAAATAACCCATTCCTGCAATTTTTAATAAAATTGCCTGAAAAAAGGTAAGACCCATATATAAAAACCACAATCTTTTTGCAGTATCAGTAATTCTGGGGTGCAGTTTATCTGAGGATGGTCCGGGAGCTTCAGCAGCAAATAATTGCATTCCTCCAATTCCCAGTAATGGTAAAATAGCAATAGCTAAAACAATAATTCCCATACCACCTATCCAGTGTGTAGTACTTCGCCAAAATAATATACTTTCGGGCATGGCTTCAATATCATTTAAAATGGATGCTCCTGTTGTTGTATAACCAGACATGGTTTCAAAGAAAGCATTTGTAAATGAAGGAATTGCACCAGAGAACACATAAGGTAATGCACCTGATATAGACATGGTTATCCAACCCAAAGTAACAATTAAATAACCCTCTCTTTTTTTTATTTGTTTTTCAAAACCTTTTGAGAAGAACTGCATTAAAATTCCAATGATAATTGTAATTACGCCTGCAAATAAAATACCGTGAAGGGCACCATCTTCATAATACCAGCTTACCAAAGCAGAAAAAAGCATAAATCCCCCGTTAAAGAGCAATAATATGCCCATCATTTGAAGAATTATTTTAATATTGAATTTTTTCATCAATCAAAGAATTTTTCAACTTTTGCTATTGTTTTAGGAAAGCAGCAAACAACTACTTTATCATCCTCTTGAATTTGAAAATCACCTAATGCAATAATTCCTATATCGTCTCTAATTACTCCTCCAATAATTGCATCTCTCGGGAATTTCAATTCCTTGATCACATTTTTTGTAATTTTTGAATTTTTATGAGCTTTAAATTCCAGTATTTCTGCATTGACATTATTCAAAAAAGTCATTTCAAGCACCTCACCTTTTCTAATATATCTAAAGATATTATTGGCAGCTAAGAGTTTTTTATTGATAAGAGTATCAATTCCAATATTTTTACTAAGATCAAAATAATCAATATTTTGCACCAGAGCAATGGTTCTTTTTACACCTTTTGACTTAGCAAGTAAACAGGTCATGATATTAGTTTCTGATCTTCCTGTGACCGCGATAACAGCATCCATTTCTGATACACTTTCTTCATCCAGTAATTCAACATCTCTGCTATCGCCATAAATAACCAGTGCATCTGGTAATTCTTCAGCCAGCTCTATCGCTCTCGCTTTATGCCTTTCAATTATTTTTATGTTTAAATTTTTATCACAAAGCAATCTTGCTGTTTTTTCACCAATTCTGCTACCTCCTAAGATCATCACATTTTTAATTGGATCATTTTTTGTGGCAGAAAGTTTGTTCAGTTCTTCAACTCCTTCTTTTAAAGTAATAAAATATGCCTGATCACCTGCTTTAAAAATAGTATCTCCACGGGGAATAATAGTTTCATTTGAAAATTTTCGCCTGATAACAATTGGCATAAAGTGTATACCCGAAAAATTTGCCGCAGCCTCTTTAACTGACATACCAATAAATGGTGCAGACTTTGAAAGAGTAATCCCCACCATTGTTAATTTTCCACTTTCAAATTCATGTGTGTAATGAAAAGTAGCTTGCTCAATAAGTAATTTTATTTCATTTGTAGCCAATTCTTCTGTTGAGATCAACTCATCAATTCCTAATTCAGAAAAGTCAATCCCATTTTTCTCATCTTTAAATTCTGAGTTACTTATTCTGGCAATTGTTTTTTTAGCACCTAGTTTTTTTGAAATAACACAAATAGAAATATTGGTAGTCTCAGAAGAAGTAACAGCAATCAGAAGATCAGTGTTTTCAATATTTGCATTTTTTAACGCTGAAATAGAGGTTGCATCCTCTAATACAGTTTTTATATCAAGTCGGCTATCAGCATAAACCAATCTATCTTTGTCCTTATCAATTAATGTAATATCATGTGCTTCATAAGAAAGTAGTTTTGACAAGTGAAATCCAACTTCTCCGGCACCGGCAATAATAATATTCATAGGTTTGCTTTTTATTTAACAGATCCTCTTGATACTAAATCAAATATATTTAGAAACTATTAAACTTCTACATACAAATGTATTATTTTTCTTTTATATCTTTAGGTGATTTTACATATCTCATTAAACAAAGTAAATTTTATGTCTGATTATAAAAATTCTTTCACTATAAAACATTGGAATGAAGATGACAGGCCCAGAGAAAAATTATTGAAGAAAGGTAGGGTTTCCTTATCGGATGCTGAGTTAATTGCCATTTTAATTGGATCAGGAAACAGGGATGAAAGTGCAGTAGAATTGTCAAAAAGAATTCTGTCAGGTATTGATAATAGTTTAAATAAACTAGGAAAATTAACCGTGAATGACCTGATAAAGTTCAAAGGGATTGGTGAAGCGAAAGCAATTTCTATTATTACTGCGTTAGAACTGGGTCGCAGAAGAAGGCTGGAAGAGGCACTTGAGAAACCAAAAATATCTTCCAGCAGATCAGTATTTGATGTCATGCAGCCTATCATTGGGGAATTACAACATGAAGAATTCTGGATTCTATTTTTAAATAATGCTAATAAAATTCAGTTAAAAACACAAATGAGCAAGGGTGGAATTACCGGTACTTTGGTAGATACCCGTTTGATTTTTAAACAGGCGCTTGAATTAGCAGCAACAGGTCTTATTCTTTGCCATAATCATCCTTCCGGAACTTTAAAGCCAAGCACATCTGATATTAATCTTACAAATAAAATTAAAAAAGGAGGAGAAATTTTAGATATAAAAGTACTGGATCATCTTATTATTACAGAAAAAGAATATTACAGTTTTGCCGATGAAGGGATATTGTAGTATGCAGTTTTCAGTTGCAGTAAGCAGTTTTTTGAATCATCAAATTTAAATATGATAATATCGTTTTACTACCAAAAAAGTTTACATTTGATATTAACAAATTAATTATTCATGCTATTAGTTTATTCACATAAGATCACTCCAAGGCTAACGTATATTTTTAAACACTTTTTTACAAGAATACTAAGTATCGAAGTTAAGTTTACATCTAAAATTGAGGCATTTATAGCACACGAAGGCTTGAAAATTTCTTATACTAAGCAGCCCCTTGGCGGAGAATTATTTATTAGAAGCAGTGATTTATTATTTGATCAGGGTATTGATTATATTGATATTTCCATTAGCAAATGGGAGGAAGTTCCTTGTTTTTTTCAAACGAATCCTACAGGAGAATTGCCTTTTGATATTTTTGCTGCCGGATTTTACCTGATCAGCAGATACGAAGAGTATTTACCCCATGTGAAAGATGAATTTGAAAGATTCCCTGCAGAAGAAAGTCTGGCTTTTCAGAATAAATTTTTAGATAAACCGGTTATTGATATTTGGGCCTATAAATTTAGAGATATTTTATTGTTAAAATTCCCTGATTTTGAAACAGAAATTATTAGTAAAGAAAGAAAGTTTGAATTTATCTCTACAATTGATGTAGATATTGCATATAAATACAAAAATAAAGGAGTGATTAGAACATTGGGAGGATTTATCAAGGATTTGTCCCGATTTGATCTTCAGGAGATTTGGTATCGATCGCTTGTGATTATTGGCTTTAGAAAAGATCCATTTGATGTATTTAAGAGGTTGATCACCATGCATAAAAAGCATGATGTAAAAACTATATTTTTCTTTTTGTTGAGTAATTATACCGATTTTGATAAAAATACTTCTCCCGGAAATTTAAAATATAAATTGTTGATAAAAAATGTAGCAGATTATTTTAAAGTAGGCATTCATCCTTCTTATTATACCATGAAGGATGAGCAAAAAATGCGAAAGGAAAAGAAAAGGTTAGAGGAAATTGTTAATTTTCCAATAAATAAATCCAGACAGCATTATTTAAGAATAGATTTACCAGAGACCTATCAAAAATTGGTTGATATTGAAGTTGGTGAAGATTATACCATGGGTTTTGCATCTTATTATGGTTTTAGAGCCAGCACATGCACTCCATTTCATTTTTATGATATTGATTTTGAGATTCAAACACCACTAAAAGTTTTTCCATATGCGATAATGGACGGAACCTTAAAAGAATATTTAAATTATACTCCAAAAAAATCATTGGATATTATTTTGGAGCTGGCAGAGGAGGTTAAAAAAGTGAATGGAGTTTTTATAACCCTTTTTCATAATGAATCAATTAGCGGAATTGGACATTGGAGAGGCTGGAATAAATTGTATGATAATATGGTAAAGGAACTTAGTGATAGAGTTTAATTTATGAAGTAGAAAGAAAGACCAGTGATTGCATATATTGAAAATAGAAAAATCGACATTGAAAAATATGATAAATGTATTGCAACTTCCTTAAATACAAGAATATATGCGTTTAGCTGGTATTTAAATTGTGTTACAGATAATTGGAGTGTATTGGTTTTGAATGATTATGAAGCGGTTATGCCTTTGCCTGTGAGAAAGAAATATGGTTTAAATTATATTTATCAAACGCCCTGGATACAGCAATTAGGTGTGTTTTCAAAAAATAATATTGACGAAGATCTTATTCTGAATTTTATTGGTAGCATACCTAAAAAGTTTGTTTTAGTGGACTATTTTTTAAATTCAGAAAACCAATTTCAAAATAAAAATGTAGAAAGTCGTACAAATTATATTTTGGATCTGAATAAAAGTTTTAACGAGATTAGCAAAGGGTTTAATGATAACAGAAAAAGATTAAGTAAAAAAACATCAGGTAATATTGTACTAAAAAAGAATGCTGGTGTAGGTGAATTTTTAGACTTTTACCAATCACAATCTATGGATTATAAAACCCATTCAGATTCTTTTGAAAAATTAGAAGAGCTGTTAAAGGTGGGTAATGAGTCGGTTCAAATTTGGACAGTAAAACAAAATAATGATCTAATTGGCGGATTGGTTTGGCTTAAGGATAAAAACCGAATTACATATTTAACTCCGGTTGCAAATAAAGAAGCAAAAAAGAACTTTATACCAACCTATTTAGTATTGGAGTTAATCAAGGATTATCAGAACTCAGATTATATTTTAGACTTTGAAGGATCTATGATTCCCGGAGTTGCACAATTTTATAAAAGTTTTGGGGCAGAGGAGGAGGAGTATTATTGGTATAAAAGGAGGTTCTGGATATAATGTTTTAAACAATTTCAGACTTAAAATCTTCGATAAAACTGATAAATATTTCTTCCTGCATTTCCCAGTTATATTTTTGATCAAATAAGCCTTTTGCATTGTTGCAATGAGAGATATATAATGTTTTGTTATTTTGATAATTATTAATTAATTCCGCAATTTTTTTTGAATCTTCAGGATTAACTAAATATCCGAAATCTTTGGTTTCAACTTCTTTTCTAATAGCCTTTAAATCAGAGTAAATTACAGGTCTTTGAAGAGCCATAAAGTAGAATAGTTTTATTGGAAGGCTATATGAATTTACAAAATCTATGGATCTTAGATCTAAAAAAATATCAGTATCATTTATCAATTGTATGTACTTTATTAATTCCTGAAAACCATAGAATGAAAAATGAATATTTTTATCAACTTTATTTATAGCTTTTATACATTTCTCTTTTTCTAATGGATTAAATTCCCCAATTAACTTCACATTTATATGAAGTTTTTTATTATTACGGATCAATTCTTGTAAAATATCTAAAAAATGAATCAAACCTTTTTCAATACTTAAAGTGCCGGTATAACACAATCTGAGTGAATTACTGTGAATGTTTGGTTTTTCACTTTTGATGTATTCTTTTTTAGGATAGTATGATATTTGAATACTTTTCTTTTTTGGAAACAATTTTTTTGGGATGATACCCTTATAATATTCACCATAAATATATTTGTCAGCCAGTGAACACGAATATATAAATAAAAAAAAATATAAAAAGAAATTGAAATATTTCATGATAAATAGATGATTCTTTAACATGCTTTTTGAAGGATACCATTCTGTTATATCATAAATAATTTCAATGTTCTTATTTTTGGAGTATTTTTTAGCTGCTACAATTGTAATTGGTTCCAAACAAATAATAGTATCAGGATCAAAGTTTGATAGTTTTTTGATATAGATCCTTACTTTCTCTTTTTTTGTAAAATTTAAATCACTGAAACTGGAAAAGGAGATTTTACCGGTCACTTCTTTATCAGTATCACTGGTTACAATATTAACCAGGTGACCTTTGGCAGATAAAACTTTGGCAAAGTGATAAAACACTCTGTCATCATTATGCTTATGAGCAGAAGAAAGTATAGATATTTTCATCAATAATCTTTAATTATGTTTATTTAACCAAAAGGGTATATTTTTATTCATAGTATGTCATTTTTTGATGCAGCAATGAATTTATTGAAATAATAAAAGAAAAACAACATACATAATATACCTGTAAACCACATTAAAAAAGCAGAGGTTATTGCTGCTCCAAAAATTCCATAAACTGGAATTAGATAATAGTTTAAGATAAAGTTAAAAATTATTGCTGTTAGTATTATGATAAAGCTAATTTGAGATTTGCCAATGGATGACAACAAGTTGCCGAAAATCCCTCTCAGTATTAAGATTCCTGCTACTCCGATGGTTAATACCACCAAGGTTGAATAATGTGATATATAGGATGGATTAAATATTGCCAGAATAGATTTGCCAAAAAACAGAATAACAGTTAAAAATGCCATACTTATTATACTGAATAGCAGAATATAATTTTTTATATAATCATAGATAAATGTTTTATCTGAAATTTTTTCTGTAAAAATAACAAAATCTGTTGCCATGAATGCACGCGATAAAAACAGAATACTAAAAGGTACAATACTTACATATTTAAAAGCAGTGACCATTTCCATATCTGACATTAAATAACCAATTAATAAAATGTCAATAGATACTAATAATATGGTTGTAACACTTGACATACTTGCAAAAAAATTATATCTCCAGAATGAAAAATCTACAAAGTTAAAATGTATTTTTCTATGCTGACTAAATTTTATCCTTTTTATAAAAAGGATAAATGAAAGAAGAGGTGTTAAAACCAATGCAACAGCATAACCTAATTCTTTATAAAAATAACTTAAAAGAAAAACTAAGGTCACGAGTATGATATTATAAGTAATTTCAGTAAATGCATATGTTTTATTCTTTTTTTGTAGCCTAAACTGAATTTGTAATATTTCAAATAAAAACTGAGTGATAAAAGCCAAAGATAAAAGCCTTAAATAGTAAGAAGTTTCAGGTATGTCAAAACTGATAGTAAATGAAAATAATATAGTTAAGATTGTGAAAATACTAGTTATTAATAATCCTTTTTTTAGAACAAAAGAAAATAATTTGTTTTTTTCTTCTATTGTTTTTAAAAAGGCTCCATAGCGGATTAATCCTTGATTTAGCCCCATGCTTGCAATAGGAGAAATAAATAAAATAAATTGAAAAGCATATATTACAATACCTAATTTTCTATCTGGGATAATTTGTAATGCTATCCAGGAGGCTAAGAAAGATAAAAGTCGAGACCATATGGAAGCAAATAATATATAATTTCCAGATCTGCTTGAAAAGGAGAGTAAGAAATTTGATAATCTTTTCAAATATAAAATATGCAACTTCTTTTTCGTCAATTAATTTGGTTATTTTAGTAAGCTAAAATAAAACACTTTTATTAAATAAGCACACATGAACATAAAACATATTTTTTTTGACCTTGACCATACTTTATGGGATTTTGAATCCAATTCAAGTAAAACATTTGAATTGATATTTAAAAAGAATTCTGTTGGTGTTAGATTTGATGATTTTATTCGATCATATAAACCTATAAATCATAAATACTGGAAGTTGTATAGGGAAGATAAAGTTTCAAAAGCTGATTTGAGATTTAACCGACTAATCGAAGCTTTTGATGAGTTAAATTATAAAGTGTCAGATGATCTTATTCATACACTTGCAAAAGAATATATTGACTTTTTACCGAATCATAATATGCTGTTTGATGGAGCTATTGATATACTAAGTTATTTAAAGCCAAAGTATAAGATGCATATCATAACCAATGGTTTTGAGGAAGTGCAACACAAAAAAATGAAAAACTCTGATCTGTTGCCTTTTTTTGAAAAGATAATTACCTCAGAGGAAGTTGGGGTTAAGAAACCAAACCCCAAAATTTTTCACTATGCACTTGAGAAGTCAGATGCCTCACCTGAAGAAAGTATCATGATTGGCGATAATTTTGAAGCAGATATTTTAGGAGCGAAAAATGTAGGTATGTATACCATATTTTGTAAATTTAACGGGGAGGTTGCAACGGAAAAAGTGATAACTGTTTCGAAATTAGGGCAGATAAAGAACTATTTATAAGGCTAAATTTTATTTATTTTTAAATAATGTGTATATTTATCTCGAAAAAGAAGTATTACTATAATTATCCCTCATGATTTGTAAACATTGTTTATATTTTCTTCTATTTTTTTGGTATGGTTATTCATTTGCTCAAAATAACCAGATTTTATATGATTTTAATCAATTGCCACAAACTTTATTGTTAAATCCTGGTGCCGAAGTAGATTATAATAAGCATTTTGGAGTTCCTTTTTTGTCGAATGTTTTTGTGCAGGCAGGGGCAACAAATGAAAGAATAACCTATAATAATATTATTTTTAATGCAGATTCAAATGGTGATATTTTAAGAAATATCTATGATCAAAATTTGAATAGTGATGATTATTTTTTGATCAACCAGCAGTTGGAAATTATAAATGCAGGTTTTAGACTGCGAAATGAAAAATACTATTTGAGTTTTGGTGTTCAGGAAAAAATTGATGGGTTTTCTTTGTATCCTGAAGATCTTACAAATTTGTTTTACAATGGAAATGACCAAAACAAGGATGGTAAACCTGAATATGATAATAAGTTTAATTTTAACCAAATAAGTTTTGTAGGAGAGTTAATGGGAGTATTTCATGTTGGTATCTCAGCTAAAGTAAGTAATAAACTAAACCTTGGAGCACGTTTTAAAATTTTATCAGGTTCTTTAAATATTGATTTCACAAACAATGTGGGAGATTATCATTTGAGTAAATCTACTTTTATCAATATGCATAATTTCAATAATATGAATACCTCCATACATACCTCAGGATTTATAAATCCTGATGGAGAGAATATACTTGATGAAACTTCGCAGGCAATAAAAGGTTTGTTCTTTATGAACGGAAATTTTGGAGTAGGATTTGACCTGGGATTGACATATCATGCTTCTGATGAGTTTGTTATAACTGCCAGTTTGTTGGATTTGGATTATATTAATTACAGTAATGATATTGTAAAATATGAGATTAAGGAGAGTTTTCTACTAAATGATCGTGAATATTTTGATCCTGTTGATGGTTCAGAAAAATCATATTGGCATGATAAATTAAAACCATACTTTGATGCTCAGTCAGTACCTGTTGACACAGTACAAACCAGTTATTTTACTACGCATGCTCCAAAATTCAATGCGTCAGCCAAATATCAAATTGCAAGATCGAGCAATGAAAAATATAATTCGGTATATAGAAATTCTAAATATGTTACTCCGGTCAAGAGAGTATTATTAACCGAATTTGGAATGCAAACATATATGGCATTCCGACCTGAGAAACTTGTCTGGGCAGTAACACCTTTTTTTAGCAGAGATATAAATAGATATTTAACGGCTAAAGTTACTTATACTTATAGTCAGTTTTCAGCTACAAACATAGGCTTAGGTATTTCTACACATTTTAAAAGCTTTAATTTTTATTTAGCTGCTGATAATTTATTAGATTTGCCTAAATGGAAAGACAGTAATTATCAATCTGCTCAATTTGGAATGAATTTTATATTTTATTAGTGAAACTTTACTTTGAAGAATTGCGAAGCAATGAGTTCAAAGTTATTAGTTGAACCTGCCTTGCCGGCATGGCAG
>JAOZTG010000276.1 GCA_029939235.1 Flavobacteriaceae bacterium
TTTGGAGGAGTAAAACCCGTAGTGCAGTAGTGATCTTTGCGATTGCCTCAGGTTTAGTTGGTGGATTATTTGCATCGGCCTGGATGAACGGAATGGCACAACAAAGAGTGGCTGACACATTTTCTTTGGAAACAGCTCATATACAATTACATCATCCACATTTTGCAGATAATTTTGATGTAAAAAGAACAATAAATGCTACAGATGATAAATTAGAAGATATTTCAAAAATGGCAGGTGTTAAAGCTGTGGCAAGTAGGTTAAAAGTATCTGCAATGGCTGCCACTGCCAATAAAAATATGGGTGTAACCATTGTTGGGATCAATCTTGAAACTGAAAAACAAGTTTTTGGTCTATACAAAAAAGTTGATACTACTTCAGGAGATTTCTTTGTGTCAAAAAAGAAAAATGCAATTGTAATTTCTAAGGCATTGGCAAAAGAACTCAAGGTAAAAATAAAGTCGAAGATAATTTTAACTTTTCAGGATTATAACGGTGAGATTACCGGTGCTGCTTTTAAGGTGATCGGTATGTTTAAAACCAATAATAGCCCCTGGGATAAAATGCACGTTTTTGTTAAAGATGCTGATTTAAGAAAAGTAGTAGAAATCCCGAAAGGGCAAAGTCATGAAATTGATATTTTAATTAATGACTATGAACAGGCAGCTGTTATTTCAGCAGAAATTCAAAAAAAGTATCCTGAACTTTTAAGTGAAGACTGGGCTGAAATTCAACCGTATTTGAGTTTTATTTCAGAATATATGGATATTTATATGGGTATATTTATAGCCATCATATTAGCAGCTCTGGGATTTGGAATAGTCAACACCATGTTGATGGTAATTTTAGAGCGTACCAAAGAATTAGGTATGTTGATGGGAATTGGAATGAATAAAAAAAGAATTTTTTTGATGAT
Organism: Flavobacteriaceae bacterium; assembly: GCA_029939235.1. GTDB lineage: Bacteria > Bacteroidota > Bacteroidia > Flavobacteriales > Flavobacteriaceae > Lutimonas. The sequence continues at coordinate 917 of JAOZTG010000276.1, forward strand.
CATGTTCGAAACAATTCTTTTGGCTTTGATTGGTGCTTTTGTGGGTGAAATTATTAGTATGATTTTAATCAATTATTACGGCAAAACAGGTATTGAGATCTCATCCATGGCAGAAGGCATGGAATCGGTTGGGTATAGTGCCATATCATATCCATTGTTAGAGCCTTTTAGATATTTGCAAATTACAATGATGGTTATCCTTACGGGAATTATTGCGTCCATATATCCGGCTGTAAAAGCATTAAAATTACATCCTGCTGAAGCAATCAGGACTCTATAAAAATTAAAAACAAAAGACAATGAGTGTTATTAAAGTTAACAATCTTACAAAAACCTATACAGATACAGAGGTACCTGTTCATGCAGTAAATGGTGTTGACCTGCATTTTGAAAAAGGTGAATTTGCAGCAATCGTAGGTCCTTCAGGATCAGGAAAAACTACCTTATTGAATATGATCGGTGGGTTGGAGAAGCCAACTTCGGGTTCGGTAATAGTACATGGTCAGGATATTTCTGAGCTTTCTTCCGGTAAACTGATAGATTTCAGGTTGAATAATATAGGGTTTGTTTTTCAGGCATATAATTTAATTCCTGTATTAACCGCAAAAGAAAATGTTGAGTTTATCATGCAACTTCAAAATTGGGATAAAAAGAAAATGAATGAACGTACCAAAGTCATTTTAAATTCAGTTGGACTTGGTAAAAGGATGAAAAGTAAACCCAATCAATTATCAGGCGGACAACAACAACGCGTTGCAGTTGCAAGAGCTTTAGCTTCAAAACCACAATTTATTTTAGCCGATGAACCTACGGCCAATCTTGATTCAAAATCTACTACACAGTTATTAGATATCATGGAAAAATTAAATGAAGAAGAAAACATCACATTTATTTTTTCTACGCACGATCAAAGGGTAGTTGATAAAGCCCGAAGAGTTATCATGATCGATGATGGTAAGATTGTATCAGATGAAATAAAAAGTTAAAATAAATTCCTCTTGAGAGGGGTAAGGGGTGTGTTTTAAGAGTGATATTTATAGAATAAATTACATCGTAGAATCAAAATTTTATTCATGCTAAAAAGAATTCACATAATTATATTTTTTATTCTTTTTTCAACAATTATCTATGCTCAGGATAACTGGATGTTAAAGGGTTATGTAAAAGGAATGACCGCCATGCAAACCATTGATGATGGAGGAATGGCTATTGAAAATACATTACATAATCGTTTTGATTTGAACTGGTATATCAATGATAGCTTTACGATCACAGCAGGTTTACGCAATAGAATTATAGCAGGAAATAACGTTTCTATTATTCCAAATTATTCTGATTATGTTGGTAGAGATGTTGGTTATTTTGATCTGTCATGGGTTTGGGCAGATAAGAATTCATGGATTGGAGTTTCACAATTAGACAGGTTGATGATAGATTACACTACAGGTAATTTTCAGGCTACTATTGGTCGTCAAAGAATCAATTGGGGACAAACCTTTGTTTGGAATCCGAATGATCTTTTTAATACTTATTCTTATTTCGATTTTGACTACGAAGAAAAACCAGGTAGTGATGCCGTTAGGTTGCAATATTATATTGGTGAATCAAGTAAAATTGAATTGTCAGCTTCTATAAATAGTGATGATAAAATTACTTCGGCTTTGCTATACCGATTTAATACACATGGATATGATATTCAGTTCTTAGGTGGTATTTTTACCGAAAGTGATTATGTTATTGGAGGCGGCTGGTCAGGCAGTATTGCCGGTGGAGGTTTTAGTGGTGAGATGACCTATTATCATCCTATGGAAGATTCCCAAGATGAAAGTGGGAAAATTACGGCCACATTACATTATGATTATACTTTTAGTAATTCACTAAATCTACAATTTGAAACGCTTTATAATGGTTTTGGAGCTGATGATATGTCAGGAGGTTTGGGAGAAATAATTTTTATGGATCTAAGTCCGAAAAATCTATTTCCAACAAAGGTTGCTTTGTTTGGGAGCGGAGCTTATCAACTGAGTCCTTTGGTGTATCTTATGCTGGCAGGAATGTACGGGCCCGAAGGAAATTTTATATATGTTGGACCAACGATCACTTATTCAATGTCAGACTCTATGGAACTGGCAGCAATTGGTCAGTATTATTCAATGGATGAAATAAAGGATGCTGATGGAAACTCATTGCCCAATAGTGGGAGTGCATTATTTGTAAGGTTAAAATGGAGTTTTTAAAGATTATATAAGGCTGGATAGATGA
>JAOZTG010000109.1 GCA_029939235.1 Flavobacteriaceae bacterium
ATTAATACTGTACTGATGTAAATTGCATTTTTGTTTGAAATTTGAATATAGTGCTGATGTGCCATTAATATAACAGCAGAATTTTATAAACGGAAAAACACTTCAAAAATTTTGTATTGTGTTGAAATTGAGTGTGGTTATACTAAATGTTTATGAGCTCTGTAAGAAGACCTCACCAAGGCACCACTTTCAACATATTTGAACCCTAGCTCTAATCCAATTTCTTTATATTTTTTAAATTGATCAGGAGTGACAAAATCAGCAACTGGTAAATGTTTTTTACTTGGTTGTAAATACTGCCCTATTGTAACAATATCAACCTTGGCATTTTTAAGATCGTGCAAAGTTTCAATTACTTCTTTTTCCGTTTCCCCAAGTCCGAGCATGATACCTGATTTAGTTCTTCTTTGACCACTTTCTTTGATGTATTTCAAAACATCCAGACTTCTGTCATATTTGGCCTGAATTCTCACTTCACGTGTAAGTCTTCTTACCGTTTCTAAATTATGTGAAATAATTTCAGGGGCAACTTCAATTAGTCTGTCTATATTTCTTTTTTCACCTCTAAAATCAGGAATCAATGTTTCTAAAGTAGTTCCGGGATTTGCTCTTCTAATTGCCTGTACGGTTTCTGCCCAAATAATTGAACCTCCATCTTTTAAGTCATCTCTGTCTACAGATGTGATTACAGCATGTTTAATTTTCATTAAAAAGATAGATCTTGCTACTTTTTCAGGTTCATCCCATTCAACACTTTCGGGTTTACCTGTTTTAACGCCACAAAAACCACATGATCGTGTGCAAATATTTCCCAGGATCATAAAAGTAGCTGTGCCTTCTCCCCAGCATTCACCCATATTAGGGCAACTTCCACTGGTGCATATAGTGTTGAGTTTATATTTATCAACAATATCCCTTAGGTGGGTATAAGTTTTACCAACAGGTAACTTTACTTTTAACCATTCTGGTTTTTTTGTTCTGGGTATTATTACAGATTTATCCGACATGCTTCCTATTTAAGTTTGCAAATTTACAAAGAAAATAAAAAGTATCTCCATATATTAAATAAGTCTAATGAGCAGATATTCAGCTAAGTAAAAAATTATTTAAACATGTCCATCCCTGGAATATCAGGTAAACCATCTTTGGCAGCAGCTGCCATTTCAGTTTCGTTGATCTGATTTGCCTTTTCAATTGCTTTGTTCAGAGCAATAATTAAGTAATCTTCCAATGCTTCTTTATCTTTTAGAAGTTCATCATCAATGGCAATATTTTTAATCTCACGATTGGCTGTGATGGTAACGATCACATCACCATCCCCTGATTCACCATCAACCATTACAGTGTTTAATCTTGCTTTTGTTTCTTCTATTTTGGCCTGAGCTTCCTTTAGTTTTGCCATCATTCCTTGCATATCTCCAAACATTTTGTTTATTTTTATCGATTAAAATGTAAAATTAATCATTTAAAGTTGTTAAAATGAATAAAAATATATTTTTCATATTGGGATTTACCCTTATTTTTGCAAACGCTTGTAAAAAAGATGATATGAATATAGAGAAAAATACACTTCCGCCTAAAGCGGAAAAAATTGCTAAAGAATTAAGAATTCACGATGATATTCGAATTGATAATTACTATTGGTTAAATGAAAGAGAGAATCCGAAAGTGATTGATTTTTTGAATGGAGAAAATAAGTATTATGAAGATCAGACTGCTCACACCAAAAAATTTCAAGAAGATCTTTTCGAAGAAATGAAAAGCAGAATAAAGGAGGATGATGAATCAGTTCCGTATAAAAAGAATGGTTATTTTTATATTACACGGTATGAAACCGGAAAACAATATCCTATTCACACCCGTAAAAAAGGAGATCTAAAATCAGAGGAAGAAATTATTTTTGATGTGAATAAACTGGCAGAGGGTCATGATTATTATGCGCTGACAGGTTTGAATGTGAGTGAAAATAATATTTTAGTTGCTTTTGCAGTTGATACAATTAGTAGGAGGCAGTACGATATGCAGTTTAAAAATTTAGAAACAGGTGAGATATATCCTGAGGTGATAAAAAATACCACAGGAGGTTCCGCATGGGCAAACGATAATAAAACTGTTTTTTATACTAAAAAAGATACTGTTACCTTACGAAGTGATAAGGTTTATAAACATGTTTTGGGTACCGATGTATCGGAAGATATTTTGATTTTTGAAGAAAAGGATGATACATTTGGAACCTTTGCATATAAGACAAAATCAAGTAAATATATTATCATCGGCTCCTACAATACCTTATCTACTGAGTACAGATTTTTAGATGCAAATAAGCCAAACGACTCTTTTAAAATTCTTCAGTCAAGAGAACGAAACCTTGAATATAGCGTTGCACATTATCAGGATAACTTTTATATTTTAACTAATAAAGATGATGCTAAGAATTTTAAATTAATGAAAACTTCCGTTGCAAAAACGGAAAAGGAGAATTGGGTAGATGTGATTCCTCATCGTGATGATACCCTCTTGGAAGGAGTTTCTGTTTTTAAAGATTATTTGGTTTTAGAAGAAAGGACAAATGGTTTGAATACAATTCGAATCAAAAAATGGGATGGTTCAAAAGATTATTATTTACCAATTAACGAAGAGACATATTCTATTTCTGTATCGTCAAATCCTGAGTTTGATACAGATATCTTACGTTATGGATATAGTTCATTTACAACTCCAAGTTCCGTAATTGATTTTAATATGAAGGATAAATCCTTTGAAATTTTAAAAGAACAGGAAGTTTTAGGAGGTAAATTTGATAAGAATAATTACAAAAGTGAACGTGTGTGGGCTACAGCACGAGATGGTAAAAAGGTTGCAGTTTCATTGGTTTACCATAAAAACACAAAAATAGATAAGCATACGCCTTTGCTTTTATACGCCTATGGTTCATATGGTTACACACTTGATGATCGATTTAGTTCTACAAGATTAAGTTTATTGGATAGAGGTTTTATCTATGCTTCAGCACATATTCGGGGGAGTGAATATCTAGGTAGAAATTGGTATGAAGACGGTAAAATGTTTAACAAAAAGAACACATTCACTGATTTTATAGATGTCTCAAAATTCTTAATTGCTAAAGGATATACATCCAATGATCATTTGTATGCAGAAGGAGGTTCTGCCGGTGGATTATTAATGGGAGCCATTGTAAATATGAATCCCGAATTATTTAATGGTGTAATTGCTGCAGTACCATTTGTAGATGTGGTAACTACGATGTTAGACGATAGTATTCCATTGACTACCAGTGAATATGATGAATGGGGAAATCCGAACAATAAAGATTCATATGCATATATGCTGTCCTATTCTCCTTATGATCAGGTGAAAGCACAAGAGTATCCAAATATGCTCGTAACAACTGGATTGCACGATTCACAGGTACAGTATTTTGAGCCTGCAAAATGGGTGGCAAAACTGAGAGAATTGAAAACAGATGATCATAAATTATTTTTGCATACGAATATGGAAACAGGTCATGGTGGAGCATCAGGTAGATTTGATGCTTTAAAGGAGGTTGCAAGAGATTATGTCTTTTTGTTTGATTTGGAGGGAATTGATAAATAATATCTTTTTTATTGAGAGAGCTTTGTTTTAAGTGAATAATTAGTAAATTGGAAAAGTTTTTACAGATTCAATGATTCAGTTTTGTTATTAATTTGTTGAAATCAAAATCAAAATTAAATAGTATAAGTTATAAAAATTTATACTTTTGTACATCAATTATAAAGGTAAAATTGTAAGTATTTTTCCTTAAAATTATATATAAATGAAAGATTTATTTGAAAGAATAATTAAAGATAAAGGTCCGTTAGGTAAATGGGCTAAACAAGCAGAAGGGTATTATGTGTTTCCAAAACTGGAAGGACCAATATCTAACCGGATGAAATTTAACGGAAAGGAAGTTGTTACCTGGAGTATCAATGATTATTTGGGTTTAGCAAATCATCCTGAAGTTAGAAAGGTAGATGCTGATGCTGCTGCAGAATATGGAATGGCTTACCCGATGGGTGCAAGGATGATGAGTGGTCATACCGAATTTCATGAACAATTGGAAAGAGAATGTGCAGAATTTGTAAATAAGGAATCTGCCTATTTGGTCAATTTTGGCTATCAGGGAATGGTATCAGCCATTGATGCTCTGGTAACAAAAAATGATGTTATTGTTTATGATATGGATTCTCATGCCTGTATCATTGATGGTGTAAGATTACATCATGGAAAAAGATTTACTTACAGGCATAATGACATGGAAAGTTTTGAGACAAACTTGAAAAGAGCGACCAAAATAGCAGAAGAAAATAATGGTGGTATATTGGTGATTAGCGAAGGTGTTTTCGGAATGCGTGGTGAGCAAGGAAAATTAAAAGAAATTATTTCATTTAAAGAAAAGTATAACTTTAGGTTACTTGTTGATGATGCTCATGGATTTGGAACATTAGGTAAAACAGGAGCAGGAGCTGGTGAAGAGCAAGGCATACAGGATGATATTGATGTTTACTTTGCAACTTTTGCAAAATCAATGGCAGGAATTGGAGCTTTCTTTGCTGGTGATTTTGATGTAATCAAATTTTTGCAGTATAATATGCGTTCACAAATGTTTGCAAAATCACTTCCAATGGCTATGGTAAAAGGAGCATTAAAACGTTTGGATATGATTAGAACAATGCCTGAACTTCGTGAAAAGTTATGGGATAATACAAATGCTTTGCAAAATGGATTAAAAGAAAAAGGCTTTAATATCGGTTTAACAAATACTTGTGTTACTCCAGTGTTTTTAGAAGGTGATATTCCTGAAGCTATGGCGATGGTGAATGACCTTCGTGAAAATCATAGAATATTTTGTTCCATAGTTGTTTATCCCGTTATTCCTAAAGGGATGATCTTGTTGAGATTGATACCAACTGCTGCCCATAACTTAGATGATGTTGACGAAACAATTATTGCTTTTTCTTCTATACGTGAAAAATTAGAAAAGGGAATATATAAAAGAATTGCAGCGTCTATGATGAAATAGATTTAATAAGATATTTATAAAAGCAAAAAACCATCTTTTAAAGATGGTTTTTTGCTTTTATGAATTTAGCTGTTGATATCTAATCGAGAGGTTGCTAAAGTATTTTCCTTATCAAAATCATGATTTAAAAATTTATAATAGCCAACAATTCCAATCATTCCTGCATTGTCTGTTGTATATTCAAATTTAGGGATGTAAGTGGTCCAGCCCAAGGTTTTTTCAAATGATTTTAAAGTTTCTCTTATTTCTGAATTAGCAGATACGCCACCTGCAATTGCCACTTCTGTAATCCCTGTTATTTTACTGGCGAGTTTCAGTTTTTTCATTAAAATATTTACAATCGTATATTGAATCGATGCGCAAATGTCATTTAAATTTTCCTGAATGAATAGTTCATTCTTTTTGTATTCTCTTTGCAAAAAATATAAGATGGCAGTTTTAAGTCCGCTAAAACTAAAATCCAGTTCATTTTTTGTTTTGGGTTCTGTAAATTTATAAGCATTTTTATTACCAAGTTTGGCATGCTTATCAATTAAAGGCCCGCCGGGATATGGTAAACCTAATAGTTTTGCAGATTTATCAAAAGCTTCCCCAACAGCATCATCAATCGTTTCTCCCAGTATTTCAAAAGTATTATGACCACTAATTTTTAATATCTGTGTGTGCCCTCCGCTAATCGTTAAACAAAGAAAAGGAAAATTAGGTTTTTTCTGATTATCCACATTGATAAAGTGAGCTAATACATGGGCTTGCATGTGATTTACAGCAATCAATGGAATATTCAAAGCAATAGACATTGATTTGGCAAAAGAAGTGCCTACTAACAGAGAGCCCATTAAACCAGGGCCCCGGGTAAAAGCAATAGCACTCAAATCTTTTTTGCTGATTCCTGCCTGATGCAATGCTTGTTGAACAACAGGGAGAATATTTTGCTGATGTGCTCTGGATGCCAGTTCAGGGACAACACCACCATAAGCAGCATGAATTTTTTGATTTGCAATTACGTTTGATAAAACAGTATCATTTTGTAATATTGCAGCACCGGTATCATCACAGGATGATTCAATGGAAAGTATATAGACAGGTTTTTTCAACATTCAATATAATTAGGTGAAAAATACGTATTTTTAACCCTACAAATTTAGAAATTTAAATTATCAATCGGGCAAAAAAAATAATATTGCGTTTTTTACTAATAACTGTTGTGTTGTTGGTTTTTTTGAGTGTGTTACTCTCTGTTTCTTCCGTTCAAACCAAAATAGCAAATATTATTACGGATAGGGTAAATGCCAGTTTTGATACTTCCATTCATGTTGAAAAGGTTGATCTGTCGTCTTTAAGAACTATAAAACTTAAAAATGTTTTAATAAATGACCATCACCAGGATACTTTAATATATGCCGGAAGTTTGAATACCTCTCTTTTGAATATAAGAGGTATGTTCAAAGCAAATATGGAATTTGGTGAAATTGAATTAGAGAATGGAAAGTTTTTGATGAGAACCTATAAAGGGGAGGATACTAATAATTTGACTGTTTTTGTTGATAAGTTTGATAAGGAAGAAAGCAATAGTACAAATGAATTTGAATTAACTTCTTCATCCATTTATTTGAATAAAGTTGATTTTATTTTATATGATGAAAATAAGAAGAGTGAGCCTATAGTTTTTTATAAAAATATTCAGGGATTTTTTGATAATTTCAAAGTTGCCGGTTCAAACGTGAAAGCTAAAATCCATGATTTGCAGCTTTATGAAAATCATGATATTAAGGTAGAAAAATTCCATTCTGATTTTAGCTATTCAAATACTAAAATGGAATTTTTTAATAGTGAATTACATACGGAGAATTCGGTTTTAGAAGCTGATATTATTTTTTCATATGACGAAGGTGATTTGGCAAACTTTACAGATAAAGTAATCATTGATGCAGATATTAAAAAAGCAGATATTGCGCTAGTCGATCTGAAGAAATTCTATAATGAATTTGGGGTAAAAGATAAAATTCATTTTACAACCAAAATGAAAGGAACGATCAATGATTTTGTTTTGAATAACATTGAATTGAAATCTGATCGAAATTCCTCCTTAAAAGGAACCGTATCGTTTGAAAATGTTTTGTTTCCGGAGAAGTTTCTTCTTAAAGGAGATATTAAGAAATTTAGTTCGAACCGGGATCATCTGGTTAATTTATTACCAAATCTGTTAAGCAAAAAATTACCAGTTTCTCTCGATAAATTTGGTAATTTCTTCCTGTCAGGAAAGGTAAACATAACAACTACAGATATTCTGACAAAATTAAAGATAAGATCAGGTTTGGGAGATGCTGTTGTTGATCTACAGTTAGCAGATCTGGATCACAAGAACAGAACATCTTACAAAGGAAAAATTGATCTGACCGATTTTGATTTAGGAAAATTTGCAAATGATTCATTGATCGGAAAATTATCTATGATCGGTGAAATAGATGGTAGAGGGTTTTCCATTGAAAATATGGATACAAAGATCACCGGACATATTAGTAAACACCAATATAAAGGGTACACTTATTCAAATATTGATATTAATGGAGTTTTTAGTGATAAACATTTTAATGGTGAATTGCTGGTAAATGATCCCAATATCATGCTAACCTTTAAGGGACTGGCTGATTTTTCATCAGAGAAATATGTTTTTGACTTTAGTGCTGATGTGTCTTTTGCCGATTTTTTGGAATTGAATTTATTTACAAAACACAAAAGATCCATATTAAGGGGTGAAATTGATATGAATTTGGTAGGTAGTAATCCAGATGATATTGAAGGAGAAATACACTTTAAAGATGCTGTTTATATCAATGAAAATAATATTTTTAGTTTTAAAGATTTTTATATAAGATCAACAGCTAAAGATTCAATTAAAGAGGTTGTTATCAATTCTGCAGATATCATAAATGGAAGTGTCAGAGGAAATTTTAAATTTAAAGAACTGGCAAAATTATCTAAAAACTCTTTGGGTAGTTTGTTTGCTAATTATCAGAAAACAGAAGTGTCAAAAGGCCAGTTTTTAGAATTTCATTTTAATATTTACAATAAAATAATCGAAGTTTTTTATCCGGAAGTCAATTTAGGAACCGATACTTATATAAAAGGAGCAATTGATTCCGATAAGGATAAGTTTGAACTGGTTATAAAATCATCTAAAATAGAAGCTTATGATGTGATAATTGATGATATCAACCTTCAGGTCAACAGTAAAAATCCTTTGTTCAATACTCTTTTGAATGTGAGTGAGGTTAATTCAAAATTCTACAATGTATCAGATATTAACCTTGTGAATATTGTTTTGAACGATACTTTATTTATGCGAACAAGTTTTGCAGGTGGTGTAGACAAAACGGAATCGTTTGATTTTAGTTTTTATCAAACAATTAATGAAAACAAACAAGTAGTTCTTGGAGTGAAAAAATCAGAAATAAATTTCAAGAATAATTTATGGTTAATTAATCCGGAAAATAACAATCAGAATAAAGTTGTTTTTGATGATGGTTTTAAAACATATGCAATTGACAATATCAATATGGTTTCAGAAAACCAACACATTGATCTGGCCGGTGCAGTTAGTAACAGTAAAAATAAGAATATTGATTTGAAGTTTGAGAATGTCAATCTGTATGATGTGACACCAAATATTGACAGTGTTAGTGTAGATGGTAAAATTAACGGTTCATTGAATTTAAAAACAGTTGATAATCAAACACTTCCGTATGCTGATCTAACGGTAAATTATTTTAGTATCAATGATGATTTTTATGGAGATCTAACTCTGAAAGCTGAAAGTGATGTTTCAAATAAGGTTTATGATTTTGATATAGAGTTGATCAATAGTGATCTTTTAAATTTTATCAGTAAGGGAAGTATTGATTTTGAACCTGATAGCCCAACAATTATTGCTTCGGTTGAATTTGATAAATTTAGGATGAATGCATTTAGCCCAATGGGTAAAGATGTGCTTAAAAATATTAGAGGCTATGCAACAGGAGAAGCTTTGATCACAGGTGAATTGAAGAATCCAAGTATTGATGGGGAATTGAATTTAGTAGAAGCAGGTATTGAGATTCCTTATCTCAACGTTAATTATAACTTCTTAGGAAACACAAAAGTAAATTTATACAAACAAACATTTGAGTTTGAACCAATAGATGTTCAGGATGATTTGATGAAAACAAAAGGAACCCTAAAAGGAACCATCACACATAAAGGGTTTAAAGAGTGGAACATGGATCTTGAATTAAGTACTGATAATTTGCTCGTTTTGAATACAAAAGAGCATGAAGATGCTTTATTTTATGGAGTGGGGTTGCTGGCGGGTAAAACTACCATAAAAGGTTTTACGGACGAACTTGTGATAGATGTTGCCGGAACTACAAATAAAGGAACAGAGTTTATAATCCCGCTAAGTGATGTGAGTCAGGTGAATGAATCAAAATTAATTCATTTTGAAAATGAAGTGGTAATTGAGGAGGATGAAGACCAAATAAAAGAAATTGTATTTGAAAAGTTAAAAGGTTTATCTATAAATTTTGATTTAAATGTAACAAAAGATGCTGTAGCTGAAATTGTAATTGATAAAATTACAGGATCACTCTTAAGAGGAAGTGTTGATGGTAATTTGAAACTAAATATTAACACGAATGGTAAGTTTGAGATGTATGGTAATTTAGTGGTAGACAATGGAGAATATAAGTTTAAAAATATTGTAAGCAAAGATTTTGAAGTTATAAAAGGTGGTACAATTGCTTGGGATGGTAATCCGATGGAAGCAAATTTGAATATAGAAGCATTGTATCATACACGTGCTAATCCAGCCGTTTTATTAGACGAAATTTCAAGTTCAAGAAAGATAGATGTTGATCTAAAGACAAGCATCTCAGGTAATTTATCTAATCCTGATTTTGGTTTTGATGTAATTATTCCAAAAGCAAGCTCAACAGTAGCTTCTGAATTGGAGTTTAAATTAAAAGATGAGGATGATAAACTAAATCAGTTTATTTCTCTTTTGGTAACAGGTTCATTTAGTAATACAGATAAGGAGAAAACTAATTTTAATAGTAATGAAGCTCTTGCAGGAGCTATTGCTCAAAAAGCATCTCAGTTAATGTCAAATATGCTGGGAAGTGATAATGAAAATTTTCAGGTTGGAGTAACTTATGATATAGGAACAAATAATAGCAGCGTTCAAGATGTAACAACGGATGATCAGTTAGGTGTTGAAGTTTCAGGAAGAATTGCAGATAAAGTAATTGTGAATGGTAAAGTGGGTGTTCCGATTGGGTCAAATACCAATTCTAATATTATTGGGGAGGTTGAAATAATTGTTCCTTTAAATGAAGCAGAAACATTTCAGGCAAAAGTTTATAATAAGCAAAATGAAATACAATTTACCGTAGCAGAAGGAGAAGGGTATACGCAAGGTATAGGTATTTCATATCAGTTTAATTTTGATAATTCAAAAGAGTTTTTTGAAAAAGTAGGATTAAAGAAAACTGAGGAAGAAAAATTGATGACAAAAGAACAAAGAGATAGTGTTCGATATGAAAGAAGGGTTTTTAAAAGGAAATCGAAAGAACAAAAAAAGAAGTCAAAAGAAACCAAATAAAACAATTCTTTCAGATGAATAAATTGTTTTATTTGGTTTCTTTTGTCATTTGTACTTCAAGAAAGGTATTTTATCT
>JAOZTG010000110.1 GCA_029939235.1 Flavobacteriaceae bacterium
GAAGATGAAGAGGAAATGCAGAAAGAAGACATTCCTGAAATATTACCAATATTACCGTTACGTAATACTGTATTATTTCCGGGAGTTGTAATTCCGATCACTGCAGGAAGAGCACAATCGATCAAACTGATCAAAGAAGCAAATAAAGGAAATAAGACCATAGGAGTTGTTGCTCAAAAAAATGAGGCAATAGAAAATCCTGGAAAGGATGATATCTATTCGGTAGGAACAGTTGCCCGGATTTTAAAAGTACTTAAAATGCCTGATGGTAATACAATGGTCGTAATTCAAGGTAAAAAGCGTTTTGAAATTGATCAATTGATTCAGGAAAAACCTTATCTAAAAGCCAAAGTGAAGGAATTACCTGAAAAAGCTCCACGTAAAAAAGAAAAGGAATTTAAAGCAATCATTGATTCTGTTAAAGACATTTCTTTAAGAATTATCAAAGAGAATCCAAATATTCCAACGGAAGCTTCTTTTGCTATTAAAAATATTCAAAGTGATTCGTTTTTGGTAAATTTCGTATCGTCTAATCTTAATTTAGACACTGCTGCAAAACAAGAACTTTTAAATATCAATAGCCTAAAAAAGAGAGCATTAGAAACTTTGAGAATGATGAATAAAGAGTTACAACGCCTTGAGCTAAGTAATGATATTCAATCAAAGGTTCGTGAAGATATGGATCAGCAGCAGCGTGAATATTATCTGCATCAGCAAATGAAAACCATTCAGGAAGAACTTGGTGGTGTTTCACATGATGAAGAAATTGAAGAAATGCGCGCTTTGGCAAAGACCAAAAAATGGTCAAAAGAAGTTGCTCAAACCTTTGATAAAGAAATCGGCAGGTTACAAAGAATGAATCCACAAATGGCTGAGTATTCTGTTCAAAGAAATTATTTAGATCTGTTGTTAGAGTTACCGTGGAATGAATATTCAAAAGATCTTTTTGATTTGAAAAGGGCTCAAAAAATTCTTGACCGTGATCACTATGGTTTAGAAAAAGTAAAAGAAAGAATCATTGAGCATTTGGCTGTTTTAAAGTTGAAAGGTGATATGAAATCTCCTATTATTTGCCTGTACGGACCTCCGGGAGTTGGTAAAACTTCACTGGGAAAATCAATAGCAGAAGCAATAGGAAGAAAATATGTAAGAATGTCGTTGGGTGGTTTGCGCGACGAGGCTGAGATCAGAGGTCACCGAAAAACCTATATTGGTGCATTGCCAGGAAGAATCATACAAAGTATTAAAAAAGCGGAAACTTCAAATCCGGTTTTTGTATTAGATGAAATTGATAAAATTGCATCAAGTCATAGTGGTGATCCTTCTTCTGCAATGTTAGAAGTTCTTGATCCAGAGCAAAATACTGATTTTTATGATAACTATTTAGAGGTAGGATACGATCTGTCAAAGGTGATGTTTATCGCAACCGCTAACAGTTTATCAACCATTCCCTGGGCGTTAAGAGATCGTATGGAAATTATCAATGTTAGTGGTTATACCATTGAAGAGAAAATTGAAATTGCCAAACGCCATCTACTCCCAAAACTTTTAAAAGATCATGGTTTAACTTCTAAACATATAAAAATTGGAAAGGTACAACTGGAAAAGATCGTTACCGGTTATACCCGTGAATCTGGTGTTCGTGGATTGGAAAAGAAACTGGCAAAAGTTGTACGTTATGCAGCTAAATCCATTGCCATGGAAGAGGAATACAATACCAAGATCAGTACACAAGATATTGAAAATATTCTTGGTCCATCGCATTTAGAAAGAGATAAATATGAAAATAATGACATTGCAGGTGTTGTTACAGGTTTAGCCTGGACAAGTGTTGGTGGTGATATTTTATTTATAGAATCTATTATTTCAAAAGGAAAAGGAGCATTAACTATCACAGGGAATTTAGGAAAGGTAATGAAGGAATCTGCTACAATCGCATTGGAATATATCAAAGCAAATTGTGAAGATTTTGGAATTAAATATGAAACACTTATCAATCATAATATTCATATTCATGTTCCCGAAGGTGCCACACCAAAAGATGGTCCGAGTGCCGGTATTACCATGTTAACCTCATTGGTTTCATCATTTACACAAAGAAAAGTAAAATCAAAACTGGCAATGACCGGTGAAATTACTTTAAGAGGAAAGGTTTTGCCTGTTGGCGGAATTAAGGAAAAAATTCTTGCAGCAAAACGTGCCAATATCAAGGAAATTATACTTTGTTCTGAAAACAGAAAAGATATTGAAGATATCAATCCTAAATATTTAAAAGGATTAACTTTTCACTATGTGAATGAAATGAAGGAAGTTATAGATATAGCTTTACTAAAACAAAAGGTGAAAAATGCAAAGAAAATAGATTAACAATCTGTTTAATGTAAAACAATAAAACTCGAAGTTAATAGCTTCGAGTTTTTTTATTCTATCCTATTTATCAAATAAATTTCAAGAATACTAATTATGGAATGAAAACAAATATTCTAAATATTCACATCTAAAAATACCATAATACCTTTTATATTTGTGTTTTTAAATCAACCAAATGCCAAACTCAATATTTGCCGTAAATATTAAAAAAGATAAACTTTTGGGGAATGTTTTTCTCCCATTTTTTATATACAAAGACAATGAGAAATATTTCAAAAAAAGCAAACTCGTTACATTTACTGATATTGAAACCCAAAATTTTTCATTTTCAGATTGGGTAGTAAAGATCATTAAAATTTCTCATTCAATTAGCTATGCTGAACTCAATAAAAGATTCAATAAAAAACATGCAAAAATCACTTTTTCTGTATTTTTAAAAACTACAGATGAAAAGACTTCCTATTTCATCAAGTCGTTTATTGAAAAAAAACAAATAGCCATATCTCAAATCATCAAAGAAAAAAAACCTTTACTTTTTATTTTAGCAGATAGAGATCGACATATTTACAATGAAAATATCATAAACATTTCTCATGAATTGGCAGAAGTAGAAATGGAATTTGAAAAAAAAGTTGACACCCTACACTATCGTTTAAAAGTTTACCACAATAAAAACTTAATTGACTTAAGCGATAATAGCTTTAAAATATTAAGCAATAATTCACCTTCTGCTATTTATAAAAACAATATATTTTGGTTTGAAAAAAAAGAGTTTAATGGCAACAAGCTTAAACCTTTTTTAACCAAATCTGAAATTGTTATCCCTGCAAAATTAGAGAGTGTGTTTTTTGAAAAATTTATCAAACCTTCTGTGAAAAATTTTGATTGTCAAATTAAAGGATTTAAACTACATAATATTGCTGTAAAACCACAGGCAGAAATACGTATTGAAAAAACAATTTTTGGTGATTTTATTTTTACACCAATTTTTGTGTATCGCACTTATAAAATACCTTATTATTCAAAGCAAAAATCTTTTGTAGGTGTTGTAGAAAAAAATGGAAAGTATGCATTGAAAAGTATTCAAAGAGATATTACTCTTGAGAATACTTATTTAGAGAAACTAAAATTGGTTGGATTAAATAGAAATGACAAGTATTTCACATTAGATAAAACAACAAAAGACAAGTATGAATTTTTTGAGCAGATCAGAAAAATAATCCCACATTTACAACAAAAAGATTTTAAAATTATCAATCAGTTATTTGTTAAAGAAGTAAGTTATAATTCACCAAAATTAAATTATCAATCTCATCAAAAACAGGATTGGTTTGATTTAAATATTCGTGTTCAATTTGGTGAAATTGAAATTGATTTTATACAATTAAAAAATCATATTCTTAATCATATATGTGAATATGAGCTTCCTGATGGTACTATTGCTATTATTCCAAATGCCTGGTTTTCTAAACTGGCTGTTTTTGCAAAACGTACAAAAGGAAAAAACCAAACCTCCATACCTAAAACGCATATCAAACTATTAGAAAATAATGAGATCTTAAAACCAGATAAAGTAATTGAAAAAAGCATCAAAGAATTTGAAGTACAAAATGAGATAAGTCTACCAAAAAACAGTATTGCTAAGCTAAGGGATTACCAAAAAACTGGCTATCAATGGTTGTATCATCTTACTCAACATCAATTTGGAGTTTGCTTAGCAGATGATATGGGATTGGGTAAAACACTTCAAGTCATTACCCTGTTACAACAATATTTTGAAACACATCCTGAGACAGATAGTAACATTAATTCTGATAATAACAAGGTCAACAACCTTACTCCTGATATTCAATTATCATTGTTCAATAAAGATTTTTCTAATGACCATTACGAAAAAAAGAAATTAAACAAAGACAACAATTCAGTATATAAATCTGTCTTGTTAGTTGTGCCTAAATCATTGATCTTTAACTGGATTAATGAGCTAGAGAAATTTGCACCTGAATTGACCTATAGTATCTATCACAATATAGATCGCGAAGAAAATTTAAAATATACCTTGCATAAAAAAAATATCATTATAACAACTTATGGAGTCATAAGAAAAGATATTGATCTGTTAAAAAATGAGCAATTTAGCTATCTGATTTTGGATGAAAGTCAGGCTATTAAAAATCCTAATTCAAAAACATATCAGGCAGTAATTCACTTAGATTCTCAATATCGCATAAGCATGACAGGCACACCTTTTGAGAATAATTTGATTGATTTGTGGTCGCAGATGAATTTTATTAACCATCATATTCTTGGTGATTTAAACTATTTTGAAAAAACTTATCGAAGTCAGATACAAAATGATGTAGAAGCATTTGAACTTGATGAATTGAAAACCATTATTAGCCCATTTATATTAAGACGATTAAAAAAAGATGTAGCTAAAGAATTACCTGAAAAAATAGAACAAACAATATATTGTGAAATGCATCCGGAACAAACAGAATGGTATGAAAAAGAAAAATCTGCTATAAGAAATGAATTAATGTCAGGGGAAAATAATTATATGGATGTTTTAGCAGTTCTCAATCGCCTTAGGCAAATTGCCATTCATCCCAATTTGCTAGATCAAAAAAATGAAATGACTTCCGGGAAATTTGAAACCATTGTTCAATACATCGAAAGCATTATTGAACAGGGTGATAAGTTTTTGATCTTTTCATCTTTTGTCAAACATTTAGAACTCTTTAAACAATATTTTGAAAAACAGGATATTGCTTATTCTATGCTCACTGGAAAAGATAACAATCGTCAACAAATT
The DNA here is from genome assembly GCA_029939235.1 of Flavobacteriaceae bacterium. Taxonomy (GTDB): domain Bacteria; phylum Bacteroidota; class Bacteroidia; order Flavobacteriales; family Flavobacteriaceae; genus Lutimonas. The sequence goes on from JAOZTG010000110.1 coordinate 5,186, forward strand.
GTTGCTAATTATGAACAAACTGAAAATATTAAACCCTTTTTAATTTCTATAAAAGCAGGTGGTGTGGGCTTAAATCTAACTTCAGCAAATTATGTATTTATAATAGATCCATGGTGGAATCCATTTGTTGAACGACAAGCCATTGACCGAACCCATAGAATTGGACAGGACAAAAATGTGATAGTCTACCGATTTATTTCCAAAACTACTATTGAAGAAAAAATTCTGAATCTGCAACAAACCAAACTTAGAATGAGTGATGCCTTGATAGAAAAAGAATTTACAGAAAAAATGAAATTAGGTGATCTATTAGAATTAATTCAGTAGCCATAACGTTAAACTTCCATAAGCACCATCTTTGCTTTGAGTTTTTTGTTTACTGCGAAGGTAACTTTGATTCACCCCACAGTATTCTTTAGAAAAACCAATTACTAAATCAAACTTATCTTCTTGAATAATTAGGTGACTCTTTGGTAATTGTAACATTATGAGGATGACTTTCCGAAATTCCAGAAGCAGTAATTCTTACAAATTTAGCCTCTTTTTGGAAAGTAATGTCTTTGCTTCCACAATATCCCATACCGGCACGTAAACCACCAATAAATTGATGCATGGTTTCATAAACCTCTCCTTTATAAGGTACACGACCTACAATTCCTTCGGGAACCAGTTTTTTTACATCATCTTCCACATCCTGAAAATAACGATCTTTTGAACCCTTTTCCATTGCTTCAATAGAACCCATTCCTCTATAGGATTTGAATTTTCTGCCTTCAAAAATAATAGTCTCTCCTGGAGATTCTTTTGTTCCTGCTAAAAGTGAACCTAACATAACAGAATCAGCTCCAGCTGCAATTGCTTTCGGAATATCTCCTGTGTATCGAATTCCACCATCAGCTATTACCGGAACTCCTGTATCTTTAATTGCTTCTGCAACTTCCATAATTGCAGATAACTGTGGAAATCCTACCCCTGCAACAACACGTGTTGTACAAATGGAACCCGGACCAATTCCAACCTTAACAGCATCGGCTCCAGCCTCTACCAAAAACTTGGCAGCATCACCTGTTGCAATATTTCCAACAACAATATCAGTATCAGGAAACTCTTTTTTGATGATTTTTAATATGGTGGCAACTCCTTTTGAATGACCATGAGCTGTATCAATAACAAGTGCATCAACCCCTTCTTCTATCAGCGCTTTTGCTCTTTCCATAGAATCACCAGAAACACCAATAGCTGCAGCAACACGTAATCTACCAAAAGTATCTTTATTGGCATTTGGATTCTCACTTACCTTGATAATATCACGATATGTGATCAATCCAACCAGCTTATTATCATCATTTACAACAGGAAGTTTTTCAATTTTATGCTTTTGCAGAATTTCTTCCGCTTCTTTCAATGAAGTTCCTTCTTTTGCAGTTATTAAATTTTTGAATGTCATTACTTCCGCAACAGCACGTTCATTATTATTTTCAAAACGAAGATCCCGATTTGTTAAAATACCTATCAATTCTGTATCTTCATTGATCACCGGGATTCCTCCAATTTTATACTTTCTCATCAATGCTTTCGCATGTGCCACGTCATTGTCAATTGTTAAGGTAATAGGATCAATGATCATTCCTGATTCTGATCTTTTTACTTTTTTAACCTCTGCAGCCTGTTGCTCAATGGTCATGTTTTTATGTAAAACACCGATACCACCCTCACTGGCCATTGCTATGGCCATAGCCGATTCTGTTACCGTATCCATCGCAGCAGAAAGAATAGGTGTGTTGATTTCGATATTTTTTGTGAATTTTGAACGAATACTTACATCACGGGGTAAAACTTCTGAATAGGCCGGAACCAATAATACATCATCATAAGTAAGTCCTTCTAGTAAAATTTTTGAGCTTGACATAGAATGCAATTAGAATTAATTGCGTGCAAATTTACAATATTAAATTGAATTGTAAAAGAAGTATTTAAATCCTAATATTAAACAAAAAAAATCATCTATTTTCAAAAGGTTCTTATTCTTTAATAGATTTTAAATAACTGATAATCACCTTTCTAATATCATATGCTAATTCATCTTCTTTTGGATGGTAAATATTAACAATGCCTTTATTAGTAGGTTTTAAGAATGGAATATCATATCCTTTTAACAAATAATCACTAAATACGACCGTATAGATTTTGTCCTTTTTAACTGATTCTCCATCAATTGACCATTGTTTTGAAGCCTTGTCATAAGTAAAATTCAAACGTTGCAAATAGGCTCCTTCTCCTTTTTTAATTCTTCCGTAATTAAGCACTTTTCCCAATAGATCTCCCTTTATTTTAACCTTGATAATACTTCCTCCAAAAGGTAAAACCCTAAATATATCCACCCCAGTGATATCTCCTGATAAATAATCATCTAAACGCATAGAACCTCCGTTGATCAATACACCATCCACCTTATCATCATAGGCATAAGACATCGCTTTTGTAACTATTTCGCCCAAATTAGTTTGTTCGCTACGTACTGCTACATCATTACCATCTAAAGGGATTTTAGCATGGTGTATTACATCATGTGCGTTTTCAGAAAATTCAGCAATATTTTGGTCCATTAGAGATTGCCATTTTGCAATGATCTTATTTACTTTCTCATCGGCTTTAATCTTAGGAGTAATTGCAACCAACTCACTGTTTCTTGTAAGCTCATTGGTAGTTTTATTAAATTCAAATCGATGTACATAAACTGTTTTTGCATTTGCATCTGCTTTGGTTATTACCGAATTCCCAACAGGAACCATCATATTAAAATGCTCATGACCTCCCATAAACAATGGTACTTCCGGCAACATATTGGCAAGCATTTTATCCTGACTGATCTTTACATGTGTCAATCCAAAAACTATATCTGTTTTTGCTTTTAAATTTCTAAATGTATTTTTTGAATCTTCATAAAAATCATTATAAACAACATATTCTACAGGATTTGCGTTGAGAGTGGCACTAAAAAAACCTATTTTTATATTTGTTCCATTTTTGTTTTTTAGATCAAAGATCACGGTTCTGGGAATATCCTTTTTTACACCATTCTTTTCAATATAAAAGGATTCAACAGTATCTTTTGTTTTATGCTTGATATTGGTTGCAATCCATTTAAAATTACTACTGTTCATCCTATCCTGCAATAATTCATCTGATAGGTCAAATTCATGATTTCCAAAAGTCACCAGATCAAAATTCATGGCATTCATCACCTCGATCATTTGTTTTCCTTTGACCCTTTCTCCTTCAAATTTTATATTTCCAACCAGCGAGGGATTTAAAAAATCACCTGCATGGAACATAAGTGTATTTGGGTTTTCTTTTATCAATTGTTGATGCAGGGTTTCTACCCTATCCATTCCACCAACTTTCCCTCCTTCTAATGCTCCAATTTCATAAATATCATTTAATTGCAAAAAGGTGAATTTTACAATTTCATCTTTTTTCTGACAAGAAAATAAAAAAACAGTTGTTAAAAGAATTACTATGATGGATCTGATATATTTCATTTTAAATGTTTCAAAAGTTATACAGGGCAAATTTCGTAAAAATATATCAGATAAGTTAGGGTGTCTGTTACATAAAATCAGTTCTTTTGATAAATATGATTATATTCGTTTTTTTTTAATCAAATGTCAAAAAGATCATTAATTCTTGTGATTATCCAATTTAGCAGCTTTGCTTACTTTTTGCTTAGTGGAAGATTCATGGCTAAAAATATTTGGTTTTTATTACAAATTATTGGTTTTATTATTTCCCTTTGGGGAGTTTTGGCCATGAAATTAGGAAATTTCAATATACAGCCAGAGGTTAAATCAACAGCTCATTTTATATCAAAAGGACCTTATAAAGTTATCAGAAACCCCATGTACACAGGTTTGATCCTGTTTTTTGGAGCTGCTGTTATTTCTAATTATTCGTCAATTCACCTGGCAGTATTTACAATTTTAGTTATCGTGCTTTTAGAAAAAATAAAAATGGAAGAAGGATTTTTATCTATTAAATTTGGTAGTCAATACACTAATTATTTAGGTAATACTTACCGGCTTATTCCTTTAATTTACTAAAATAAAGATTCCATATCAATTTCATTATGAAAAAGGCGAGTTATATATTTTATTTAATTGTTTTTTTATCAGTTCATTACATTAATGCACAAACACAAGAAAATCATGGAAACGTGATTAATACATTTTTAAAAATTGGTTATAAGGCCAAAGTTAGTATCAATTATGAAATTCAGATCATAAATAATCTTACTATTGCACCTAAGATTTTGATACCACTTGATTTTGATATTTTTAATATAAGCTTGGGAGCCAGGGCAGATTACTATTTTGACGACTTAATTAAACTTCCTGAAATATGGGATATTTACAGTGGTATTGAAGCTAAAATGATGATTAACGGAGATAATTTTAATTTCAACATTCATGCCGGAACTGAATATCGGTTTCATAAAAGATGGGGAGTTATCGCTGAGATTGGTGCAGGGAGCGAATTAACAGGTGGAATTGGAATGGCATTTCATTTATAGTTCTTTTATCTTGAAAAAAGTCCTTTTAAATATTTATTTTTTAAGAACTTTTTTTATTAAGTTTACCTTTTAAAATAAACTGTATTATGGAAGTATTAGGAATTGACATTGGTGGCTCCGGCATAAAGGGAGCAATTGTAAATACAAAAACTGGTGAATTAGCTGGAGAAAGACACAGAATTCCTACTCCGAAACCGGCAACTCCTAAAAATGTTGCTAACACCATTAAAGAAATAGTAGAACATTTTAACTGGAAAGGTAAAGTAGGCTGTTGTTTTCCAACACCACTTGCTCACGGTAAATGCCAAAGTGGTGGCAATTTGCATGAAACATGGAAAGGTGTTCAGGTAGATGATCTATTTAAAGAGAAAACCGGATTAGAATTTACGGTTATCAATGATGCGGATGCTGCCGGAGAAGCTGAAATGAAATTTGGTGCAGGTAAAGGAAAAGATGGACTGGTAATCATTATTACTTTAGGAACCGGAATTGGTTCCGGAATATTCTTCAATGGTGAATTAGTCCAAAATACAGAGCTTGGTCATGTAACCTATAAAAGTGAAGCTTTTGAAATATATGCAGCAGATTCTGCAAGAAAAAGGGATGATCTCACTTATAAACAATGGGGAAAACGATTGAATAAATACTTTAATCATGTGAACCTTATTCTCTCTCCTGATCTTTTTATTATTGGTGGAGGTGCCAGTAAAAAACTATATAAATTTATTGAATATATCGATATTGAAACTCCAATTATACCTGCAGAAAATAAAAATGAAGCAGGAATTATAGGTGCTGCTCTTGCTGCTGAAATTGGAATAAAATAAGTTGTTTTGGGTTGATAAAAACGGTTACATTTTAAAATAGAATGGTCTTTGTGTAGCTTAGGTCCTTTTCGTAATAACCCTACCCGTCAAAACGCGTATTACATTGATTTACACTGAATAAAATATAATATTTCTCAAAGATATTTTTGAATTATATACATTCGAGTATACAAAAATATTCATATT
>JAOZTG010000111.1 GCA_029939235.1 Flavobacteriaceae bacterium
AATTATACAACTTTTATCATCGCTGTCATTGCATCTCTTAACTCATATCCAACGATCTCAACCGGATGGAAACGAATTTGTTCATTCGCTGCAATCAACTCCTGGTTATCAACGCCATTGTCTTGCCCTTCTCCAAATTTTTCACCAATTACATTAGAATCGATTTTCTTCATAAAGTCAGAAAGCAATGGCTTACATGCATGATCAAATAAATAACAACCATACTCTGCTGTATCAGAAATAGTTGCATTCATTTCATATAATTTCTTACGGGCAATGGTATTTGCAATAAGCGGTGTTTCATGTAATGATTCATAATAAGCAGACTCTTCAATAATACCTGCATCAGTCATGGTTTCAAAGGCGAGTTCAACACCCGATTTCACAAAAGCAACCATTAATACACCATTATCAAAATACTCCTGCTCAGAAATTTCCTCTTCCGTAGCCTTTGTTTTTTCAAAGGCAGTTTCACCGGTTGCAGCTCTCCAGGTTAAAAGATCATTATCATCATTAGCCCAGTCTTTCATCATATTTGTTGAGAATTCTCCAGAAATAATATCATCCATATGCTTATTAAATAAAGGTCGCATGATACCTTTTAATTCTTCTGCTAAATTATAGGCTTCAATTTTTGCCGGATTTGATAAGCGATCCATCATATTGGTAACACCACCGTGTTTCAACGCTTCGGTAATTGTTTCCCAGCCATATTGAATTAATTTGGCAGCATAAGAAGGCTCAATTCCTTTTTCAATCATTTTGTCAAAGCTCAAAATAGACCCGGTTTGCAGCACACCACATAAAATGGTTTGTTCACCCATGAGATCTGATTTTACTTCAGCAACAAAAGAGGATTCCAAAACACCTGCTTTATCACCACCTGTAGCAACTGCATAAGCTTTTGCCTGTTCCAGTCCTTTTCCTTCTGAATCATTTTCAGGATGAACAGCAATTAAAGTTGGAACTCCAAATCCGCGTTTATATTCTTCTCTTACTTCCGATCCCGGTGATTTTGGTGCCACCATGATCACAGTAATATCTTTACGCACCTGCATTCCTTCTTCCACAATATTAAAACCATGTGAATAGGACAAAGTAGAACCTTTTTTCATCAAAGGCATCACAGCATTTACAACAGAAGTATGTTGTTTATCCGGAGTTAAATTACAAACAAGATCAGCAGTTGGAATCATTTCTTTATAGGTTCCAACAGCAAAATCATTTTCAACTGCATTTTTATAGGATTGTCTTTTCTCCGCAATAGCGCTATCTCTCAAAGCATAAGAAATATCCAATCCGGAATCTCTCATATTCAGTCCTTGATTCAATCCCTGAGCTCCACTACCAACGATCACAATTTTCTTTCCTTTTAAAGCATCCACTCCTTCAGAAAACTCTGATGGATCCATAAATCTGCATTTTCCCAGTTGCTCTAATTGTTCTCTTAAGGGCAGGGTATTAAAATAATTTGTCATTATTAATTTTATTTTTAATTAATTTAGTTGTTTTTGTAATAATTCAGATATTCTCATTTCTTCTTTTGTAACTGATATCCTTCCCGATCTAACAAATTGCATGATACCAAAAGGTAATAACTCATCATAAAGGGTTTCTATTTCTTCTTTTCTTCCGGATTTCTCAATTACAAAAAATTCAGGTGAAACAGTTACGATCTGTGCATTACTGTTTTTAATGATATTTTGAATATGACGCTCATCAAAAAGCAAATTCGATTTAATTTTAAACAGTGCGGTTTGAACATAGATAGATTGTTCATTTGTATGATAATATGCTTTGATCACTTCTACCTGTTTTTCTAACTGGCCTATGATCTTTTTAACTTTTTCTTCACTTAAATAGGATACAATAATAAACCTGGAAACATTTTCAATTTCAGTACTTGACACTGTTAAGCTTTCAATATTGATATGTCTTTTTAAAAATATGGTTGCAATTCTGTTTAACAAACCAATATTATTTTCGGTATAAACCGATATAGTATATGTATTTTTCATCTCGAATTTATTTTAATCTAATATCAGAAACTGTAGCACCTGTAGGAATCATTGGAAAAACATTTCCTTCTTTCTCAACAACAACTTCTAAGAAATAAGCATCTTTTGATGAGATCATTTTAGAAACTGCACCAGCCAGATCCTCTCTTTTTGTAACTCTTTTTGCTTCAATTCCATATCCTTCCACAATTTTTACAAAATCAGGGTTGGTCATCACAGTGGAAGCATATCTCCTATCAAAGAACATTTCCTGCCATTGACGTACCATTCCCAAGAACTCATTATTTAAAACAACTATCTTTACCGGTGCTTTTGTTTGTAGAATAGTACCCAATTCCTGAATGGTCATTTGAAAACCTCCGTCTCCAATAATGGCAACAACTTCTCTTTCAGGAGCTCCCATTTTAGCCCCAATAGAAGCTGGTAAACTAAATCCCATGGTACCTAAACCACCTGATGTTACAACACTTTTTGATTGCTTAAAATTAGCATACCTACTTGCAAACATCTGATTTTGACCCACATCAGAAACAATAATAGCTTCTCCTTTTGTTTCTTTATTGATCAGATTAATTACTTCACCCATGGTCAGTTTTTCCTTTGTTGGGTTTATTTCAGGGTGAATAATTTGATCATGCTCTACTTTCCGTAAATCAATAAACTCCTGATGCCATTCTTTATTTTTATTTGAATGGATAAAAGGAATTAATTCTGCTAAAGTTTCTTTTACAGTTCCCAAGACAGCAACATCCGTTTTTACATTTTTATCAATTTCAGAAGGATCAATATCAAAGTGAATTATTTTTGCCTGTTTGGCGTATGTTTCTAAATTACCGGTTACCCGATCATCAAAACGCATTCCAATAGCAATCAGTGCATCACAATCATTTGTTAAAACATTTGGTGCATAATGTCCGTGCATCCCAACCATTCCCATATTTAAATTATGATCTGTTGGTAAAGCCGATAAACCTAATAATGTTGATGCTGCCGGAATATCTGCTTTTTCTAAAAAGTCTTTTAATTCTTTTTCCGCATTGGCTAATATCACTCCTTGTCCGAAAACAACAAATGGTTTTTTTGCATTATTGATCAAATCTGCAGCAGCCTTCACCTCATCCATATTCATTTCAGGAATAGGCTTATAGCTTCTGATCTTCTCACATTTTTTATATTCAAAATCAAGTTCTCCAAATTGTGCATCTTTGGTAACATCTATCAAAACCGGACCTGGTCTTCCAGATCTGGCTATATAAAATGCCTTTGCTAAAACTTCCGGAATTTCAGAAGTTTTTGTTATCTGATAATTCCATTTGGTAACAGGTGTTGAAATACTCACAATATCAGTTTCCTGAAAGGCATCACTTCCCAATAAATGGGAACCAACCTGACCTGTAATACAAACAACCGGCGTAGAATCGATCTGAGCATCCGTTATCCCGGTAATCAGATTTGTAGCTCCCGGACCGGAAGTTGCAATAGCAACACCCACTTTACCGGATACACGTGCATAACCCTGTGCAGCATGAATTGCTCCCTGCTCATGACGGGTTAACACATGGTGCAATTGATCCTGATATTTATAAAATTCATCATAAACCGGCATGATCGTACCTCCTGGGTACCCATAGATCAAATCAACACCTTCAGCAATTAAACACTCCACAATAGCTTTCGCTCCTGTCATTTTAATTGTTTTCTTTTCTTTCACTTTTTGTATTTCTTTTGTCATTGTTTCCATAATTCTTTGTTTATGGTTATTTATAATTGGGAATTTTTCCTACTCATCCTGTTGTTTATACTCTTCTATTGAGAAGATCTTTCACTTTTACATAAGCTTCAAAAGTAAAAAGCCATTATCTCTTAATATTTTAGATATGTATTCATTTACAATATTCAATCAGTAAAATACTCATATATATTATTGAATTTCAAACTCTTATACTTTTCAATCTACAAGGTTTAAACCAAAAAAAAACCTTCCTAAAATTAGGAAGGTTTTTAAATATGATATTACAAAATACTTCCTATCTATTCAAAATTGAAATGACACGAATTATAATTATTGAAATATTTGATATAGTATTTTGCATTTACTTTTTTCTAATAGAACAAATGTATATATTTTATTTATACTTTGATACTGCTTTTCTTTTAATTATTGTTTCAACTGAAATATTTTCTATTTTACTTTCTAACCACGAAATAAGATCCAAATATATAAATGCCCTTTTTTCGTAAGGATGATTTTGATAAACCTTTAATTCCTTATGCAATTGAATAAATGCCTTTTTCAATTCGTGTGGATAAATATCACCTAAACTTCGTAAGAAAGTGATAAACTTTTTTTGAACAAGTTGCAATTCATTCATTTTTAATAAGAACTTATAAGTAGATTTTATCAACGCATCTAAATCCTGATCTAAACCTGCTTCGTAATGTGCAACAAGATTCAATATTCGAGAAAAACAAACCAGATCTTCACGCATTTTTGAATCCTTGTTATGAATGATCTTCTCTAAATAAACGATACTGTTTTCATATTGTCCGGCACCAAAATATAAACTTGCGAACTTGTAATAAAATACCATGATATGATGTGCATCAATTCTATTTTTAAAACAATCTATTTCCTCTAAAACTTCCGGAATCAAATCAATTCCCTGATTGAAATTACCTTCCAGAAAAAACAGATTGATCTTATTTGAATACAAATACAAAAAAGCCAATGATTCTGTATTTTCATTCAATAAAAAACTGTGTTGATTGATCTCCTCTTCTAAATAACGAAGCGTTGATTTAAACTTTGATACATGTTGTATTAAAAACAAAGACTCTAATAAATAATTGATTCCTTTTAAATAAAAAACCGGATTATTCTTTTTCATTAGAGGATTATTATAAAAAAGATCTACCCATTTTTGAGCATATTTATAGCTCAAAACAAAATCCTGAGTGATCAAACTATACCATAAATAAGCTTTGTATAAAAAGAGCCTTTCTTTTAAACCCAGATCTGAGATTTTATATTGAGGTAAGTTTGATTTAAAATACAGTTTTATTTCATCATAATCTTTATCTGTTTTTACATATCCCTTGTTTAACAATGTACTATAGAGCTGTAAAGATAAATTGGATAATTTGCTCAAAATTATTGTGCTTCTACTCAATTTTTTGGACTGGGTGATCAAATCATCAGCACGGGTACGCAAACTCCTCGTAATAAATTGAGACTCAATAATTTTTTCAAATTCAACAATTTCAAATGCCAGATTATTCTCATTGTACCGTAGAGCAGTATTTTTAGCTTTATCCAAAATTTTTAAACTCTGTTTATGCAAACCTTTACTGTATAAAATAGTTGAGAAATCAAGTTGCTCTCTTATTTGTGTTTTGATATTTCTATGAGAAGGATTCAGTTTTAAGCTAACCAGTATTTGCCTGTACAGATGAGCTTTTGAATTGGAAAGTTGTTGTTTTTTAATATTTGTTTTTTGAAGAATTAATGTTTCATTAAATTCAACCATTTTATCCAAAAGACTAAATAATGCCATGAAGTTCTTCTCTGAATTACCTCCCAATCTTCCGGCATATAATTTAAATTGTCTTTTTTCTGACTTTGATAATGACTTTACCAATAAAAAAAGAGTATCATTTTTTTCTATAGACATCGTAAAAATTAATATATAACTAACTGTTATTGTGTTTATTACATCTTTTTAAAATAGTTGAATATAGTAAACGTCCACTATTTTCTAAAAAAACATCTCACATTAAAACTACATTTGAATATTCAAAAGTCATAAAAATTATTTAATTATGAGCACAAATAAAGTTCAAATATTTGACACCACCTTAAGAGATGGAGAGCAAGTACCTGGTTGTAAGCTAAATACCAAAGAAAAATTAATAATAGCTGAACGATTAGATTTACTGGGCGTTGATGTGATTGAAGCCGGTTTTCCTGCTTCCAGTCCTGGTGACTTTATTTCAGTAGTTGAAATTTCAAAAATTGTGAAAAATGCTACAGTATGTGCACTTACCCGTGCAAATAAACATGATATTGAAGCTGCTGCTGAGGCATTGAAATATGCTGTTAAACCAAGAATTCATACAGGAATAGGCACATCTGAATCACACATTAAACATAAGTTTAGATCTACACCTGAAAAAATAATTGAAAGAGCAAAAGAAGCTGTTAGCTATGCAAAAACTTTCGTTGATGATGTTGAATTCTATGCGGAAGATGCAGGAAGAACTGATAACGAATTCTTAGCTCGTATTTGCGAAGAAGTAATAAAATCCGGTGCAACCGTATTAAATATTCCTGATACTACCGGTTATTGTTTGCCAGAAGAATACGGGGCCAAAATAAAATACTTAAAGGATCATGTAGAAGGAATTGATGATGTAATCATTTCTTGTCATTGTCATAATGATTTGGGTATGGCAACCGCAAATTCTATTGCCGGAATTAAAAATGGTGCACGCCAAATAGAATGTACCATCAATGGTGTTGGCGAAAGAGCTGGTAATACAGCTTTAGAAGAAGTTGTTATGATCATGAAACAGCATCCTTATTTAAATTTAGATACGAATGTAAATACGCAGTTATTGTACAGTACAAGTCAGATGGTTCAAGAGCACATGGGTATCAATATTCAACCAAATAAAGCTGTAGTTGGGGAAAATGCTTTTGCACACAGTTCTGGAATTCATCAGGACGGAGTGATCAAAAACAGAGAAACATATGAGATTATGAATCCTGAAGATGTTGGTGTAACTGAATCTTCTATTGTATTAACAGCACGAAGCGGAAGAGCTGCCTTGGCTTACAGAGCAAAAAATATTGGGATCGATCTCACAAAAATGGAATTGGATGAAGTTTATCCTGAATTTTTAAGATACGCTGACAATAAAAAGGAGGTTGGAGATGAGGATATTCAACATATCATTAATTTCAGCAAGATCTACACGAATAGAATTGCATCATAAAACAACTCTCCGTTAAAAGAGATTTAATAAACATATAAATTGCATATCTTTGAAATGAAAGATATGCAATTTTATTTATAACTATTCCTGTTAAATATGCATCTCACAAAGGAAAGTCAGGAACCAAAAGGTTTTCCCGAAGTATATTTCTTAAACTAATTCCATTATTTATGCCTCAACAAAACAAAACATTTAAAGAAGTAGTACAACATAGGAGATCCATCCGAATCTACAATCCTAAAAAACCAATTGATGCAAATACTGTAAAACAATGTATTGAACAGGCAACACTCGCTCCAAATAGTAGTAATATGCAATTATGGGAATTTTATCATGTTACCTCCCCCGATAAATTAAAAGAATTATCCAAATATTGCTTTGATCAAAGTGCTGCTAAAACAGCACAGCAAATGGTTGTTTTTGTTACCCGAAAAGATCTTTGGAGAAAAAGAGCTAAAGATAATTTAGATCATATCAATAAAGTAGCCAGAGGAAAAGATCTTAAGGATTATAACAGAAGAGAAAAGTTTGCAAATACTTATTATAAAAAATTAATCCCAATAACTTATTTTGATTTTCTTGGAGTTTTTGGTTGGTTTAAATACATCATTTACTGGATAATTGGCTTGTTCAGACCAATTTACCGTCAAGGAAGAAAAAGCGATATGAGAATCGTTGCACATAAAAGTATAGCCCTGGCAGCCCAAACTTTTATGCTAAGTATGGATGATGAAGGTTATGACACTTGTCCCATGGAGGGAATTGATACACTAAGAATTAAAAAACTATTACACCTGCCTTTTGGTGCAGAAATTAATATGGTAGTTTCTTGTGGAATTAGAGTTCCTGAAGGAATTTTTGGAGAAAGATATCGAATTCCTTTTGATGAAGTTTATAAATCAGTTTAAAACTGTAATACACTCAAAACAAACCCGACTGATCAAAAAAATTATTTATCTAAAAAATGGCTGATTTCCTAAAATAAATCTTTGAAAGGAACAGCTCATTTTTACCATTAAATTCATCCATATGGATCTTGAAAATATAATACAAAGCATACATTCCAATAAAAAAACTTACCATTTAAATTTTGAACTAAAAACCAAAACAGAGTCTTTTACAAATGATCTTTTTTACATATTGTTTGACAGTAATTTTACAATGAGAGATAATATTGGACATTTGTCAAAATCCTTCCAGGATATTACAGATATTTCTTGTAAACACAAGATCTTCAATTCTAAAAAAGTCTGGGAGAATTTCTTAAACAATTTACCTAACATTCTAAAACAATTGAATTTAGATGTTGATTGTTTATACAAACACGATCCTGCATCCAATAGTATTGAAGAAGTTGTTTTGTCTTACCCTGGGTTTTTCGCTATTGCTGTTTATCGTTTAAGTCACGAATTTTACAAACAGGATATGCCTTTGATTCCCAGGATTATGAGTGAATATGCACATCGTCTTACCGGGATCGACATCCATCCCGGAGCAACCATAGGATCACCTTTTTTTATGGATCACGGAACCGGTATTGTAATAGGTGAGACAACTCTTATCAAAGATCATGTCAAAATTTACCAGGGTGTGACGCTTGGTGCTCTCCAGGTTTCTAAAGAAATGGAAAATAAAAAACGGCATCCAACCGTAGAAAACAATGTTACTATTTACGCCGGAGCAACTATTTTGGGTGGTGATACCGTTATTGGAGAAAATTGCACTGTAGGTGGAAATGTTTGGTTAACCGAATCTGTTCCAAATAATTCCATCATTTATAATTTATCAGAAACAAAACTTAAACCAAAAAAATAGCATGTTTAGATTTAGAATCTGCTAAAACTGAATTTCACTAATAAAATGATACATTTGCCTCTTAAAAAAAACAATAAAAGGTATTAAACCCCAGGACAAGCCCTGGACCCAATAATAGGAATCGACCCAAGGGTCGAGGTATTAACCAGGATCCCGCTGAAAAAAGCGGGATTAGTTCGACTAACTAAAAAATTGAAATTAATTTTTTAAAGTCTCACGAATAAAAAATAACATAAATGAGAAGTGACGAAATAAAAAAAGGATTTGACAAAGCACCACACAGAAGTTTGCTAAGGGCAACCGGATTAAAAACCGAAGATTTCAACAAACCTTTTATTGGTGTGGCAAACAGTTTTATTGAAATTATTCCGGGTCACTTTTTTTTGAATAAATATGCTGAAATTATTAAAGAAGAAATTCGTGCAAACGGATGTATTCCATTTGAGTTCAATACCATTGGTGTTGATGATGGTATCGCTATGGGGCATGATGGAATGCTGTATAGTTTACCTTCGCGTGAATTGATCGCTAACAGCATTGAAACTGTGATGAATGCCCATAAATTAGATGCCATGATCGCAATTCCTAATTGTGACAAAATCACTCCTGGCATGGTAATGGGAGCTTTAAGAGTAAATGTTCCTACTATTTTTGTTACCGGTGGTCCGATGAAAAAAGGCGTATTGGATGATGGTACTCCTGTAGATCTTGCAACTGTTTTTGAAGGAATTGGAAAGTATGAAAATGGTGAGATCACCCCTGCTCAACTGGAGGAATTAGAGTGTAAAGCCTGCCCCAGTGGAGGCAGTTGCTCAGGCATGTTTACAGCAAATTCAATGAATACTTTGATAGAAGCAATGGGAATTGCTTTAAAAGGCAATGGCACAATATTAGCCTTAACAAAAGAACGGGAACAATTGTTAAGACAAGCTGCCCGTAGAATTTGTGAAATAGCAAAAGATAAAAAACAATCTGAAAAATACAGGATCAAAAATATTCTAAATGAACAGGCTGTTCATAATGCGTTTGTTGTGGATATGGCAATGGGTGGAAGTTCCAATACCGTACTTCACATGCTTGCCATTGCAATTGAGGCCGGTGTTGATTTTGATATTAAAAAGATCAATGAAATAAGTAAAAAAGTAAGTCATATTGCAAAAATTTCACCTTCACTTTCTCATATTCACATGGAAGATATTAATCGTGCAGGAGGTGTGAGTGCTGTAATGAAAGAGATCAACAAACGTGGTGGAGTTCTAAACACAGATAACCCAACCATTGAGGGTATCACTATTGGTGAACGAATTGCTGATGCAGATATCAAAGATGAAACAGTTATTCATACTTTATCAAATGCTTACTCAAAAGTGGGTGGTTTGGCAATTTTATTTGGAAATCTGGCCGAAGAAGGTTGTGTTATCAAAACTGCAGGAATTGTTGGAGAAAGAAGTTTCACCGGTAAAGCAGTTTGTTTTAATTCGCAACCAGATGCCATTGAAGGAATTAGAAAAGGAAAAGTTAAAAAAGGAGATGTTGCAGTTATCCGCTATGAAGGTCCGAAAGGCGGACCGGGAATGCAGGAAATGCTCTCACCAACCAGTATGATCATGGGAATGGGACTTGGTGCCGATGTTGCGCTAATTACCGATGGAAGATTTTCAGGTGCGACCCGTGGTTTATCCATCGGACATATTTCTCCGGAGGCTGCTGAGGGAGGAATGATCGGACTTTTAAAAGATGGAGATGAGATTTTTATTGATGTAGATCAATATAAAATTGAAGTGAATTTAAGCAAAGAAGAAATAGCAAAACGACGTGCTGAATGGAAAATACCTAAAAAAGAGGTTCCCGGAAAATGGTTAAAAATGTATTCGCTTTTAGCAAGTAATGCCAGCTTGGG
>JAOZTG010000112.1 GCA_029939235.1 Flavobacteriaceae bacterium
AGATTATTGATTTTACCACAGATAAATGAAAGAAGTTATTGCCGTTTTTGATATTGGAAAAACAAATAAAAAAATACTTTTATTTGATAAGGATTTTCAGGTAGTTTATGAAAATTCCAAAAGATTTAAGGAAATTGTAGATGATGATAATTATCCCTGTGATGATATTGATACTATTGAAAAATGGATCAAAGATCAAATTAAAATTGTTCAGGAAAATGATTCTTTCAAATTAAAAGCAATTAATTTTTCAACGCATGGAGCCACTTTAATGTATCTGGATAAATCCGGAAAAAAAGTAACTCCTTTATATAATTACTTAAAACCATTGGATGATATGGATTTCAATGGTTTTTATAGTAATTATGGTGGTGTAGAAGAATTCTCCAGAAGAACAGCATCACCTGCATATGGGATGCTTAATTCGGGCTTGCAAATATATTGGCTAAAAAATAAAAAGGAACATTACTGGAAACAGGTACATTCTATTTTGCATTACCCCCAGTATTTAAGTTATTTATTCTCAAATAAGATCACTTCTGACTTTACTTCTATTGGTTCTCATACAGCAATGTGGGATTTTGACATGATGAAGTATCATTATTGGATAGGTAAAGAGGGGATTTCCTTACCTGAGCCTGTAAATGGAACTGAAGCTGTAATGGTAGAATTAAGAGGTGAAAAAATTGCTATTGGTTCAGGCCTGCATGACAGTTCGGCATCTTTAATTCCAGTATTGGAAAAACATAATAAAGAAGAATTTATATTACTGTCAACGGGCACATGGATCATTAGTATGAACCCATTTAGCAGGGAACAATTAACCCAATCACAATTAGAAAAAAATTGTTTGTGTTACATGACAACAGATAAGAAACAGGTAAAATCTTCTATGCAATTCTTAGGTCATGTGCATGAAATAAATGTATTGGAA
This sequence comes from Flavobacteriaceae bacterium, assembly GCA_029939235.1. Lineage (GTDB taxonomy): Bacteria > Bacteroidota > Bacteroidia > Flavobacteriales > Flavobacteriaceae > Lutimonas. The sequence goes on from JAOZTG010000112.1 coordinate 935, forward strand.
TTTAATTCTTTCTATGAAAAAGAAAAGAATTATTATTTTGAAATAGATATCGATAAAGAAACTTGTTTGCAAACTTTTCAGCAATCCAAAAAGGTATTTTTCCCTAATGGAATACCGGAAGATTACAAAGCCGATTTAAGTGTGTTAAATTCTTTTGATAGTTTTGAAGAAGCTTATAATCAGTTGCTTTTTGAAATTAGCCAAATGGTTTTTGAAGGGCTGGGATCTATATTAGATAAAGAGAATAAACTAAAGAATATTTATATCTCAGGTGGATTCAATAAAAATATGTTTTTTCTGCACTATCTTTCGTTAATGATGCCAAATTTGAATATTGAGGCTTCTGAAATAAAAAACACAAGTGCCCTTGGAGCTGCTTTATTAATGAAGGATTATTTTTCCTAATTTGTTTAGTCAAAATAGATCAAAGTTATATGTAGATCTATACATTTTTCTTCTGTTAAATAAATTTTTATTCAATTATACTAAAAAACAAGTATTATTAGTAAATTTGGCTTTAGTTAAAAGATATTAATTCATATGTTGTATGATAATATCTGTTTATTAATAATTTAAATCAATTTAAATGAATTTTAAAAAATTAAGTTTAAGGGTGTTATTATTTGTGGGAATGATAGCCCTTGTTTTACAGGGTGTTTTATTTTCTGGTTTTAAACCAAAAAAAGAAAAATTTATTGGGCTACAGTTGTACTCTGTAAGGGCTGATATGAAAAAAGATGTGAAAGGTACCGTTGCCAAAGTTGGAGAAATGGGCTTTAAATTTGTGGAAGCAGCAGGTTATAAAGATGGAAAATTTTATGGTATGGATCCTATAGCTTTTAGGAATTTATGTGATAGGAACGGCCTTAAATTTTTAGGTTCACATGCAGGAAAAGATATGCCAGATGCCGCAAATTGGGATGCAACAATGGCCTGGTGGGATACCTGTATTGATGCTCATGCTGCTGCCGGAGTAAAGTGGATAGTACAGCCATGGATGAGTAAAGAAGGTTATAATAGTTTGGAAGGTTTAAAAAAATACGTTAAATATTTTAATGCTGTTGGAGAAAAATGTAGAGATAAAGGGATTCAATTTGGATATCATAATCATGCAAAAGAGTTTACTACGGTTTTTGAAGGTAAGCCATTGTATGATTGGATGCTAGAATTGACGGATCCCAATAAAGTAATGTTTGAGTTGGATCTTTACTGGATCGTTAAAGGAGGTAAAAATCCGATAGATTATTTTAATAAGTATCCTGGAAGATTTTTTCTTTGGCATATAAAAGATGAAAAAGAGTTGGGAGCTGGTACTATGGATTTCAAAACGATCTTTGCAGCAAAAAAGAAATCTGGTATGCAGTTTGGTGTTGTTGAAGTGGAGAGATATAATTATGAGCCCTTAGAAAGTTGTAAAAAAAGTTTGGAGTATTTAAATAGCGATAAGGCTTTTAAATTTTAAGTCTGGATAAATTGTTCAAACTAATGGTAAGTTTTTAAGATCCCGGAAATTCCTTTCCGGGATTTTTTTTATGAATAGATCTTGATTATTTTATAAAGCTATTTTATTTATATTTGTTTTTTTGATAAAATTGCAAATCCAATCTTTAAATCATCTTCTTATTAAAAAAAGAGAAACAACTTCAAATGAGAATACCATTGTTAAACCTGTGACTACATTGTTTAGTTTATTGGGTGTGATGGGCTTGTTATTTGTTATGATGAGTTTTTTTCCTGATCAAGGTATGCTGATAGGTGATTTTAAGTTAAAATTTCCGACAACAAATGAGTTTTTTGCTCTAAGTGAAAAGAAAGATTCAGTATTGGATGCTAAAATTGATTTGGTTAAATTAATTGATTCCACAGCTATTTTGCAAAAAATTGACAGTACCCTAAATAAACAAAAACAGGATTCTATTTATAAGTCTAAACGAGACTCAATCATCAAATATAAGTTAGATTCGATAAGTAAAGTAGGAAAAAGTATACAGGGAAATGATAAGGCATTTGCATCTTTACAACAATTTTTCGTTGCATTAGAAAATGCATCTAATAAAAAAGTTAGAATCTTACATTATGGCGATTCTCAAATAGAATCTGATAGAATTACATCTTACCTGCGTAATCAGTTACAAAAAAAATTTGGTGGTAGTGGAGTTGGATTATTCCCTGTGATACAGGTTTCTCAAAAATGGACTTTGAATAATGAGATTTCTGAGGACTGGAAACGTTATACAGGTTTTGGAAAAAAAGACCCGGTAATAAAACATAGAAAATATGGGGCTTTGATGAGTTTTTGCAGATTTACTCCAATTCCAAATGATAGTATTCTTGATGAGCAAGAGGAATTTGAGGGGTGGATAAAGATCAAAAAAGCCAAGTTGTCCTATCGAAAAATTCAAAAGTATGCCCAGGTAAACATTTATTTGAGAAACTGGAATTATAAAGTGACTTATGATATCATTGCAGATGGGCAGATAGTCAAATCTGGTTCTATAAAACCGAAAACCTCTTTTCAAAAGATTCAGGCTTCATTTGTTTCAACACCTAACGAACTGGAAATTAAATTTAAAGGAAAAGAGAGTCCTGATATTTTTGGAATTTCATTAGAAGGAAATGCCGGAATCATAATGGATAATATTCCGCTAAGGGGGTCTTCAGGAACTTTATTTACACGGCAGGATGCTGATCTGTTGAAAGTAATGTATAAAAGTTTATCTCCAAATATGATTATTCTTGAATTTGGAGGAAATACAGTTCCATATATAAAATACAAGAAACAGATCAAAGACTATGGTAACTGGTTCAAGCAACAAATTCGTTATTTAAAGAAGATAAATCCAAATACAACTATACTTGTTATTGGTCCGGGAGATATGTCTGTAAAAGATAAAACAGAATTTGTAACACAGCCTCATTTAGAAGCTATTCGAGATGCGGTGAAGGAAGCTACTTTGAGCTCTGATTGTTTGTTTTGGGATATGTACGAGGGAATGGGTGGTAGAAACTCGATGCCGCTTTGGGTGAATGCTGAACCTGCCTTGGGAGCCTCAGATTATATTCATTTTACACCTAAAGGGGCTGTAAAAATTTCTCAGATATTTATAAAAGAGTTGATGAAAATGTATGGTGTATATGAGACATCTAATAAAAAAGAAAAAGAGAAGGTAAATGACAGCATCCGTTAAAAATATTTTAGTTGGGTTTTTACTGGTCTCAGTTTTCTTTGTAAAAGCTCAAAGTAGTTCTTACGACCATGCAAAATATGGTTTTGTAAATCACAAAGAGAATTATATTCATTTTTATGATGAAGAGGCAAACTTTGAAACATTTTATAATAAATTACATACCCTGTTGATTGAAAAAAGTGGAAAAGTAAAAATTCTGCAAATTGGAGGGTCACATATTCAGGCAGAGATATGGCCGGATCAGGTTCGTATGAATTTTTTATCTCTTTCAGATAATTTGAATGGGGGAAGAGGTTTTGTTTTTCCATTTAAAATGGCAAAAACATGGAATCCAAAAAATCATCAAATTTCCTTTACAGGAAAATGGGAATCTTTTAGGAATTCTGTTAAAAAACATCATGAAAAGTGGGGCGTTTCCGGTATTACAGTAAAAACGACCGATAGTATCAGCTCATTTCAGATTGGTTATAAACACGATTCTTTGACAAATTACAAATTCAACAGGATCAAGGTTTTTCATGATTTGGATCCAGGTAGTTTTCAGTTGAAATTAGTATCTGAAACTCCTGCAAGAATAGAAGAAAACAAAGTATTGGGTTTTACTGAATTTTTTTTAGAGAACACCACGGATTCTCTGTCGGTTGAAATTATTAAGGCAAATAAATCACAAACCCATTTTAATTTATACGGTTTAAGTCTGGAAAATGATGATGCTGGAATTGTTTATACTTCCATTGGTGTAAATGGTGCAAAAACTAGTAGTTATTTACGTAATAAAATATTTGTAGATCAGTTAGAAGTAGTTGATCCTGATCTTGTTATTTTTTGTATAGGAATCAATGATGCCTATTATTCCAATTTTTGTCCAAGCTGTTATGGGGAGAATTATGAAAAATTAATAGCTTGGTTCAAGTCTGTAAATTCGGATGTTGAATTTCTTTTTGTAACCAATAATGATAGTTATTACAAAAGAAAATATCCAAATAAAAGAGTTTTTGATGCAAGAGATGTGATGATCGATCTGGCGAAAAAATATAATTCCGGATTATGGGATCTGTTTGAAATTATGGGGGGGCTGGGGTCGATCAAATATTGGGAAGAAAACGGTTATGCAAAAGAAGACAAGATCCATTTTACAGATCAGGGTTATCAGTTGATGGGTAATTTAATGTTTCAGGCTCTAATGGATGATTATAATAAATTTATAACCAAAGAATATGAAAACTAAGGCAATAATATTTGATATGGATGGGGTTTTAATTGACTCTGAACCTTTGTGGAGAAAAGCAGAAATTGAAACTTTTGCCAAAGTTGGTTTGTCTTTTACAGATGATATGTGCATGCAAACCATGGGGATGAGAACTTCCGAAGTGATTGAGTATTGGTATAAAATTACCCCATGGACAGGTAAATCTATCAAAGAGCTGGAAAATGAATTGCTGCAAAGAGTAACTCAATTGATCATAGAGGAAGGAGATACAATGAAAGGAGTTGAATTTTCTTTAAATTATTTTAAAGAAAAAGGATTCAGAATTGCTTTGGCTTCTTCATCTGCAATGACTTTGATAGAAGCTGTATTAAATAAGCTTCAGATCAAGAAATATTTTGAGATAGTTGAATCTGCTGAATTTTTAGATTATGGGAAACCGCACCCTGAAATATTTATAAAAACAGCAAAAAACTTAGGTATACATGCCAATGAATGTTTAGTTATTGAAGATTCGTTTAACGGTGTTCTTGCTGCAAAATCAGCAAGGATGAGGGTGGTAGCTATACCTGATGAAGAAAGTAGAAATGAGGATAAATTTGTAATTGCAGATCATATTTTGAATGATTTAGAACAAATAAAAGAACTTGTATTTGAGTAATCTGGATACGATATTGCAATGGCTGGGCCATTTTTTTAGTACTGAAAATATCATACACATGTTTTCATACAACGAAGGTGAACCTATGATCTTTACCCGATTTTTCTTTTGGGGATTCTTTGCTGTTGTTTTGTTTTTTTATTCATTGGTTTACAAAAAAAGAGGGTTGAGAAATGCCTATCTGTTTTTTGTTAGTTTGTTCTTTTACTACAAAACAAGTGGTTTATTTATCAGTATCTTATTATTTTCAACACTATCTGATTTTATCATAGGCCAATTAATCTATGGTTCAAAAAAAGACTGGAAAAAACGAATTTTTGTTGCCTTAAGTGTTTTTATCAATTTGTTTGTTCTGGCTTATTTTAAATATGCTTACTTTTTCACAGAATCTTTTAATGAGTTTTTTCATACTAATTACGAAGTTTTTAATCACTTTGCTCAGTGGACAAATGATAATGTTGGTTCGCATTTTGAAGTAAATAAAATCCTGTTACCGGTTGGTATTTCATTTTATACATTTCAAACTATCAGTTATTCCATAGATGTTTATCGCAAACATATTTCTCCTGTAAAAAATATTTTAGATTTTGGATTTTATGTATCCTTTTTTCCTCAGTTAGTTGCAGGTCCTATAGTTAGAGCAGCAGATTTTATTCCTCAATTATATAAACCGTATAAGTTAACCCAACATCAATTTGGTTTGGCTTTGTTCTGGATCTTAAAAGGTTTGTCAAAAAAAGTGATTATTGGCGATTATATTGCAGTTAATTTTATTGACAGGATCTTTGATAATCCAACTATGTTTACGGGTTTTGAAAATCTAATGGCTTTGTATGGTTATTCTTTACAGGTGTATGCTGATTTTTCCGGTTATACCGATATTGCAATAGGCGTTGCTTTGTTGATGGGATTCACTTTGCCTGTCAATTTTAACTCCCCATATAAGGCAAAAAATGTTGGAGAATTCTGGAAACGATGGCATATCAGTCTGTCATCCTGGTTAAAAGATTATTTATACATTCCACTGGGTGGTAATAGGGGAGGTAGTGCAGGTACCTGGATCGCTTTGGGTTTTATCATCGCATTTATCGTATTGCTTTCCGGTAAAATGATCGTTCTGTATGGCATTCTTGGTGTTGTTGCTGTAGCTGTTCTATTAGCTCTTTGGATTAAACCATTCAGGAGTTGGCTTACAACTAATATTAATTTATTGATAACCATGTTATTAGGTGGTTTATGGCATGGTGCAAGCTGGCAATTTGTTATTTGGGGAGGTTTGAATGGTTTGGGGATCATTGTGTATAAATTATGGCGAAAGGTGAGTCCTTATGAAAAGCTTAATAATGTATTGAGTGTTGTTTTAAAGATTTTCATCACATTCAACTTTATTACGTTTACACGGATCTGGTTTAGGGCGGAGAATATGGAAAGTACATGGCAAATTATTGACCAGATCAAAAACAGTTTCAGTCCTGAATTAATTCCTCAAATATTAAGCTCCTATAGTAATGTTTTTATTGTAATGCTGATAGGTTTTGTGATTCACTGGTTGCCGGTTAAAGTAAAAGACTGGTACAGAGAAACTTTTATAGGTTTCCCGTTACCAGTCAAAATTGTTCTTAGCAGTGTTGTGATTTTTGGAGTTTATCAGGCAATGTCTTCTGAATTACAGGCCTTTATTTATTTCCAGTTCTAATCCAAAGGAACTATCATCACAGGTATTTTAGAGTGTTGAAGCACTCCTCCGGATACACTTCCTCTAATCAGTTTATCAATAAAACCATGTTTTTCACGCCCAATAATTAAAATATCAGCATGTAGCTTCTCTGATTCTTCCAGAATAGCTTCCACCGTTGGTCCTTTGATCAATAGGCCGGTTGTTTGTAATCCTGCAGATTTTATTTTATCCGTTAATAATCCAATAATTCTATTTTCCTTGCGTAATGTCTCTGCTCTTGCATCCCTTACACTTTGTGGTCCTGCTTCAAAACTTACAAAGTCAGGATCAGGAGCAGATGCATGAACAAGCCAAATCTTTGAATGAAATTTTTCAGCCAATTCAATAGCTTTATCGATTAAAATCTCTTCTTTATCTCCAATATCAATTGCAACTAAGATATTTTTCATTTAAATGAAATTTAAAACCAATCTACATTTTAAAGGTAATGACCGGTCTAAGTGCGTGATTCGTTAGTTCCTGACCAATACTACCGTTAAATAATTGAGATAAACCACTTCTTCCATGTGTATTTAAAGCGATCAGATCTGCATTGATCTTACGTGAATAGCTCAAAATTCCTTTTTCAACGGAAATATCATTATAGATGGTTTTTGTAAAATTCTTAATGTCAAAACCCTTAATGAATTTATCCATTTTTTTCTCTATTTCCTTGGTTGTATTAAAGTTATGGATGGTATTTATGTAAAGAAAATGGATGGTGGCATCAAAGAGTTCGGCAAATTCTATTATTTTTGGAAACACTTTTTTACCTTCTTTTTTAAAATCAGAAGCAAAAACAATACTCTTTGCTTCAAACTTGTCTTTTCCTTTTTTAATAACTAAAACCGGTATATCAGAATTACGTACAACTTTTTCGGTATTTGAACCGATAAACATTTCCTGTAATCCGGAAACCCCTTGAGAACCCATTACGATTAGGTCTATTTCATTCTTTTTGCTTTCATCAATAATACCCGAGAAGGCACGATGAAACTGAACTGATTCAACAACCTTTATTCCTTTAAAAAAAGGGAGTTTTTTAAATTTATCAAATTTTTCATGAGCTGATTTCATGAAATAAATAATTTGGGGCTCACTTCGGATACTGGTTAACTCAGCCGGGTCAATTGTATTTACAGGTAACTCTAACATATGAAGTAAAAAGATATCACTACCCGTTCTTTTGGCAATGCTCGCTGCAACTCTTGCGGCACATTCTGCCTCTTTCGAAAAATCTACTGGGACTAATATTCGTTTCATAACGTAAAAATTTATAATTGAACTTTATAAAGTTAGTAATTTTTACTTAAATTAGAGATGATTTTTGTCATTATAAAAGGAATTAGTATATTTGCAGCGAAATTTACGACGGAATTGAGTTGGAGGGGACAAAAAGTCCCCTCTTTTTATACAAAAAATCGAATGAAAAGCAAAGTTGTTACACTGGTAAATGAAGCTATTGAAGAGAATAGCACTTTGTTTTTAATTGATTTGAAATTTTCAGAAGGCAATGGAATACTGGTTGTTGTAGATGGAGATTCAGGTGTTCCGCTTAGCGAATGTATTAGAATTAGCAGGCATGTGGAGCATAATTTAGATCGTGAAGAAGAAGATTTTTCTTTGGAAGTAACAACTCCTAATGTTACAGATCCATTGGTTGATCCTCGACAGTATAATAAGAATTTGAATAGGGCTTTAACTGTAAGAACGGAAGAAGGAAAGTTTGAAGGGAAGTTGATCGAAGTTGGCGAGAATGATATTTTATTACAATGGAAAGCTCGTGAACCAAAACCTATTGGAAAAGGAAAGATAACTGTGGTAAAAGAAAAAAGAATACCACTAAGTGAAATAAAACAAGCAAAAGTAAAGCTTATTTTTTAAAAGAGATATAATGGAAAATATTGCATTAATAGAATCATTTTCAGAATTTAAGGATGAAAAAAGTATTGACAGAGTTACACTGATGGCAATACTTGAAGAAGTTTTTAGAGCAGCTTTAAAGAGAAAGTACGGATCTGATGATAATTTTGATATTATTATCAACCCTGATAAGGGAGATTTAGAGATATGGCGAAATAGAATGGTTGTTGAAGATGGTGAAGTGGAAGATGATAATGAAGAGATCTCACTTTCTGAAGCAATAAAGATTGAACCAGATTTTGAAGTTGGTGAAGAAGCATCTGAAGAGGTAAAACTGGTTGATCTTGGCAGAAGGGCTATTTTGGCTTTACGTCAAAATCTTATTGCAAAGATACATGAACACGATAATACAAATATTTTCAAACAATATAAAGAGCTGGAAGGCGAATTATATAGTGCAGAGGTTCATCATGTTCGTCATAATGCTGTAATTTTATTAGATGATAATGGAAATGAATTAGTGCTTCCGAAAAGTGAACAAATAAGATCTGATTTTTTCCGTAAAGGAGAATCTGTAAGAGGTATTATAAAAAGTGTTGAACTTAGAGGAAATAAACCTTCTATCATTTTATCACGAACTGCACCTGAATTTTTGGTTAAACTGTTTGAACAGGAAATTCCTGAAGTTTTTGACGGTTTGATCACTATAGAACGTGTTGCGAGAATTCCGGGAGAAAAAGCCAAGATCGCTGTTGACTCCTATGATGACAGAATTGATCCTGTTGGAGCTTGTGTTGGCATGAAAGGGTCGAGAATTCATGGAATTGTTCGCGAATTAGGAAATGAAAATATTGATGTTATCAACTATACTAAGATTGATGAACAATTTATAAAAAGAGCATTGAGTCCTGCAAAAGTAGTGTCGATTAAAATTCATGAAGCTGTAGACGGACAAAGACCGAGGGTAGATGTTTTCTTAAAACCGGAAGAAGTATCCAAAGCTATCGGTAAAGGGGGTGTAAATATCAGACTGGCAAGTCAATTGTGCGGATATGAAATCGATGTACAAAGAGAAGGAGTTGAAGATGATGTTGAATTGACCGAATTCTCTGATGAAATTGAAGAATGGGTAATCAATGAATTCAAAAATATTGG
>JAOZTG010000277.1 GCA_029939235.1 Flavobacteriaceae bacterium
TTTTTTTATCCAAAAAAAAGAAAAAGAATTACATCTCGAAAAAAATAGTTCTAATTTCCTCTATAGGTTTTCAATAGCATTTTTATTGGAGTGTATTTTAATATAAAGGAAAGCGACCGAGCATCAGCACTACAATTCATTTTTGATTATAATATGAGTATTAACCAATCAAAAAATCATTACTTTTAAAAGACTAACCAATTTTTGTAACCATGAAAATAATCTGGACCAAAAAAGCCGTCAAAGAAAATCAAAATAATATTGATTATTTAATTGAGAACTGGGAAAAGAAGGTTTTGATAAATTATATTTCTGCTGTAGAACGTGTAATTGGTTATTTAAAAACAAATCCCAGTCTTGGGCAATATGACGAATTAATTAATTGTCATAAAATATTAATTGTAAAGCAGGTTTACATGTTTTATGACATTATTAATGGTGATTTATATATTCTATCCTTTTGGAATAATCATAAAAAACCATTTTGGCTATAAATATCTTTTTTTTATGTCTGCCATTACAGTTTCATGATCCACTACTCTACCCTTTTCAATATCAGATTTAGCAAGTTTTAAATCCTCTTGAATTTGAAATAAGTAAGCTTCTTTAGGAAATAAGACCTCACTTATTTTTGCAATTTCATCAATGGTAAAAGTATGTTCCCTTAATTTTCTATAGAAAGTTGGTTTTGACAAACCCAGTATTTCAACAAAATACTTCGTTTTATAATTAGATTTATCTAAATATTTCCCAATGTTTAAAGCATAATTTTGAAATTCTTTAACTACTTGTATCATATATTTAACCTTTTATATATATATTTGTAACAAAGATAGTAAAAATAATGATATTTCATATTATTAATGGTTCTCGTATATTTACCTAAGTAATAAAAATGAGCCATTAATCTACTGATTTTGTATTTTAGCAAACCAAGTAGTGGAAGATTATTAAGCACATTGGCATAAAAGAATTTCAAAACAACATAAAAGGTTTTGAAGGTTTTTTCAACTGGTGTAAAAAACTACAAGTAGATAATCTGGAAGTGAATTTTACAATGGAGGCCACTGGTGTCTATTATGAGAATCTTGCTTATTATCTATTTGATAATTTTTAATGAATTCAATTAAAATAACAGTAGAGAACCACTTTTAAAAATGAACAGAACCTATTCTTTACAGGATCTTCCTGAAATAGCAAAAGAAATTATTTCTTCTGTACAATCTAAATCTTTATTATTTTATGGAGAGATGGGAACCGGTAAAACTACCCTTATCAAAGAAATTGTAAAACAGCTGGGGGTTGATGATGTAGCACACTCCCCTACTTTTTCATTGGTAAACGAATATCTTTCCCGAAAGGGAGAAAGCATATATCATTTTGATTTTTATCGTATTGAAAAGGAAGAAGAAGCATATGATATTGGAATTGAAGAATATTTTTACGATCAAAACTGGTGTTTGATCGAATGGCCCGAGAAAGTAGAAAATTTACTACCTTTAGAGTCGGTTGAGATCAGGTTAAGTTTAAATCCGGATAATACCCGAACAATTCAAATATAACAAAATGGCCAAAAAACTTTCACCTTTTACCAAAGAAGAGCTCTTACCAAAACCGGAAATGCTCGAAATATTAAAGAAAAAAGATGATTTGTACATTGGTATTCCTAAAGAAACCCATTTTCAGGAAAAAAGAATTTGTTTAACACCAAAAGCTGTTGAAACCTTAACGGAAAACGGACATCATATTGTTGTGGAATCCGGCGCTGGTAACGGTACGAATTATACTGATACTCAATATTCTGAAGCCGGAGCAAAAATATCGTACAATGCACGTGATGTTTTTGCCAGTAATATTATTTTAAAAATTGAGCCTCCATCATTAAAAGAAATTGAAATGATGAATCCTCAAAGTGTTCTTTTTTCGGCTATGCAGATCAAAACGCAGAACAAATCATATTTTGAAGCTTTGGCAAAAAAAAGAATCACTGCAATCGCTTTTGATTATATCCAGGATTCACATGGTATATTCCCCCTGGTAAAATCTTTGAGTGAAATTGCAGGAATTGCTTCCGTTTTAATTGCCTCAGAATTAATGACTAACGTCAACAAAGGTAATGGATTACTTTTAGGTAATATTGGCGGAGTTCCATCTAGTAAAGTAGTAATTATTGGTGCCGGTACCGTAGGTGAATATGCTGCTAAATCGGCATTAGGTTTGGGTGCTACTGTGGAAGTTTTCGACAATTCTTTAACCAAATTAAGAAGTATTCAAAACAAACTAAGACATCCGATTTCAACTTCCACCATTCAACCTAAGAATTTATTAAAATCGCTTATAGAATGTGATGTAGCTATTGGAGCTTTAAGAGGTGAAACCAGAACACCCGTTGTTGTTAGTGAGGCAATGGTTGAACAAATGAAAGATGGAGCTGTAATTATAGATGTAAGTATTGATAATGGGGGCTGCTTTGAAACTTCAGAAATAACTAATCATAAAAAACCAACCATATTAAAACATGGTGTAATTCACTATTGTGTTCCAAATATTCCTTCAAGATATTCAAGAACGGCCTCCGTGTCCATCAGTAATATCTTTACACCTTATTTATTAAATATTGGTGATATGGGTGGTATTGAAAATGCTGCCAGATTTGATAAGAGTTTACAAAATGGTATGTATTTTTATCACGGGATTCTAACCAACAAAACAATTGCCAATTGGTTCCATTTGCCACTAACTGATATTAATTTATTGATCTTTTAATTTTTTCTTATGCATGATATGAAAAAGCGTTTTGCACTTTATGGTTTTGGATTTTTTTTGGGTATTCTTTTGGTTTTTTTCTTCCTTGGCGGAAAAAAGGCTTCGTGCAACTGGCTGCCCAATGACCGAATGCTAAAGATTATACGAAGTAAGCATATAAACTATTCCGAAAGCATAAATGATGCTATCACTACAAAAAAAATAGACACTGCTGATATCAATAATATTTTGATAAATGGTGATATTGATTTTTCAAAAAGCCAGACCAAAAATAACCCTTGCCGCAAATATTTGATCCATGGTGAAAAAGATAAGAAAGATATTAGTATTACTGTAAAGGTTTGTGATTCAATTGCTACGATTGAAAATTT
>JAOZTG010000113.1 GCA_029939235.1 Flavobacteriaceae bacterium
GCTATCAATAATGCCAGTCATGAAGTAGCACCTTATGTAGCTTTAACAGAACTGGTAGATGCAAATATCAAACTTTTAGATACGATAAATAATAGTTTATCACCTAAAGTGAAAAAATCTAAATATGGTGTTAAATTAGATGAGTTTATTGTTGGAATTAAAGAAAACGAGCAGTAAAAGGATAATGTGAAGATGTATCAAAAGTCCTTTGGGTTTCTTCGCGCCTCCTTAGTGCTCCCTTGCCATACAATTTAAAAGCTAAAGGTTCGCAAAGATTCCGCAGATGTATCGCAAAGTTTTTATAATATGAAAATTAAAAAAATGACTTTTGAGACAACCTTGTAAAATTCAATTTTTCACTTTTACACTCCAGGTATATTCAAATTGAGAAACACTTTCAAATTCTTCATCAAATCCTTCGGCTGTCATCACTAAAGTTTGCCCTTCACCGGTTGCAATGGTTTTATCAATGGCTTCCTGTATCTTATCACCGTCTTTACAGATAAATGTGATAACACCTCTTGCTTTTTTTGTGAAAGTTCCGGTTTGGTAAGTAACCAACATGGATATTTTTTTACCGCTTTCATCTATTTTTTTCATAACCAAAATACCGGTAACCAATTCAGAGGCCATTCCCTGAACTGCCCAGTAAAGAGATTTAAAAGGGTTTTGATTGATCCACTTAAATTTAACCGTAGCCATGGCTTCTTTATCATTGATAGAAGTAACTCTTACTCCAGAAAAATATGCAGAAGGCAATTTAAAAAATAAAAACTTATTTAAATTTTTAACAGTAAACTTTGCCATATCCTTTATGTTATAATGATTTCTAGGCGAATTTACAATAATTAATCCAAACTATAATCCAGTACAAAATGTTAAAGTATGTTAAAATATAGTACTTTGTATTGCATAGTATTAGTTTTTATCCATATATTTGCATAAGAAAGTATTATATAAAATTAAATTATGTCAAAAACATCTGAAAATAACAACGTTTTTTTAATGCACTTATCCAGTTTTGCAGGTTATTTATTTCCGTTTGGGGCGATCATTGTTCCTTTGGTTATTTGGGAATCTAAAAAAAAGGAAAGTGAATTGTTAAACAGAACAGGCAAAGAGGTTATAAACTTTAATTTAAGTTATTTACTATACACCATTACAATTCTGGTTATAATTGCTTCAATGGGTATAAGCATTGCCATCAATGAAATACAACATTTTAATATATTCTTAATTATTAGTTTGGGTGTTGTATTGGCTGTTTTGTCTGTAATTAAGTTCATTTTTATTGTACTTGCAGCTGTAAAAGCCAATCAGGGCGAAGAATATAAGTATCCACTAACAATAAGTTTCATCAAATAAATTCAAATAAATCATGATAACTTTTTTAATAAATATCGTAATTTTTATAGTTGAATCAATAAAATACATATTATTTTAAACGAAGAACTAAAAATTTGAAACGAGTAACTTTTAATTATGAGTTTCATTTAACTCCCGATGCTATTCGGGAATAAACAATAAAAGTAAACACATGAAAATAGAAAATACAAAAGCACAGATGCGAAAAGGAGTTTTAGAGTTTTGCATACTCTCTATTCTGGAAAAGGAGGATGCATATACTTCTGAGATCTTATCGCAGTTAAAAGATGCTAAAATGCTTGTTGTTGAAGGAACCGTTTATCCCTTGTTGACAAGATTAAAAAATGCAGGACTTTTAAATTATCGATGGGAAGAATCAACTTCCGGGCCACCAAGAAAATATTATGGATTGACAGAAACAGGAAAGTTGTTTTTAACAGAGTTGAACACAACCTGGAGCGATATGGTAAAAGCAGTGAATTTAGTAACAAAAAAGAGATCAACAGTTAAATCAGCAAAAAAATGAATAAGACAATAAATATAAATCTGGGTGGAGTATTTTTTCATATTGATGAAATTGCTTATCAAAAACTGAAAAATTATTTAGATGCTATTCGCAGGTCATTAAGTGATGATCCAAAAGGAAGAGACGAGATCATAACTGATATTGAATCAAGAATAGGAGAGCTTTTATCAGAAAAAGTAAAAGATGTACGACAGGTGATCAATGAAAAAGATATTGATGAGGTTGTTGAAATTATGGGAAAACCGGAAGATTATATGGTAGATGATGAAATTTTCAGTGATGATAATTACGACAGCTATAGTAGTAAAAGATCTAAAAAGCTATATCGTGATGGGGATGATAAGTTTTTAGGAGGTGTTTCTTCAGGAATGGCACATTATTTTAATGTAGATGTCATTTGGATCCGTTTGGCATGGTTGATTGCAGCCTTTGGGTTTGGATTTGGATTTATTGTTTACCCAATTCTTTGGATCTTATTACCACAGGCAAATACTACTGCCGAAAAACTGGAAATGGAAGGAGAGCCTGTAAACATTTCTAATATAGAAAAAAAAATTAGAGACGAGATCTCAGATGCTTCTTCCAGAATGAAAAATGGTTTTGATGAGGTTAGTGACAAGGTTAAAAATGCTGATTATCAGAAATATAGAAGTAGAGCAAAATCAGGTTCACAGGACCTTGTAGATACACTGGGTAAAATATTTACTACGATCTTTATGATCATTGGTAAGTTTATAGGTGTTCTATTAATTATAATTTCAGTAACAACAATTTTGGCATTGATCATAGGTTTGTTTACTGTTGGTTCATTAGATTTTATACATGAAGGATGGTTTTATCAGAATAGTTTGCTCTTAAATAATTCGGGTTTACCCATTTGGATGGTTTCCATATTAGTTTTTATTTTGGTTGGAATTCCATTTTTCTTACTGTTTTCTTTGGGATTAAGAATTTTGTCAAATAATTCAAAATCAATAGGAAAAGTAACTAATTTATCTATGCTGGGTATTTGGTTGGTAGCATTGTTAATTTCTATATTTTTTGGTACCAAGCAATATATGAATACAGCATATGATGGAGATGTAACAAATAACCAAGAGGTTAATTTAACAGTGAATGATACACTTAATATCAAGCTGATTGATAATGATAAAATATCTAATAGTGTTGTGTTAAGAAGAGAATGGGGTTACAAAGTGGTTTTTGATGAAGATAATGAAGAAAGAATTTATTCTAACAATATCAGAGTAAATATTTACGAATCACAAAACGATAAGATAATGGTTAAAACCAAGAAGAGATCTAATGGAAAAAGTAGAATAGATGCCAGAGAAAATGCAAATGAAATAGTTCATAATTTTCAATTAGAGGACAAAGATCTAAAGTTAAATGGATATTTTTTATCAGATGCAAATAATAGGTTTAGAGAACAGAAAATATATATTGATATTTTTATTCCGGTTGGGCAGGTGATCTATTTAGATAAATCAACTAAATCATTTTTATATGATATTGATAATATCCAGAATCTGTACGATGGTGATATGCCAAAGCATTATTACAAAATGACCGAAGAAGGTTTGAATTGTTTAGATTGTAATGATTGGGAGAGTGAGGATGTAGATGTTTCAGTAGATGAATCTTTTAATATGAAAATAGATAAAAAAGGAGTTCTTATTGAAATTACGGATGATAATAATGAAAATGCTAAAGTCAAAATTGATGAAAATGGAATTTTGATTGAAAGTTCAAAAGATTCCATCTAAGACAATTCATCCGAAAGGAATGACAGTTGGGTATGAAAAATTATATATGCAAGGCTAATTGAACTAATTTTATTGAACAAAATAATCAACTTATGAAAAACCTACTAAAAATTACAGCAATACTATTATTATTAGTTTCTACAACTTCCTGTTTATTTGATGGAGTCAAAGGAAATGGAAATGTAATAAATAAAAAACGAAAAATTTCAAATGATTTTGTTCGGATAAAAGTCAGCAGGGGGCTGCATGTTTTTGTAACCAAAAACTCCAATGTTTCTCTAGTAGTGGAGGCTGATGAAAATTTACATGAATTGATTACAACTGAGGTAAAGAATGGTACTTTAATTATTACTTCCACCAAGAATATTGGGTTTGCAAAGGCAAAGAATATTCACCTCTCTGTTGAAAATTTAAATGAAATATTAGTTTCCAGCGGAGCAGAGGTTTCTTCTGAAAACACTTTAACAGCCAAAAAATTGAGAGTGGATGCTTCGAGTGGAGCAGAAGTAAAATTGCGTATTAAAGTCAGGGATTTGGATTGTGATACATCCAGTGGCGCAATGGTTCGCTTAAAAGGAAATGTAATTGATTTTAAAGCTGGTTCATCAAGTGGGAGCAATATCAATGCTTATGATCTGAAATCGAAGAACTGTGAAGCAAAGGCATCCAGTGGGTCTAATATTAAAGTAAATGTAAGTGGAAACTTTGAAGGGAAAGCATCCAGTGGTGCCCATATAAACTATAAAGGGAATCCTAAAACGGTTAAAAGAAATAAAAGTTCAGGAGGAAGTGTAAGCAGCTCCTAAATTAATCAAAAAGTATTCCTCGCCGCTTTGCGTCGGGGTAACCGCTGAAATGTCATCCCCGAAAAGGGGATCTAAATAATAAATTTGGGTTTTGACATTCATGTCAAAATGAAACCAGCGAAATACTCCGATGGCTCTGCCTCTAATATAGTTGGTTTCAAGAAATTTTTATTAAGTGTCTAATCTATGTAATTTAAAAGATCATGCCATTATTGGTGTGATTTTTTGCTGAAGAATCATTCTATATCATCCAGAATAATACTCTTGGCATGATTTAAATATTTCCTGCCAATTGGTATTCTTTTAGTGTTTATTTGAACAGTATTTCCTTCCACTTCTTTGATCTTATCCAAGGCAATAGTAAACGACCTGTGGATTCTAAGAAACTGATCTTTAGGTAGTTCTTCCGTGATTCCTGTTAAAGATTTATGAACCAGATAATCGTCAATAGTTGTAAAAACTTTGATATAATCTTTGAAGGATTCTATGTATAAAATATCTTCAAATTTCACTTTGATCAATTTTTTACTAACCTTTAAAAATATATATGACTTTTCCTTTATATCTTTTAGTTGATCATCTTTGACCTCTGAAAGAACCTTTTGTGATAGTTTATTGATGGATTTTAAAAATCTTACAAACGGAATAGGCTTGACAAGATAATCTAATACATCCAAATCAAAACTTTCAACGGCATATTCCCGATAGGCTGTAGTTACTATAAAATTAGTTTTAGACCCAATGCTTCTGATAAACTCCAAACCATTCATTTTTGGCATGTTGATATCTAAAAAAACAGCGTCAATATTATCATTTTCAACAGTGCGTAAAGCTTCAATGGGATTATTGAAAATCCCAACTAATTCCATATTTGAAAACTCATTCAAATGTGTTTGAACTACTTCAGCAGCAAGCGGTTCATTATCAATAATGATACATCTGATCTTCATTTTATCGGAATCTTTAAAAGTACTTTAAATTTAGTTTTTTTAATTTTGGTCTATAAGGAGAAATTTTCATCATAAATCAATTGTAATCTGCTTTTTACATTTCCCATACCAATACCATGCTTTATCTTCAATTGACTATCATTGTGAAAGGTATTTGCAATGGTAAAGAAAAGAAAATTGTTAGTTATTTCAAAAGAATATCAACTTTTATATCATCATTATTGTGACTCCGTGTTTAAAATAGTTGTCAATAAATGGTAAGAATAAAAGTGAAGGTATTTTTGTTTCATCAATATTTTCAATGATTTTATGTTGAATCTTACCATGTCATCGTATCGTAATTTTTCAAGATTCTAAGTACTGTAGATCTGCTTTGTTAAAAGAGATCTATGATCGATTGAATTTTTTCTTCATCTGTGATCATTTCTTCGCCCATGGAGAAATTCGCAGGTGCTTTATCAGATTTTTTTCTGGCTGTAAAATGGATGTTATTAATTCCCGATTCGGCAATTTTTAAAGCGTTTAGGTAATTTATTCCACTGCCAGCCATAATTTGAATTTTTGAACCAAAATTTTCCTGGAGTTTTGAAATAATTTCCAGCCCTTCTTCAGCTGTTTTGCTTAAACCGGAAGTTAATAATCTGTCAAAGCCCATTCCAATGATTTTTTCAATTGCAATACGGGAATTGGTCACAAAATCAAATGCACGATGAAAAGTAACCTCAAGATCCATATTTTTTGACACTTCAACAAGTTTATTATTCAGATCAGAAATTTCATTTTGATCATTTAAAATCCCAAATACAACACCTGTAGCACCTGCTTTTTTTGCTTGTATGATATCTGAAGTCATTATTTCAACATCAGAAGATGAGTATTGAAATCCACCTTCTTTATGACGGATAATCACATGGACTTCTATATTCGTTTTATCAACACATTGTTTGATCAGGCCAAAACTTGGAGTTAAACCACCAAGAGATAAGGATGAGCAAAGTTCAATTCTTTTAGCCCCATATTTATCAGCTGCTAGCGCACCTTCTATACTATCTGTACAAATTTCGATATTCATTTTTTAATGAAACAGTTATTGCTTTTTATCATACTTTGCATCAATCAATTCATTTTGTGATCTTGTATGAACTGCGTAATTAAAACCTGCATAAACACTATAACCACCAACTTCACCATTTTTGTTTAGTGCCAGAAAACCAACCTGCAAATTTGTTAGATCTGCATGTTTTTTGACAACACGGTCAACGGCTTCTTTACACGCTTCATGAGGTGTTTTACCATTTCGCATTAATTCAACAACAATCGCACTTCCTGCAATTCTTATAACGGCTTCACCCATTCCGGTTGCACAAGCTGCTCCTACTTCATTATCAACAAATAAACCTGCCCCAATAATAGGAGAATCACCAACTCTTCCATGAATTTTATAGGCCATTCCACTGGTCGTACAAGCACCGGAAAGGTTACCATTTTCATCAAGAGCCAATTGTCCGATTGTATCGTGATTTTCACTGTTGATAATTGGCTGGTATTTGGATTTTTTCTTCCATTCTTCCCAGACTTTTTTTGCATTTTCTGTTAGCAGATTTGTTTTTTTAAATCCTTTTTCGAAAGCAAATTGTCTGGCTCCTTCACCTGCAAGCATCACATGAGGAGTGTCTTCCATCACTTTTCGGGCAACCGAAATGGGATTTTCTATATCCTGCAAAAAAGCAACAGCACCACACTTGTTATTTTCATCCATGATACATGCGTCAAGGGTGACAATTCCATCTCTGTCAGGTAATCCTCCCAAACCAACACTCATATTACTCGCATCAGATTCTGTAACTCTAACACCTGCTTCTACAGCATCTAAGGCAGTGCCACCTTTTGAAAGAATTTTCCATGATGCTTCGTTTGCTGCAATGCCATGATTCCATGTTGATACAACAATTGGTTTTGTTATTTTATTGGAGTTTGGTTTATTTTCTATCCCTTTATTTTCTGAAGCAATAATCGGATTGGAAATTACAGCAGCTGTACTCAATGCTGTGATCTTTAGAAAATTTCTACGTGATTTCATGTTGTAATTTTAAAAAAGTTTAATTATATGGAATCTCTAAGTCGTTTGTACGGACTTTTTTCAGTTTGTTTTTCAGTTTATCTTTAAAAACAGAAACAACGACGTTGTATTCTTTTAATCCTGCTAAATTAGTAAATTGTTGGGGATCCTTTGTCATATCATATAACTCAATACCCGATCCGGCATCTTCATCATACTGAATATAGGCCCATTTTTCGGTTCTTAACAAAAATGATTTTCCTCCCTGACTTACCGAAAAAGTCATGTCTCTTACTTTAAAAGTTGGATCATTCATAGTTTTAGTAAGACTTTTGCCTTGTAAGTTTTTAGGTGTTTTTAAACTAGCTAATTCTGCAATAGTAGGATATAGGTCAATTAATTCAACAAATGAATTACATATTGCAGGTTTTTTACCCGGGACTTTGATGATCATTGGCACTCGAACCGATTCTTCATGCAGGCTTACTTTCATCCAAAAACGATGTTCACCCAAATGAAAACCATGATCAGATGTAAAAATAACGATGGTATTATCTTCCAATCCTTCTTCTTTTAAAGCATTTAAGACTTTACCAACTTGTTTATCCATATAAGCAACCGAAGCATAGTAAGCAGCAACCGCTTTTTTCTCTTGTTCCAAAGACATTTGGCCATTTACACTCGTTACATAATTAATGCCTCTTTTGGGTATATCATCCCAGTCACCTTTAACTTTTTCAGGCATGATTATATTCCCGAAAGGGTAGGGCTCAAAATACTCTTTTGGAGCGACAAACGGTACATGTGGACGAACAAAACCAACTGCTAAAAAGAAAGGTTCATTTTTGTGTTTTTTGATAAGTTCAATGGCTTTTTGGGCAGTCTTACCATCTGAATGTATAAGGTCATCTCCTTCTGCTTTTACGATGGTCATCACATTTCCCCCTTTTCTTTCAATTTTGCCATCCGGATTTCCCTGAACCAATTCGGCCTGACCTACAGCTTTCCATTCCGGTCCCTGACTGTTAAAACGCTCGGACCATGACGCTTCATCATCCTGACCATTGGAACCCGTTTCAATATCAATTGGCACTCCCATATGGTAGATCTTACTAACCCGGGCGGTGTAATAACCATTGTCTTTAAACAGTTGTGACCATGTTTGCCTGTTTGGACCAATATTTTCTCTACCGCTTACATAGCCAAAAGTAGTGGTGGCATTAGGGTAGTAACCAGACATAAAAGATGCTCTTGATGGACCACAAACAGGATATTGGCAATAGGCTTTGCTGTATCGAATTCCTTCATTGGCTAATTTGTCAATATTTGGAGTTTTTGATGCTTTGTTCTCATACGAAGAAACCGCAGTTGCAGTTAGGTCATCGGCAATGATAAATAAAACGTTTAGTTTTTTATTTTGCTGAGCAAAAATGATGTTTGCTATGAAAAGAAAAACCATAAATTTTATGATTCTCATTATTTAATGATTTTGGCTTTTAAATATCGTTCTAAATTTTCTTTATCTAAAGTATCACTATCCTTATATTTTATCCTGATCTCTGTTAATTTTTTATGCATTTCTTTTTTAACAGAATTGTAAGATGGATCTTGATAAACATTATTCATTTCGGAAGGATCTTTTTCAAGATCGAATAGTTCCCATTCATCCATATCATAATAAAAATGAATTAATTTATAGCGATTGGTTCTTATACCGTAATGTCTTTTAACATGATGCTCACCGGGAAATTCGTAATAAGAGTAATAAATAGCATCTCTCCATTTGTTTGTTTTACCGTTTACAATATTCCTAAAGGATTCTCCCTGAATATCTTTGGAAATATCAACTCCTGCATAATCTAAAAAAGTAGGAGCAAAGTCTAAATTTTGAACCAGATTATCAATGTTAGTTCCTGCTTTTATTTCCTTTGGATATTTGATTAGGAGTGGTGTACGGAATGACTCTTCGTACATAAATCGTTTATCAAACCAACCGTGTTCTCCTAAATAAAACCCCTGATCAGAGGTGTAGACTACAATTGTATTTTCTGATAGATTGTTTTTATCAAGATAATTTAGAATTTCCCCAACACCATCATCTACTGATTGAATGGTTCGTAAATAATCTTTCATATATCTATCAAATTTCCATAGAGCAAGATCACTTCCATTTAACTTTTTAGACTTAAAATCTTTAATAATTGGATTGTAATATGCATCCCAGGCAGCACTTTGTTTATCATTCATTCTATCATACATTCTTTGGGCATTTTTTTTGAATTTTGTATTGATACTTCCTTCTTTGTCCAACATTTTAAGATCATATACTACATCCATATCTTTATAAATACCCATTTCATGCATGGCAGCTGCCGGTCTGTTTTTATATTCATCAAAAAAATTAGATGGTGGGGTGAATTTTTTATCATCAAAAAGAGTGAAATATTTTTCTTCCGGCATCCATGTTCTATGAGGAGCTTTTTGATGATACAATAATAAAAAAGGTTTATCTTTTTCTCTTTTGTTTTCCAGCCAGTCTAAAGCAAGATCTGTAGTGATTGTGGTTACATAACCCGGGTATCTTTTTTTCACTCCATTTTCAATAAAATCGGGATTATAATATTGACCCTGCCCCGGAAGCACATTGGAATAATCAAATCCTTGGGGTAAGCCATTCAAATGAATTTTACCTATCAAGGCAGTTTGATAACCTGCTTTTTGTAGCATTTTTGCAAAATTATCCTGATTCCAGTCAAATGCCTGTATATTATCAACTTTACCATTTATATGGCTGTGCTTACCCGTAAGCATTACTGCTCTGCTTGGTGCACAAATAGAATTGGTAACAAATCCCCTGTTAAAAATAGCACCTTCTTTTGCAATTCTATCAATGTTTGGAGTATTATTCAAACCATGACCGTACGCACTGATGGCCTGGTATGCATGATCATCACTCATGATAAAAACAATATTAGGTTGGGTGTTTTTATTTTTTTCGGAGAGCTTTTTGTTAGAATCATTCGTACAATTAGTAAAGCCTAAAATAGCAATAAGGAATATTGCAATGTGAAAAGTTCTCATTTGTTATAAAATTTGATAAATACCTGTTTGAGTTTGGATGTATAAATATAGTAAACAATATTGGTTTAAAAA
>JAOZTG010000020.1 GCA_029939235.1 Flavobacteriaceae bacterium
ATCTACAGTCAAAGTTTAAAACGAGTTTTAATTATCAAAATTCTCCCAGATTAAAACTTTGGAACAATGCAATAAAGGTCTTAAACAATTCAGAGAACAAGCTTCTTGGAATAGGTGTTGGAGATTATTATAAAATAAAAAAAGATCCATATTTTTTTAAAGAAAATAGCAAAGGATTATATGGCTATGATCCTCATAGTCAGTTTTTTGAATTTTATATCACAACAGGTTATACAGGAGTAATGTTTATGCTGATATTCTTCCTATTAGGACTATCCAAGATCAAAGAACAAAATAGATATGCCAGAATTGTATTTCTGATAGTTCTTACTTTTTCACTAACTGAAAGTATTCTTAACAGGCAGTATGGTGTTCAGTTGTACAGTATATTCATACCTTTGATTTTTAAAGACAATTTTAAAAGATTAAGATGAAAAGTTTTATTGACCTTCTGATGATTCTGGCTCTTATTTTGTCAGTCTCCTGTAATAAAGAAAAGGAGATAAAACCATCTGATTTTAACGAGTTTTGGGAACAGACCTTAGCAGAACTGAATAAAGATCCTATTGAGTTTGAGAAAATATCTAAAGATAGTATTGTAGAAGGAAAAAAAATCAGTCTCTATAAGATTAAATCTTTTCAGGATATTTTTTTCTACGCATGGGTATCCGAACCGGTAAATGAAGGTAAATTTCCGATAAAGATTAGATTTTCGGGTTTGGATGGAAACAAACCCAATAGAAGTGAAATTAAAAACTTTTGGTTTTTAAAACAGGAAGGCTTTATCAATATGCTTGTTGATGTGCGAGGTCAGGGATTGAGTACTGAGCAAATAAATCCTAAAGAATATATAACAAAAGGCATAAAGAATAAAAAGGAATATATTTACAGGGGGGCTTTTATGGATGCAGTACGATCAGTCGATTTCATATCTGAAAATAAAAAAAGTAATGGAAAAATTATTGTAACCGGAGGTAGTCAGGGAGGTGCTTTATCAATTGCTGCAACAGCTTTGAATAAAAAAGTAAGCTTATGTGTTGTTGGTTTCCCCTTCTTAACAGACACTCCTGCTTATGATAAGACTAAGTGGCCAATGAAGATTTTTCTTCATAAAGCAAAAAATGAAAAAATTAATTATTTTGATTTGAAAAAGACATTATCGTATTTTGATATGTTAAATTTTGCTGAGATGATCAATGTGCCTGTATTTCTCAGAACAGAAGAATATGATGATGTAACACCAAAAGAGGGAGCTGTTAAGTTTTTTAATTTACTGAAAAACCAAAGAAAGGTATTATATATTGATCCTTGTAAAGGACACGGGTGTTCTACAAAGTCAATTATTGCAAATGAACTAGAAAAAACATTCATTAAGAAGAATAATCTAATCAACTAAAATATTAGAAAATTTATTTGCAATTGTATCCCAATTATATTTTTCATTAATTACAGAGGAAAAATCTCTTTTATTTTTAACAGAAAGTTTTCTTTTTAATGATTCAGTCAGTTTTTGAACATCCCCTACTTTAAAATAATCATCTTTTTCAAGATTAACTTCCAGGTTTGCAGGAATATCACTAACAAGTAAATCCAGGTCATAACTCATTGCTTCCAGTAAGGAAATAGGTAACCCTTCATGATAAGAAGGTAAAACAAATAATTTTGCATGACTGAAAATCTGATCTAGTTTTTCTCCTTTGATAAATCCTGTCATGACTACTCCGCTCTTTTTTGCTTTTTCTTTAAGATCTTTACTGTATTGTGTATCATGATCAGCATCACCCACTAGTACCAATTTTAGTTTTGTATCAATCTTAGAATAGGCTTCTATCAGATCTGTAAACCCTTTCTCTTCAACAAAACGCCCAACAGCAATTATATATCCATTTTTATTTATTTCTAATGATTTAATATAACTAGTATCATTTGACTTCTTAGGAATAGTAACACCATTATAGATCAAAATAGCATCATTTCTGTTGTAGTTTTTCTTTAAAATAGAATCAATTACTTTTGAGATTACAATGACTTTATCAGCATATTTACTTCCCAGTTTTTCTCCATATTTAATGATGGTTTTTGCTATTTTCCCCCATTTTTTACGATTATAATCTGGTCCGTGATTGGTTACAATAACTTTTAACCCTAATAATTTAGCAAATGGAGTCAATAACATACAGCCAACCGTATGAATATGTAAAAAATCCGGACGTTTATATCCAGCATAAAGGGTTCCCAAAAAAGTATGAATAATAGCTTCAAAAGTTTTATTCTTTGGAGCAAAAACATGCTTCAACCTGACACCTTTAAAAGTATTATTTTTTTTATTCTTAACATAGGGGGTTCTTGTTATTATGGTAATATCATGCCCAAGATCTGCAAGTCTCGGATACAGTTCTTCACAATGTGTTTCCACACCACCCTGAATATCAGGAATACCTCTTGTACCAAGTACGATTATCTTCATTTATCATTTATTCTTAGATCTCCTTGCTTTGGATCCTGACCCACATTGAAATAAGGAATAACTTCTTTTGAAATAGGCTTCCCTAATAAACTTCTTAATTTATTCTTTATTACCCATTTTGCAGGGTGCTGGATATACTTTTTCATAACTGGTGCAGCTGTACCAACCATCCAGCAATTTTTAGGGCAGGTTCTTACTAGTTCTCTTACTTTTTGAGCTTGTTCTCCAAACCACAATTTCTCAAAAGTATCAAAATCTCTTATATTCCCCATACTTTCTTTCCAGTACTTGTCTTCTAAACCGTTACACGGATAAATATCACCGTAAGGTTCAATAAAAAAATTAACAGACCCGGCCTCACAAGGAAGCATTCTTTTGCCTCCCTTTATATAATTTATTAGACCCAGATTAAAAAATGCTCTAAACCAGCTTTTGGGATTCTTTTCTTTGAGGAGATTGTCGATGAGAATCTCAAAATCTTTAATAACAATATCCTTTTCAGTAACAAAATTATCATCTTTATGAAAATAAAAAGAATTGTGAAAAGTAGCAGTTGCAAATTCCATATCCAATTCCTTACTCAACTCATACAATTTAAGCATATCATGAGAATTCTTGTTAGATACAGTAATTCCAAAACCAATATCCTTTATACCTATTTCTTTAAGTCCTTTTAAGGTGTTTAATCCTCTTTGAAAACCAGTCTCTCTTCCTCTTAAATCATCATTGACATCTTCCAATCCTTCCAGACTGACCCTTATACCAATATTTGGAAACCGTTTAGCAAGTTTTAATATTTTCTCAGTGTGCCATCCTGCAGTTGATATTACAATCCTTTTACTCTTTTTAAACATTACTTCCACAATATCTTCGAGGTCGGATCTTGTAAAAGGTTCTCCACCTGTAATATTTACAAATTTAAAATTGGGTAGTTTTTCTAATTCCTGTGGTGTAATCTCTTTTTTTCGATTAGTAGGATTTTTCCATATATTACACATCTTACAGGCCATATTACATCTGTAAGTGGTAATAATAGAAATATCTGAGGGCATTTGTATCTTGCTCAAAATTTACTTAGTTTTCTATTCTTGATAATTTTAGCTGGGATACCTGCTACAACTGAAAAATCAGGAATATCTTTTGTAACAACTGAACCCGCAGCAATTACGCATCCATTTCCAACTTTTACTCCGGGCATGATTGAAACATTAGCCCCTATCCATACATCATTTCCAATAACCGTATCCTCTTTAGCAACTCCCTGATTTTTAATTGGAATATCCAAGTTCTCAAAATTATGATTTTCTGAAAAAACATTTACTCTTGGACCAAAGATAACATTGTCACCAATTGTAATACTGCCTCGAACTCCTATAAAACAATAATGATTGATTCCAACGTTATCACCAATTTTTAAAGAATTTCCAACATCTCTTAAAACCCCTGTACACTCAATAATAGCATATTTCCCAAGGGTGAAATTATTACCAATCTCCACTCCGTCGTAACTCAAAGCATTTAGGATTGCATGCTCCATTAAATTAAAACCACTACCAACTTTGATCTTATGACCAAATTGGATCTTAGAACCTTTTGATGCGAAAATAATTCCTTTGCTTTTCTTTAAAAAGGGTTTTACAAAAAGCAGACCTCTTATGGCTGCACACCCTTTTTCAAATAAAATAGTTGAAAATTCACGAAAATTGAACTTATATTCAAATTCTGCATCCTCTTTTTTTACTTTTGAAAAAAGCTTTTCAATTATTCTGTTCGAGTTCATACTTTTTTATTGCCTGTAAAAATAATTATATTTATGATATGGATTTATAATAATTAAAAATAATAAATAGAAAAGATAAATTATTACTTTTTAAGATAAGTGTTGTTTATAAAAGTATATTATATTTGAAAAAAGTTTACTTTGAACAAACGCTACTCCATATATATCAAACCTATTTCGATAATAGCAAACCTTGTTATTATTAATTTTTTTCTTAAGTATTTTTTAGGAGATTCTTATTCTGGTTTTTGGCATATCACATTTATAAATCTAAGCTGGCTAATCATTTCCTACCATCTTGATTTTTACAATATTAGGCGCTATACCAAAAACACTGATCTGTACTCCAAGCTTTTTCTGCAATTTTTAATCTTCACTTTTGTATACTTTGCTTACTACAGTTTAACCAATAAACCCATCAATTCAATAGATCACATCAAAATATTGGTTTACATTTTTTTATCCATTTCAATTTTTAAAATTTTATATTTATTTGCCCTAAGAAAATACAGAATTGAAGGTGGTAATTTTAGAAATATCATATTTATTGGCTCCAACAACAGTATGCAAAATGTAAATAATTTTATAGAAGACCACCCTGAATTAGGATATAAAATATTGGGCTACTTTTCAAATGATCCTAAAAGAGGTCACTTTCTTGGTGATATTGAAAGTAGCTTTGACTATGCCAAAAATCATGTTGTTGATGAAATTATATGTTCAATCTCAGAACTCACTAAAGAGCAAATTAAAAAATTTATTGATTTTACCGATAATAATTTAATTGTTTTAAAACTGATACCGGACGCAAAAGATGTATACACAACAAAAATGGTTGTTGAATATTTTGACTATATCCCTATTCTATCTTTAAGGAAAAATCCATTTGATGAATCTATAAATCAATTTTTTAAACGATTTATTGATATTCTTTTGTCCTTATTTATGATTGTATTTGTTCTGTCATGGCTTACTCCTTTATTATTTATTTTGGTTAAAATTGAATCTAAGGGGCCTTTATTTTTTAAACAAACCAGGGATGGATTAAATGGGGAAACATTTGAGTGTTATAAATATCGGTCAATGGGTTTAAATAGCTTTTCAGATCAAATACAGGCCACCAAACAAGACTCCAGAGTAACCAAGACTGGAAGATTTATACGAAGGACAAGTATTGATGAACTCCCTCAGTTTTTCAATGTTTTTATTGGTGAAATGAGTGTGGTGGGACCCAGACCACATATGTTAAGCCAAACTAAAAAATATGCCAAAATAGTTGATAAATATATGGTAAGGCATTTTATCAAACCGGGTATTACCGGATTAGCACAGGTAAAAGGTTTTAGAGGAGAAGTAGAGAAAAATGAAGATATGGAAAACCGTGTAAAACTTGATATTTTCTATATGGAGAACTGGTCCTTCTTTCTCGACCTTAAAATAATCGGGCAAACCATTATCAATATCTTTAAGGGTGAAGAAAAAGCCTATTGATCAGTCCTTTAATAGCAATTATTCCAAATATCAACACTTAATACCAATTAAAATAAATACTATATATTTGCATGAATTTTAAATCAATAAACAAATGACAAAAATCCAAATAACAACAATCATTCTTATTATTGCCTATATTATATGGGAAATTGCGATTCGAATCTGGTCTCCTGAAGCTAATATAAGAGTAGATCTTCTTTTTATTTATCCTGTTCTAATAGTTATGATCATTATTTCATTGGTTCAAAAGTTTAAAAAAAGTTGATGAAACATAAGACTATTTTAAGATATATTTCCATTCTATTATTATTTACATTTATTAATTGTACGCAAACAAAAAAGGAAAAAGTCCAGGAAATTCCGATTGAAAAAAATAAAGAGATAGAAATAACCAAAGAAATAGATTCTATTCAAATATTAGATTCTATTGAAAGAAGTGCTATCAAAAAACCAGCAAAAAAAACTACCAAACCCGGACTATACTTTTTAACAGATCTGATAGGTAAATATCCAACCCAAGAGAATATTTTTGATAATAAATACTTAGCAAAGCGTTTAAAAAATATAAAACGCTTTAATTTTGACAATATGAAAAGGGATTGGAATACAGAGAATCCGCTTACCATTAAAAATCAAATCATTCACTCCAGTGGTTGTAGAGCGCACAGCTGCCCCGATAGCGGCTATGAACTTTTTGTTGACTTAAAAAATGACAATATCAATATCTATTTTTTTATGGGTAACACACTAAGGGTATATAAAGAAAAAGGCTGGATAACCTTACCAAAATTATATCAGGATGAAATAGATATTAAAATGGAAAATGCAAAAATTGGGAGTACTTCTGATGATCTAACGTCAAAATACTCCATAAATCCTAAAAAGAAATAATCACTTAAAAATATATCATGCAAAAACTCATTTTTTCATTCATAGTTTTGACTCTTCTAGTTTCCTGTGATCAAAAAATATCCTCAGTAAAAAAAGAAGACACTAAACAAAAAACTGAAACTAAAACCATTGATACTACAACAGAAAATAAATCCTCAAAAAGTAAATTAGTTGACCCTGACCCTGATGATGGCATTCCTCCGGAGAGATACTCACCCCATAATTCAAATATGGAAGTTGCTGCCAAAATTAGAGGATTTTTAACTGAAGATCTTTTTAAAGATGAACTACAACTGATGACTAAAGATAATCGTAAATTTCAATATGAAGAAGTTGACCTGAATAATGATGGTAACAAAGAATACTTAGTGGGCTTTAAAAATTCTTACTTTTGCGGTAGTGGAGGTTGTACATTTTATTTATTAAATAATGACGGCACTGTAGTTACAATATTTTCAGTGTCCGATGCACCATTTATTGCTTTAAAAAGCAAAACCAATGGATGGAGAGATTTATTAGTAAATAGTGATGGATCATTAAGACGATTGAAATTTGACGGAAAAACTTATCCTGCAAATCCAAGTATCGCTCCTAAGTTTAAAGAAATACCAAGTGACGATGCCTATCGACTCTTATGGGATGAATTTCCAATACCAACTTTTAAATTTTAACTTTAATATATATAAACCAATGAAAAGAATACTATTATCAATGATTATGATCGCTTTACTAAGTTCATGTGATCAAAAAAAAGCTACTGATACTAAAGAAACTCCTAAACCAGCAACAGAATTAAAAAAGGTTGAGGAAACTCCAAAAAGTGAAACAAACAGCAAAGAATTTAAAACAAAAACAGGAAAAACATTTATTATTAACGAAGAAAAGCCAAGTGCCAGCATTAGTAAAATAACAGTTACTACTAAGGGATTCACTGAAGTAAATGAATCGTTAAAAATAGAAGAAAGCGATCCTTTTGATTATGCACTTATTGCCGATGTCAATAACGATGGGTTTGATGAATTATATATCATAACACGAGGCGCAGGTTCTGGTTCATACGCAAATGTTTATGGATTTTCATCTAACAAAGATAAAAGTGTAACACCAATATATGTTCCTGAGTTATCAGATGATCAGTTTGTTGCTATATTTAAAGGATATATGGGACACGACAAGTTTTATGTTGAAGGCAATAAATTATTAAGAAAATATCCTGTTTACAAAAAAGATGATACAAATTCTAACCCAACCGGAGGGGATAAAATCTTAGAATATAAACTAAAACCAGGAGAAGCATCCTGGATATTGGAATTAAAAAAATAATCACCTTCAATCTAAACTTCAAAAAAACATCTTTTTTTAAAGATGTTTTTTTATTTTTACGTTTTAATCAAACTGATATGAAGAGACTGCCTTTTTTCTTTTTTTTTATCTTATCAACAATCCTTTATGCTCAACAAAATCTAACGCAAAATGAGTTGGAGCTTATCCAATTAAGTCTTGAGAAAAGTTATGAACTCAAAAATGCTTCCAATGAATTGATGATGGACAGCATAGACACAAGAGTTATCAAACAAAATTTTATCCCAACACTTTCTCTTAACGGAATGTATGCGTATGGTGCAAGTAATATCAATGCAGATATTCCAACTTTTACACTGCCAATTTCCGGAACTGAATTATTTGCTGGAGAAACAGAATTCGATGTCAAAGGAAATTTTTTCAATACCAATCTAACTGCAAAAGCTTTGCTGTTTTCTGGCTTACAGGTTAATTACGGAGCGAAAGCAAATAACGAAAAGATCAAAGCAAAAAATTATATGCTTAACAGTGAAAAAGCAAATATTATAAAGGATGTCATTGATACTTTTGATAAAATTGAATTGTTAAAACACGCTGAGATAGTTTTAAACGAAAGTGAAAAACGACTGGATAAAGAAAAAGAAAGAGTTACCAAAGCTATCCAATACGGATTGGCAATTCCTTATGACCGACAAAAAATAACTGCAGCTAAGTTAAATATTGCGTCAAAAAAAATGGAAATCTACGGAAATTTAGATCTGCTGTATTTAAAACTGGAAATGCTTACAGGAAAAGACATATCGGTTTTAAAAACATATCAATTTGATCTTTCACCCTGGAATTTGTTTAATCAAGAAAATGGTTTTACAAATCGCCCTGAGTTAAAGGCACTTGAAGCATCCATTGAAGCTTTCAACTATAAATTAAAAATGAATAAAAATGCTTTTTTACCAAAAGTACAGGCCTTTGCTACTTTGTCTTATTTTAATTTATTCAATGCTGAAACCTCTTTTGACGGACCAATAACAGACCAACCGATAGATCTTGACTTGAATCATCTGGAAGGTTTCCCAACCTACATATTAGGAGTAGGTTTTGAATGGGAACTTTTTAACGGACTAAAACACAGTAATGAAATTCAAAAAACAACTATTGAAAAAGACATTGCTTTAAACAAAAAGGATGATGCGGCTGAAAAATTAGAACTCTATGAGAAAAAGGCCAAAATTGATTTTAACGTAAAAAATCAACAAATCCTTTTAAAGGAAAAGGAAAAAGAAGTTGCATTTAACACTCTTGATTTAGCCATAAAAAGTTATAAAGAAGGGCTTGTTGATATTTCAGAAAGGTTAGTAGCAGAAACAGATTATCAAACAGCTGTTTTAGAGTATTATAAAATGATCGCTTTGCAACGAAAAGCAGCTTTGGAGTTATTGATCGCAACAGGAAGTTTGAATATAAACAATCTTAAATGATCTTTTTCTCATTAAACAGAATATGATTTTTAAATAAATACCAATGAAAAATAAAAAACACATTTTAATATTAATCGTACCCATTCTTATAGTTGTAATTGGTCTTCTGGTATTATATTTTATAAAACCTGATAAAAATGACCAAAGAATATTCGTAGGTTTGTTTGAAACTACCGAAATAAAAGTAGCCTCTGAAATCCCCGGAAGGATAGATTCAATATTTGTGAAATTAGGTGAATCCGTAATAAAAGGTCAGGTTTTAGCTACTATTGAAAGTGATATTTTAGACGCCAAAATTCAACAGGCAGAAGGTATGTATTCCGCTGCTGAATCAGTTAGTGAAAAAGCTAACAAAGGTGCAAGAGTTCAACAGATACAAGCTGCAAATGATCAATATGAAATGGCTAAAAGTCAATATGTTTTTGCAGAAAATTCTTACAAAAGAGTTTATAATATGTTTAAAGACAGTTTGGTATCCACTCAAAAAATGGACGAGATCACCTTTAAAAGAGATGCAGCAAAAAGACAAATGGATGCTGCAAAATCCATTTATAATATGGCTGTCGAAGGAGCACGCATTGAAGATAAAAAAGCAGCCAAAGGACAATTAAGTGCAGTTGCCGGTAAGGTGAAAGAAGCAAAAGCATTTTATAAAGAATTGAAGATCATAGCTCCGGTTTCAGGGGAGGTTTCTTCAAAACTTGCTGAAGAAAGAGAAGTGATGCCTGCAGGATATCCAATTTTTACCATTCAAAAGTTAGAAGATATCCATGTTGTGATCAATATAAGAGAGAGTTTTTTAAATCACTTTAAAATGGGAGCAGAAATTGAAGGCACACTCCCTGCTTTTGATAACCAAACCCAAACTTTTAAAGTCACTTTCATCTCACCTATGGCAGATTTTGCCGATTGGATTCCAACTTCTGACAAAGGTAGATTAGATATGAAAACATTTGAAATTCACCTAACTCCTACAGAAAAAATTGATGGGCTAAGACCTGGAATGAGTGTAAATATTAAAATATAGTCTTTCTATTTTGATAAAAAGCGATGATATAAAAATATCTATTTCAAATAAATGGGAGTTTTAAAAAATATCCCGCAGATAGCGCAGATAAACGCAAATATTTTAGGCTGAAAAACAGTAGTTTTTAAAAATGACAGAAAATGAAATTTCATATAAAATAAGAGGGGCAATATTTAAAATATACAATGCACTTGGTCCTGGTTTACTTGAATCTGTGTATGTAGCAACACTATTAATGGAACTTAGAAAAGAGGGAATTAAAGTATTGAAAGAAGTACCTGTTCCTGTTTACTATGATGATGAAAAATTAGAAATTGGGTTTAGATTGGATATTCTTGTTGAAAATAAAGTTATTATTGAGGTGAAATCAGTAGAACACTTGGCTGAGGTTCACCACAAACAAGTGTTGACTTATTTAAAACTAACTAAACTGAAATTAGCAATACTTGTAAATTTTAATGTAGATAATATAAAAACTGGAATATTCAGAAAAGTGAATGGTTTATAAAATATTTTTTCCAAATATCACATATCAAAGTATAAAATAAAATTTAATTCGATAAAATAAAATCAGCGGGAATCTGCGAAATCAGCGGGAGAAAAACTAAACATTCTTAAGAAGGATAGTTAAAAAAATGCAAATACTAATTAAAATATTTATCCGGGAAATCCTGAGGTTAAAAAATAGACCTTCTGCCTGGATTCTTGTTTTGGTAATTCCTACGCTCATCTTTTTTTATCTTGGCTCTATTTATAAACAAGGTGGCATTGAACATGTAAATATTGCAATAAAAAATGATGATCATTCAAAATTAAGTGAAACGATCATTAAAAATATTGAAGCTTCTCCAAAGCTGAATATTGTCAAATTTTTAAATTCAAATGATAATTTTGAATCTGTTTTTGTTGACAATCCAGAGATCAAAGGAATTTATCTAATCCCAAAAGATTTTGAAAAAAATATCTATAGGGGTAACCAAAGTAAATTGATCGTTTATACCAATTCATCCAATATTGTTTATGGTAATTTATTGTATAAAGAAGCCGCCACTTTTATCAATACAGTCTCTGCAGGAATCAATTTAAAAATGTTACAGGCAAAGGGTATTCCTTATAAAAAAGCAATTAAAATGGTAATGCCCATAAAGGTTATTACTAAACCATTATTTAACCCATATTACAATTATTTATTCTATTTAATCCCCGGAATAGCAACTGCCCTGCTTCAAATGATCGTCTTTTTTATGGCAGCACGATCTATCAATTCTGAGCATACTAAAAAAACTTATAATGAGTTGTATCAGCTGTCCAATCAAAATATTTTTAATATTATTTTCGGTAAATTAATTACTTATACATTGATCGGATTTTTAGTTGGTCTGGTAATTTTTTCATTGATCTATCCCCTATTTGGAATTCCGTTAAGTGAAAACTCCTTATCATTTATGGTAATCATTCTTTTATTTTCACTGGTCAATGCAATGCTTGGCATGATGGTTTCTGCTATTTTTAAAGATGAAGCCATTGCTATGGATATGTCTTTTGTTTACAACTCACCTGCTTTTGTTTTTAGCGGATTTACTTTCCCAATGATGGCAATGCCTGCTTTTGAATCATGGTATGCACAATTAATACCATACACACATTTTTTAAAGGCCTTTATCAAAGGGTTTGAAATGAATACGCCGTTTCACTATTTATACCCGCAAATTATTAATTTATCGTTATTTTTCCTTTTCGGATATATAGTTACTATAATTACTCTACTAATTTCTCATAAAAAACTGAACATATGAAAAGTTGGTTCTCCATATTTACAGATGAATTAAAACTGATCATTCAGGATAAAAGCATTCTATTGACCTGTTTGGTAGCACCAGTTTTATATGCATTTTTCATTGGATCTATATATAAAGATAAAGAAGTAACCCAGATACCCATTGCGGTAGTTGATATGGATCATACAAGTTTATCACGAAAAATTTCAGATCTGGTTGACACCAATGAAAAAGTGAAGGTTTACGGTCATTATTCTTCCTTAGAAAATGCAATGGAATCTTTTAATAATTTAGAGGTACAGGGTATTTTAATCATCCCAAAACATTTCCAGAAAAAAACAATGAATCTGGATGGTTCAACCATTCAATTGATACTAAATAATACCAAATTCCTTACCTCAAATGAAGTAAATAAAGGTGTTCAACAGGTGGTTCTTACCGTTGCCGGCGGAGTTAGAATGAAATATTTTATAAGTAATAAAATACCAATAGAACTTGCAAAACAACAAGCACAGCCCATCTTGCCGGTCATTAAATCTGTTTATAATGCAACCAATAATTATGGTGATTTTTTATTACCAATTTTATTAATTTTAATTTTACAGCAAACACTTATCATTAGTTTTGGTCAAAGTGCTGTTCATGAACTACAACACGGAACACTAAAACACATGCAAAATGCCTCCTTTTTTGATTTTATGAAGGTATTCTCAGCCAAAAGCTTTTATTATGTTCTATTATATATTGCATATTTTTTTGTGTTCTATAAATTTATTTTCCCTTTCTATTTTTTAAATTTTAAAGGCTCCTTATTTTTACATTTGGTATTGAGCACAATTTTTATTTTAATAGTTCTTGAATACACCATTTTTTTAGC
This sequence comes from Flavobacteriaceae bacterium, assembly GCA_029939235.1. Classification (GTDB taxonomy): domain Bacteria; phylum Bacteroidota; class Bacteroidia; order Flavobacteriales; family Flavobacteriaceae; genus Lutimonas. The sequence goes on from JAOZTG010000020.1 coordinate 13,092, forward strand.
TTCCTTTTTCAAAACAACCATAGGATGGACGGAAATTCTGGCTTTTTCAACCTATCCCCTGTTTTTAGTATCAGGTTATTCATGGCCGGTAGATTCCATGCCAAAACTCATTCAATACTTTGCTAATTTAATGCCATCTACTCCTTTTTACAAAGTATTCAATATGTTATCCGTTGAAGGCGCCGAATTTGATCAAATACGAAGTGAGTTTATTCACTTGTTACTTCTTTTACTTTTCGGATATTTATTGCTATATATCAGATATAAATTTTTACATACCAAAAAAGTGAAAACATGAGAATTATTATCATAATTTTTTTATTCATTAATCTTACAATCTATTCTCAGGAAAAAGCTGAATATCTAACAACTATTGATAAGGCACCGAGACTAAGTGAGTGCTTATCAAAAGACAAACACGACAAAAATTGCTTTTTAGCAACTTTTCAAAAGTATGTTTCAAATAGGTTGATTTTACCTTTTGACAGTTTGAATAACCCAATAGAGGGGAAAGTAAAAGCCTACCTCATATTTGACAAAAATGGATCATTGCAAATAAAAACGGTTCGGTCAAAAAATAATATTCTTAATAAAAAAACAGAATCTTTGTTCTCTAACTTCCCTTCATTCGAACCAGCACTAAAAAATAATAAGCCAATTTCAATGATACTTGTTTATCCGATTACTTATATTTTTTCAACTGATCCTAATAAGTTTTATAGTATTCTTGAAGTTTTACCTCCTCAACCAAAAATATACAAAACTAAAAAAAACCCATATCAGTTAAATAAAATTTACACCCATTTCATCAATGAATTTTTTACTAAGTCAAAACAACAAGGACATTATACATCAAAAAATACATATATGCATTCCTATAGTTTTGAAATAGACACCTTAGGAAGATTAGGTAATTTTAAAGATTTAATTAAACCAAACTCAAGTTATGAAAAATACTATAATAAAAGAGCCTTAAAAAAAGGAAAGTCCTTTGTAATTCCGGCAAAAATTGGTAATAGAGCTGTAAAAATAAGAGATTCAATTCATTTGTTAAGTGTTCTGAGAGAAAGTAGATCTATTATCAGATCTGGTACCGAAAGAATGCAATATTAATAGTTTTTCTAGCTAATTATAAAGAAATTAACCGAATTTAGTATCAACTTATTTTTTTCCATAAAAAAACAGAATTATAATTAAACAGAATTTCCATGCACAACTTTTTACTTAAAATCACACCTCTATTCCTATTCTTACTCATTCTAAACTCATGTGAAAAAGAAATTTCAAAAATAGATATCCGTCCAAATATTCTTTTTATCATGTCGGATGATCATACTTCACAGGCCTGGGGTATTTATGGAGGAGTGTTAAAAGATCTTGTTCATAATCCAAATATTTCAAAACTTGCTGATGAAGGAATCGTTTTAAACAATGCTTTTTGTACAAATTCTATCTGTGTTCCCAGTAGGGCTACGATCCTTACCGGACAGTACAGCAATAAGAATGGTGTTTATACACTTAATGATGCTCTTGAACCGGATAGCTTAAACATCGCAAAGATTTTAAAAGAAAATGGCTATCAAACCGCTATTATTGGCAAGTGGCACTTAAAAAAGAAGCCAAGCGGATTTGATTATTTTAATGTTTTACACGATCAGGGAAGATACTGGGATCCGATATTACGTACATCAGATAATTTTGATAAACCACCTGTTGAATGGGATGTTCATAAAGGATTTTCTACTGATGTGATCACAGATTTGTCTATCAAATGGCTTGATACAATCGACAGATCAAAACCATTTATGCTGATGACCCATTTTAAGGCAACGCATGAACCGTTTGACTTTCCGGAAAGATTTAAAGATCTTTATAAAGATCAAACAATTCCCGAACCTGAAAATCTATACGATTTTTCTCCTGAGACAACAGGAAGAAGTTTTACTGGACAAAAACTAGAAAATCTGGCATGGAGATGGAAACAGGCATCAGCTGATCCGGAAAAATGGTGGTGTAAATACCCTGAATTACCATTTTTAACTGAAGGAATGGACAGCATCACAGCAAGGAAAAACACCTACCAAAAACTAGTAAAAGATTTTATGCGTTCCGGAGCTGCAATTGATGATAATATTGGAAAATTACTGGATTATTTGGGAAAATCTGGTCTGGCTGAAAATACGGTAGTTATATATACTGCGGATCAGGGATATTTTTTAGGTGAACATGGATTTTTTGATAAACGACTAATTTATGAAGAATCTTTACGAATGCCTTTTGTTATTAGATATCCTAAAGAGATCAAAGGAGGTAAACGTATTGATGATATTATCTTAAATATTGATTTCGCATCCTTATTTGCTGATTATGCCAATGTTCAACTACCCTCCTCTTTTCAAGGGAAAAGTTTTAGAGAAAACTTAAAAGGAAACAGTCCGAAAAACTGGAGAAAATCTGCTTATTATAGATATTGGCAGCATTACCCTGCTCGTCCGGCACATTTTGGTATTAGAAACGACAGATATAAATTAGCATATTTTTACGGAAAAGCTTTAAATATGACTGGTAGCAGTAAAGAAAACACAGAACCAGCATGGGAATTCTATGATCTGCAAAAAGATCCTTATGAAAACCATAATGCATATAATGACTCTGAATACCAAGATATTATCATTAAAATGAAAATAGAATTACAAAAACAGCGAGAATACTATGGGGATACAGATGGTGATTATCCTGAAATTCAGGATGCTGTTAAATCTAATTAATTTCTAACAACTTCTATATTCAGAGTCCTTTGTAAAAAAAAAGCATAAACTGAAAAAATCAGTTTATGCTTTTCTATTAATAATAATTCCATCTAAATAGAATTAACTTATTTAGCCCACCAAAGTGTGGTTTTTTGCTCATCTGGCCCCTGAATAGCATTTGCAGCTTCAGTATTTGAACCATTAGTGTTATACGCTCCACTTCCGTACCTCATTCGTTGTGGATATTTTCCATTAAGAGTTCCTAAAGAATAGAAAAGTTGGTCTGAAACACCTTCTGCAAGCTCTTTTGGATAACCTGTATCTCTAACTACTGCCCATGCCTCAAATCCATCTGTATAATCTGCGATCCATCGCTGGATAGCAATTTTTTCAAAATTTTCTTCCATAGATCCATTCAATTGTGCCATATCTTCATTTGCAAGAAATGTATCAATATCACCACTACTAATACCCCACATCATCATAGACTGACGGATACCTTCCTGATAAAAACTCTGAGCATCACCTCCGGATCCAAAACCTTTTACAATTGCTTCAGCTTTTAAGAAATTTCCTTCTGCAGCTGTCATTACAATTTCAGGAGAAATTGGATTCCCTGCATTCTTTTTATTGATAACAACATCTGCAGGAAGACTAAATAATTCATGTTTTACAAAGGATTTGATATCACCATTTAAACGGGTTGGCTGACCAACATAATAAGGTTTATCATCAGCTACAGTAATAGTTACCAAATCAGAAGTAGCATTTGCTGTATAATTCACCCCTGCATCGTCCAGCTGTGATAGAATAAAAGCGACATACACTTCAAAATTATCTGCTCCTGCACCATCAGCTGGCTTAACAAGATTAACAGTTCCTCCTTCAATTGGAGTTGCATAAACAAATAATCTTGGATCATTATTATTTCTAAGATAATCGATCAAAGTTTTTCCAACAGTCCATTTTGATCCCCATCCACCAAAGTTCCACCATACATCACCATAAGCAGCATTTGACCATTGGTTGATCTCCGTATCTTTTTCCATCAGTGCATTTTCATCACTAAGCATTAAAACATCTGCCTGCATTGCCTCGTTAATAGCGGCCTCAGCAAATCCCGCATCCGAAGCTCCCAAAGCTCTAAGTGCTAATCTTAGTTTTAATGTATTAGCCATTTTTTTCCATTTTTGAAGATCTCCACTAAAGAAAAGGTCATTTTTAGTTAACAGATCAACTCCTTCACCTGTGTTTGGATGATCTCCAATAATCTGCATTGCCATATCCAATTCATCAATAATACCTTTATAAATATCTGCCTGGTTATCATACACTGGCGTAATAATATCTGGATCTGATGCTTCAGTATAAGGCAGCATTCCATGAGTATCCGTATACATTTGATAATACAAACCTTTCATAATCAATCCAATAGCGAAATATCTTTCGTTCTCAAGATCACCACCTTCTTTTACAAAATTCAAATAAGAAGTTAAACCTCCATTATATCCCGCTAACCAACCATAGGAGGCATTTGTATATCCTGCTGAATAGGAATATCCTAATCCATCACTCCACCAACTACCATTATGACCAAAACAAAATTGACCTGCAAATCTATCTGCATGAATTAATTGAGCTCTCCAGTAAGGATACCGGTTTGGAGCATATAATGAGATCTGAGTACTTGTCAAAAAGTATTTTGCACTTACTTCATCAGATGAAAATGCATTCGGCCTTTGATTGATCTCATCGAAATCAGAACAAGATGCTGATATTAGAACCAACATCAAGACCACACTTATATTTTTTATTATATTTTTCATGTTATTATCTTTTAAAATTTAAGAGTAATATTTAACCCAAAACTACGAATAGTAGGAACATTATTCGATGATATTCCCTGACCTGATAACGTAGTACCTAAATTAGCATCAGGATCAATATCATCTGCTGCTTTATATAAGAAAAATAAATTTCTTCCTATCAATGCTATAGAGGCTCCATCAAAAACAGAACTTGAAACAATATTTTGAGGCAAGTTGTAGGTTAGAGCAAATTCTCTTAACCTAACATTGGTCTGATCGTAAATATAATGTTCCGCTATACCTGTATAAGACCCCCAATATTGCTGACCAGTTATTTGTTCAGTATTTGCTAATCCTGTACCTTCATTAATAGCATCAATTACGATTCCATCTTCTCTGTATTCTAAACTCCTTTTAGAAACTCCTGTGCCATCTAAACTAGCAGATGTCATAGAGTAGATCTCTCCACCAAATCTTGCATCGATAAGAAATCTCAATGAAACATTTTTAAATGTAAAGTTGTTATTTAAACCGGCTGTCCACTCTGGTTGAGAGTTTCCAAGATGTGATAATTCAGATGACGCTAAAGGTCTACCTTCTGCACTTACCAATAAATTACCATCATCATCTGTTTTCCATGTAGTACCATAAATATCTCCTATACTTCCACCAACTTCAGCTCTAATAGCTAGATTCCCACTATTTGTACTGTTTAATGTAAATGAATCAAGACCATCGATCAATTCTACAAGAGTATTTTCATTTTTAGAGAAATTCAACGAAACATCCCAGGTAAAGTTATCTGTTTGAACAGGTAAACCACCTACTAATACTTCAATACCTTTATTTTCAACCTTACCAACATTTTCTCTGAAATAAGAGTATCCTGTGGCAGAGGCTACTGGTACGTCAAAGATCATATCTTCAGTAGTGATCTTGTATAAAGAAAAATCAAAATAAAGTCTATTATGGAAAAATTTACCTTCCATACCAAATTCTGCCGAAGCCACACTTTCAGGTCTCAAATCTTCATTGAATTTAACACTAGGTGAATTCAAGGTAGTTAAACCTAAATATCCCTTTGAAGGAACACTAAATGTTTGATAGATTTGATAAACACCGGTATCATTACCTACTTCTGCCCAACTTCCTCTGAATTTCAATAAATTCATAAAGTTACTGTTAGGATCTATAAATCTGTTTGCCAGAAAAGATAAACTTACAGAAGGATAAAAATAAGATCTGTTATCAGCAGCTAAAGTAGAAGACCAATCGTTTCTACCTGTAACATCCAAATATAAAAAATTATCATATGACAAACTCAGGGATCCATACAATGAATTTACTTTTTTAGTAGCCACCGGATTATGCCATGACTCCTGAATATTTGTATTTGCAAAGAATGCTCTTGTTGGGATCTTGAATTCTTCCCCACGCATTCCCATTGATTCTGAAGTTCTTGTAGAAAGATTCCCTCCAACCATTGCTACTAAATTTAGCTTTTCTGTTAAATCTTTATTTGCACTTAATAAAAAGTCTGCATTAAATTCTGAAAATCGACTTGTACCATATGTTACTCTACCCCATCTTCTGAAATGATGCCCTACTTGCTGTACATTTTCGGTTCTTACATTGGTAACATCACCCCCAACTCTAACAAACGCTGATAACCAATCATTAAATTGATAATTTAGCTTTGCAAAACCAATAAATCTACCTCTTCTCTCATCATTAATATCATAGTTTTGAATCCAATAAGGATTACCAGTTCTTCCAACACCAGAATAACTTAAAACATCATAATCATTCAAACCTGCTGAAGGATCATATAAGGCAGGGTTATCTGCCTGATAATGTTTCAGGTCGTTTGTCAGAACATTTCTAGGCATATAATAAACATAATTTAAAACACCTTCAGAGCCCAAATTTACTCTATTATTAAGCTCTTGTGAGAAATAAGTTGCTTTTGCATCAAGTGACATTTTATCATTAAGATCCCATAAAGATCTTAAGTTAAAGTTGTTACTATTTAATTCTGAACCTGGTAAAATAGAGGTTGTATTGTTATTGGTATATGAAAACCTTACATTAAAGTTCTCTCCTCCTTTTGACATAGCAATTGAATTGATTGCCTGTAAAGAAGACTGGAAATAATCTTCCACATTATTAGCTTGTGCTTCATAAGGCCTTTGCTCTCCTGTATAGTAAAGTTGATTAGATCCATCTAGCTTTCCTCCCCATGAAGAACCCCCAAAACCGTCAAGTTCAGGATAAGGTGCTCCTTCAGATCCCTGACCATACTGATTTTGATACTCAGGAAAGAACATCGCACCACCCACGGTAACATTTGAATTAAATGATAATCCAAGTCCCTGATCTCTTTTACCTTTTTTTGTTGTAATAAGAATAACTCCATTTGCAGCTCTTGACCCATATAACGCAGCAGCATTCGGTCCTTTTAGAACTGTCATGGTTTCAACATCCTCAGCATTGATATCTGTAATACCACCTCCTGAAACAGAACTGCTGTAAACACTACCACCAGATTCTGATCCTGCAGCATTGATAGGCACTCCATCAACTACAATCAAAGCCTGATTATTTCCTGTGATAGAGTTATTACCCCTGATTACAATTCTTGAAGCAGAACCTAAACCTCCTGATTCATTAACTACAACACCGGCAACTTTACCAACAAGTGAACTGGCAACATTATAGGTCTTAACTGTGTTGACCTCATCAGATTGCAATTCTGACACTGCATAACCCAAAGCCTTTTTCTCTCTACTAATACCCAAAGCTGTTACAACAACTTCATCAAGAGATTCTGCACTCTCTTCAAGAGTTACATTAATAACACTCCTGCCATCTATTGAAATTTCCTTGTTGGAATAACCAATAAAAGAAAATACTAAGACAGCATTCGAATCTTCCATTTCAATAAGGTAATTTCCATCAAAATCTGATGCAACACCAATTGAAGTTCCTTTAACAACTACACTCACACCTGGTAGAGGATTTCCATCCAATGCGTCGGTAATTGTTCCTGTTACTGTTGTTTGTGCGTACATAGATTGTAAACTAAGTAAACACACTAATAACAACAGTTTTAGTGAATTTTGGTTCATAAATAATTTATTTTTTGAATTAATAAGTTATAAAGATAAGAATAAATTCTAAAAACAAAACGAATAAATTCGACAATTGACATAATATCATAGACAAACAACACAAATTAGTAGTTAATGAAAATTCACTGAAACTCGAATAAAAATAAGGATTTCTTTTAACTAACCTAATTGAATAATCTTATCGTGAATCTAATAATATCTCAATTATGTTATTGCAATTTATCCTTTTTTTATGTCGACAAATTATATCTCATATTTGAACATATTATATTGTAATTTTGAATTAAAATTATATTTCATGCCTAAAAAATATTTTCTGTTTTTTATATCTACATTGATTCTATCAATTTACGTTCAAGGACAAGGAAATACAGTCTGGTCTATCGGCCTATCAGATAATTTAGCACAGGGAATGGCTCTTTACCCTGATCATTATAAAGACTATATTAAAAATGACTTTGGTTTTGAAGACCGGTTTTTCCTAATAGGTTTTCATGATGCAACGAAAAACTTCCCATATGTATTACCCGGACCAAAAAATGGATGGGCAGGAACAGGAACCACCTCGGGAATTCGTTCCCATTTCCAAAAAATAGATTTTGAATTATCCCCTTTAAAAATCAAAAATAAATTTCAGTTGTGGATCGATATTCTGGACACAGACAGTAAGGCTGCTCCCGAATTAAAGATCCTCATCAATAAAAAACCCTGGTATTTTAAATTAAAAAAAGGATCAGGAAAAGCTTTGACTTCAGGAAAAGGAAATGCAAAAGAGGAACAACTAGTAAAAATTGACCTTCCAGATAAATTATTAAGTGAAGGATTTAATGAAATTGAATTGACAATACTAAATGGAAGCTGGGTTATTTTTGATCAAATTAAACTTACTTCAAAAACATCTGTTAATATTGTCAAACCTAATGATATTCTTTTAAGGTCTGTGACACCTGCAAATTATGAGATCCTTAAAAAATATCAAAAATATCAACCTTTACTTTTGGATCTCGCCTATCTTCAAAATTCACCTAATTTAAAAGTTACTCTCGGCAATAATATTATCCTTAATCAAAGAATAGAAAAAGGATCTTACCTTCTAGAAGCTCCAATGCCGGCTGTTTTATCCCAAAAAACAAGTAAATACAAAATATTTATCGATGATAAAATGATTTGTAAAGGAACTGTTATTAGATCTCCTCAAAAATTACAATTACCTGCAGATTATGTAAATACACTTATAGGCACTGCACATTCAAGATGGATGATCACTCCCGGGCCCTGGATGCCATTTAGTATGGTAAAATTGAGTCCTGATAATCAGAACGGAGGCTGGCAGGCAGGTTACGATCCCACTTTTGAATCTATTGGCACTTTTAGTCATATCCATGAATGGACAATGACAGGTTTGGGGATATTTCCAACTCTCGGCAAGTTACAAACTACTGTTGGAGATCAAAGTGATCCTGAAAGTGGATATCGTTCCAGGATTGACAAGAATTCAGAAAAAGGATCCATTGGTTTGTATCAAGTAGATCTTACCGATACAAGGATAACTGCTGAATTAACCTCCACAACCCGGGCAAGTTTTCAAAAGTATACTTTTCCGAAAGGGGAAAAAGGAAGAATAATGATCGATCTGACCATTCCTTCAGAATACCCATATAAAGTATTAGATGCCGAGATAAAAAAAATATCTGATCACCGAATTGAAGGTTACAGTCATCAATTATCCTCCAATACATGGGCAGGAGGAATCGATCAGGAATATATAGTGCATTTTGTAATTGAATTCGATCAGCCCATTCAATCTTATGGCTCCTGGGTTAACGATCATATTCGTAATGATCAAAACCTGAAGACACAAAATCCGGAACAAACAGGAATGTTTGTGGAGTTTGATACACAAAAAAATCATACTATTCAATTGCGAACTGGTATCTCCTATGTAAGCATTGAAAATGCATCACTAAACCTTAAAAAAGAAATATCTGATCCTTTTCAGTGGAATTTTGAAGAAGTTGTTCAAAACAACAGATTGGTTTGGAATGAACTTTTATCGAGAATTACCATTGAAAGTAATGATAAAAGAGAAAAAGAACGATTTTACACCAATATGTATAGAGCTCTTGCTAGCAGGAATATTTTTAGTGATGTGGATGGAAGATGGAGAGATGCAGATGAAATCATCCAACAATTTAAAGATCCAAATAGACTGGCTCTGGGATGTGATGCCTTTTGGAACACCTTTTGGAACCTTAACCAATTCTGGAATTTAATCACACCTGAATGGTCTAGTAGATGGGTTAAATCGCAACTTGCCATGTATGACACCAGCGGATGGCTTGCCAAAGGTCCTGCAGGTATGGAATACATCCCAGTTATGGTAGCAGAGCATGAAATTCCATTGATTGTTGGTGCATACCAGATGGGTATTCGTGATTTTGATGTAGAAAAAGCCTTTGAAGCTGTAATTAAAATGCAGACTACACCTGCTCAAAAAGTTGGAGGAGGTTTAGCAGGAAACAGAGATTTGGAAGTTTATTTAGAGCATCAATATGTTCCTTATGACAAAGGTCGTTTTTCTAATTCTTTAGAGTATAGTTTTGATGACTGGACTGTTTCTCAATTTGCAAAATCATTGGGTAAAGAGGAAATCTATCAAACCTTTAAAAAACGTGGCTACTGGTGGAAGAATATTATCGATCCAGAAACCGGCTTTGCCCGGATGAAAGATTCTAAAGGAGAGTGGGTCAAAGATTTTGACCCATTCAGATCAGGAGCTAATCATCATTATGTAGAAGGAAATTCCTGGCAGCTCACATTTTTTGTGCCTCAAGATATCCCTGCACTTATTAATAAAATTGGATTGGATACTTTTACCAAAAGATTAGAATGGGGTTTTGAAGAAAGTTATCAGTGGCGATTTAATGGTCCAAATGACCAATATTGGGATTATCCTGTAGTGCAGGGAAATCAGCAATCCATGCACTTTGCATTTTTATTCAACTGGGCAGAAAAACCATGGTTAACACAAAAATGGAGCAGAGCGATTATGGAAAGGTATTATGGCTACGGAGTTACAGATGCCTATCTGGGGGATGAAGATCAGGGGCAAATGAGTGCTTGGTTTGTGATGAATGCCATTGGTTTATTTCAAACAGATGGTGGCACAAATGCCAATCCAATTTATGAAATAGGAAGTCCATTGTTTGATAAAATTCAAATAGACCTTGGAAATCAATATGGAAGGGGGTCTAGATTTACAATCAAAACTATCAATAATAGCAGGAAAAATTTATATATTCAAAAAGCAACTCTAAATGGAAATAAATTGGAGAGTTTCCGGTTTCCTGCTTCAGAATTACTGAAAGGCGGAGAATTGATCCTCGAAATGGGGCCAGAACCAAATAAATTCTGGGGTATAGGAAATTATCAATAACAATCTAAAAATAAAAATAATGAAACGATTACTATTTTTACTCATCATTGTAAGCTCACTTTTCTCCTGCAATTCCAATAAAAATGAAAAAAATAATACTACAGCAGATCCTTTAAAAGAAGAGATAAAAAATGATTCTACACTGCAAATAATCAAGACCAAAGCCTTAGATGTGGTGAAAAATGGTTTTAATGCAGGTGATGGATATGCAGAAGTCTGGATAAGGGATTATACCACTTTTATTGACCTGGCAGCAGAAGTTTATAACAAAGATCTGCTTAAAGAAAATCTTCGAGTATTTTTTCGATTACAGGGAGAAGATGGTAATATCATTGATGGTTTTATCCCAAAAGAAAAAGCAAAACCAACCAAAGATGGTTATACTTTTATTTTTACTGATCTTGAAAAACAATATGCCGGACATAAGAACACGGTGGAAACCGACCAGGAAACTTCGCTGGTTCAGGCCATATATAAATATGTCAAGAAAAATGAAGATCTTAGTTTTTTAAAAGAAAAAATTGGAGATAAAACAGTTGCTAAAAGGTTAGAATGGTCCATGGAGTTTTTAATGAACAAACGTTTTAATAGAAAATATGGATTGATCTGGGGAGCAACAACAGCTGATTGGGGCGATGTGCAACCTGAGCATGACTGGGGTGTATTCTTAACAGATGATTCTCACCTGGCAATTGACATTTACGACAATGCCATGTTTATCATTGCATTAGATAATTTAATAGAAATGGTTCCTACAGCAAAGAAAAAATGGTTACCAATCAGAGAATCCATTGCTAAAAATACTATGAAATATTTATGGGATACCGAAAACCAAAAATTCATTCCTCATATTTACCTCAACGGAACTCCTTTTTCAGATGATTTGGATGAGAATAAGATCTATTATCACGGAGGTACAGCAGTTGCCATACAGGCAGGGTTATTGAATAAAGAACAGATTAAGACCTCATTAGATAAGATGATTGATAATATGAAAAAATCCGGTGCAGGAAGTGTTGGTCTGACAATGTATCCTCCTTATCCGGAAGGAGCATTTCAAAACAAAGGAATGTATCCCTATGGGTATCAAAATGGTGGTGACTGGACCTGGTTTGGAGGGAGAATGATTCTCGCTTTGGTAGAGAATGGTTTTATGAAAGAAGCTTATGAGCAGGCAAAACCCATGTTCAAAAGGGTGATTAAAAACAATGGCTTTTTTGAATGGTATACGGTTGATAACAAACCTAAAGGATCTGCAACTTTTAAAGGATCGGCAGGTGTGCTATATGATGTAATTCTTAACTTTGAAGACTATTCTCATTACAATTCTCATGAATGAAAATAGAACAGATTATTTTACCTATGATATGGATATAAAAAAGCATTCAAAAATTAATTGATCATGAAAAAAAACATTGTTATTGGAGCTGATATTGGCGGTAGTCATATCACAAGCGCTGCAGTAGATCTGGACAACCTGCAGATTGTAAAAGACTCTTTATTCTCACACAAAGTTGACAATAAAGCTTCAAAAGGTAAAATATTAGAATCGTGGAGTAAAGCGATTAATAAAACCATCAAAAGTGTTGATTTTCCAGAGTTAATAAAAATTGGTTTTGCCATACCGGGACCTTTTCGGTATAAAACTGGCGTAGCCATGTTTGAAACCAATGATAAATATGAAAATCTGTTTAAGGTTTCTGTTGCTAAAGAATTGCCTCAGTTCTTAAATGGTAATGACCATGAACTCAGATTCCTGAATGATGCAACCTCTTTTGGGGTTGGAGTAGCCAGAATGGGCGAAGCAAAAGGGAGTAAAAAAGTAATAGCCATTACTTTAGGTACTGGATTTGGCTCTACTTTTATCAACAATGGCATTCCACAGGTAAATACTCCTGACATACCCAAAGATGGCTGTTTATGGGACAAACCCTTTAAAGCTGGTGTTGCCGATGATTATTTTTCTACACGCTGGTTTATTAAAACCTATAAGGAATTATCGGGTGAGGAAATAAATGGCGTGAAAGAGATCTCTCAGGCAAAAAATGAATATGCAATGAAAACATTTGAAAAATTTAGTCGAAATCTGGCTGATTTTATGAATCCTGTGATCAAAAATTACCAACCTGATCTAATCGTTCTTGGAGGGAATATATCAAATGCAAATAAATTGTTCCTGCCTAGGGTAAAAGAGCAGCTAAAAAAAGAAGGATTGGATGTTATATTTAGTATTTCTTCTTTAATGGAAGAAGCAGCAATCATTGGCAGTTCTCGTTTGTTTGAACCTGAATTTTGGAATGAGGTGAAAAATGATCTTCCAGATCTATAAAACTGACAATTATGACCGTCAAAAAAATCAGTATTCAAAAAGTCCTTCCAATCTTCCTGACTTTTATCGTAATGGGTTTTGTGGATATTGTTGGAGTTTCTACAGGTTATGTTCAAAAAGATTTCAACCTTTCCGATTCAATTGCTCAGCTCTTACCCTCCATGGTTTTTGTTTGGTTCTTTTTCTTTTCTATTCCTGTTGGAATTTTACAAGATAAAATCGGAAAGAAAAAAATGATGAATATTGGAATTCTTATCACTCTTTTGGGGTTGATATTACCATTTATCAGTTATACATTCTATATGGTTTTGATAGCTTTTATGTTTATTGGCATAGGAAATACCATTGTACAGGTTGCTGCAAATCCCTTATTACAGGAAGTTACACCAAAAGAAAAACTAGCAAGTTTTTTAAGTCTTTCACAATTCATCAAAGCTATTACATCTTTGCTTGGTCCAATCATCGCTACATTTCTTGCAATGAAATATGGAAACTGGAAACTTGTATTTGCCGTTTATACTATTGTATCTATCCTATCCGTATTATGGTTATCAGTCACAACTATCGATGAAAACATAAAATCTGAAACTCCCGCTACATTTAAATCCAGTTTCGGACTTTTAAAAGATCCATTTATCGTATCAATTGTTATTGCTATTTTTTTGATCGTTGGAGCGGATGTTGGTATGAATTCAAATATTCAGGGTTTTTTAATGAAACTACACGGAATAACTATTGAGAATGCATCCTATGGTATCAGCATTTATTTTACCGCTTTAATGATCAGTAGGTTTTCAGGAGCAATTCTGTTGAATTTTTTAAAACCAGTAAACTTTTTAACGGCAACAATTGTTTTAGCGATCATTGGAATATTGATCTTTTATTTATCCCCTACCGTTTTGATTGCTTATATCGGAATTTTTATCACAGGCCTAGGAGCAGGAAATCTATTTCCTCTCGTATTCTCTATCGCAATCAATAAAATGCCAACAAGATCCAATGAAATATCCGGATTATTGATCATGGCTATTGTAGGAGGAGCTGTGATTCCTCCCATCATGGGAATGATCAGTTCCTCTGTAGGTATATTTGGAAGTGTTTTGGTATTGTTATTTTGTTTTGCTTATGTTTTACTGATTCCGATTCTTGCAAGAAAAGATAAGAGTTCAGCATAGATATAAATCTTGAGTACTGAGAGTCTCACTTTGAATGAAACCCTCCCTAATTGATACTCAATTCATTTTAAAAATAATATTACCTCTCATTTGACATGGATGGTGGTAACACGTTTATCCCCCACTCTTTATTAGGCTCTGACCCCATAATAAATGTAAGCGTTCCTCCTTCCATCATCATATCTCTGTATATCCAGTTATTCTTTATAGGTTTACCATTCCATGTTACAGACTGGATATAAGGGTTGTTCTGACTTTGGTTTTTAGTCTTAATTACAAGTCTATCGCCTTTATAGTATTTAGGATCTAACTGAATAATGATCTTTTCAAATAACGGACTACCAAACTGAAAAGAAGGTCTTGAAGAAGTGTGTCCCTGAACATCAAATAACCCCATAGATACCATCACATACCAGGCTCCCAATTGTCCCTGATCTTCATCCTGACCAATTCCATAACCATGTAAAGGTTCTATTCCATAAAATTCATCACAAATTTTACGAGTCCATTTTTGTGTCAACCAGGGTTTACCAGAATAGTTGAACAACCAGGCATCATGCAAACATGGCTGATTTCCATGATTATACAATTTTTCAACTCCCGAAAAACTGTGAATTTCCTCTGAACCTCCGCCAAACATACTTCTTTGAGCATCTTCAAACATAGTTTCCAAACGCGTATTGAACAGATCTTTTCCTATTAAACCAATCAAAGCAGCAGGATCATGAGGAACATACCAGGTATATTGATATGCATTCCCTTCCTGAAAACCATCCCAGGCTTTCAATGGATCAAAATTCTCAATAAATTTTCCATCTTCTTTTTTAGGTCGGATATACTTGGTTTCATGATCAAATATATTTTTGTAGTAATCAGCCTGTTTCATTAATTTTTGATAGTCTTTTTGCTTTCCTAATAATTTAGCCATCTGGCCAACAGCATAAGAACTAAAGCTATATTCCAGCGTATGTGAAGCTCCAAAATTAAATACCCAACCATTGGAAAGTGTAGTGTCTTTATAAGGTATATAATGATCTTTTACAAAATAACTCAGGTCATACTTACCATTTCCAAGATTACGACCATGATATTCAACTTCATTTTTTAAAGCAGCTTCATATCCGGTTTTGACATCAAAATCACGAATTCCAACATTGTATGCTGAGGCAAGTAACAAACCTTGGAAATTGGTTTGTACCCCATTTGTAAAAACTCCTGTTGCAGCACCATCGTGAAGCCAGCCTCTGTCTTTGTAAAAATCAATGTTTGATTGTATATACTGGGTAAAATAATCAGGATATGCCAAGGCCCACACCTGACTTAAATTCCAAAAACCTCCCCAAATACCATCTGTATTATAATGATTGTATTTTGGCTTACCCTTTCCGTCAAGCGGAATCTGGCCTGTTTTACCTTCAATTTTAGGGTAATCTCCATTGATATCATTTGCAAGTCCCCTCCCTAGTAAAGCATGATACAAACCAGTGTAGAATTTAATCCTATCTTCTTTTTCGCCTCCTTCAATTTTAATACGACTCAGTTTCTGATTCCAGATCTGTTTTGCTTCATTTCTTACTTTATCAAAATTCTGTCCTTTAGTTTCCATATTCAAATTCAAACGAGCATTTTCAACAGAAGTATAGCTTAATCCTGTTTGAATTTCAAGGACTCCCTTATCCTTTATGGAAAAATTTAAAACCAGTCCGTTTCCAACTCCTTTTGTTTCATTTCCTACTTTCTGTTTGTTTTCCGTAAAGGTCAGAACTGATGTTGGACTTTTACTCAATCTGGCAACAAAGTACATTTTTACTCTTTTTCCCGGATCACAGAATTTTACATATTCCGGATTGGTTTCTACATATCCTTCTATTTCGTTTCCATTTACAAATTTTGCATATGCTTCAGTTACATCACTACTTTCTCCTTGTTTATGACCAATATCAATAATTAAGTGGGCTTGATCTGTTTTAGGAAAAGTATATCGATGAAATCCGACACGTTTGGTTGCTGTTAATTCTGCTTTGATCTTGTAATCTTTTAAAAACACACTGTAAAAACCAGGTTCAGCCTTCTCTGATAATTTATCAAATCGCGAACGATAACCCTGATCAGGGTCTTCCAAAGTTCCAGGAATTGTTTTCAATTCTCCGGTTGTTGGCATAAAAACAACACCACCAATTTGAAATTCATGAAAATGGCCAAAGCCTTCTATAGACTTATGCCGATCATCATAACCCGTAGGTCCCCAGCTACCTTTGCTATTATATGCATTAGTATGTGGTGCCAGTTTTGCCATCCCGAAAGGAAGGGCTGCAGGTGTATAAAAGAACCATCTGCCATGAACCGAACCAATTTGTGGATCAACATAATTAACAGGTTGGTTTTGGGCAAAAATGCTGAATAAACTAAAAAACAGAAGAATTAAAAAAAATATCCTTTTCATCAGATTATATTTATTATTTTTTACGGTCAGATGAAACATTCATATAATCATCTTTCCGCTTGACACTATTGTCAGTCATGAATGTTTCATTGGATTAATATTATAAAAGTCATTGTTTCTTGTTATAAATATTGGTTGTGTTTTACAATAGTGTTGTCTTTGTGCAACTTCTATATTTTAATAAAAACCCTGACAACCTTTACTATTTCAGGTTCTCATCAATTGTATT
>JAOZTG010000278.1 GCA_029939235.1 Flavobacteriaceae bacterium
TTTAATTGTTAGGTATTACAATAAAACTAAATTAATTATAGTCTAATGATCCGGAATTTTTCTTTTTTTATAATATTTTTAGCTTTACAGTTTTTCACTTTTCGAAATGGTCTAAATGCACAAGAAATGCCAAATATTGTGTATATCAATATTGATGATCTGGGCTGGACTGATCTTTCCTGTTATGGTAGTACTTATTATGAAACTCCAAATATTGATCGGCTGGTTTCTATGGGGTTAAAATTTACAGATGCCTATGCATCTGCTGCCAATTGTGCTCCCAGTAGGGCAGGACTAATGTCCGGTCAATATAGTCCAAGACATGGAATTTATACGGTTGGAACTTCCGAAAGGGGAAAGTCGAAAGACAGAAAGCTTATTCCGGTAAAAAACAGAACAATATTACCAGATAGTGTTGTTACTATTGCAGAAACTTTTAAAAAGGCTGGTTATACAACTGCCTCTATAGGAAAATGGCATTTAGGAGAAGATCCTAAAACACAGGGATTTGATATCAATATTGGGGGTACGCATGCAGGGCATCCAAAAACTTATTTTAGTCCGTATAGAAATAAAAACTTGGAGGATGGATTTATTGGGGAATATTTAACGGATAGATTGACAAATGAAGGAATATCCTTTATAGAGAGTAATAAAGACAATCCTTTTTTCCTTTATATGACCTATTATACGGTACATACTCCAATTCAGGGGAAACAGGATCTGATAGAGAAATATCGAAATAAGCCAACATCCAAATATCATAAAAATGTAACTTATGCAGCAATGGTTGAAGCAATGGATAGTAATGTTGGGAGACTTATCAATACTTTGGAAGAACTGGATCTAACGAAAAACACAATGATTATCTTTACTTCAGATAACGGTGGTTTATTTACTGTTTCTGAACAGTTTCCATTAAAATATGGAAAAGGATCTTACTATGAAGGTGGAGTGAGAATTCCTCTGATTATTAGATGGGATGGAAAAATTAAACCAAATACTATTTCTGAAATACCGGTAATGAATATAGATTTTTATCCTACTTTTCTTGAGGTTGCAAATATTCATTCTGCTAAAGAATTGATTTTAGATGGAGAGAGCTTATCACCAATATTGTTTGGGAAAGGTCAATTTATAAATCGACCATTATTTTGGCATTTCCCTATTTATTTGGAAGCGAGTAGGGGTTATAATGAAAAAACTGGAAGAGATCCTTTGTTTAGAACACGTCCGGGTACCACCATAAGATATGGGAAATGGAAATTACATCATTATTTTGAGGATAATGATATTGAATTGTATGATTTGCAAAAAGACATAAGTGAAAATAATAACCTGGCAAAGGTGGAGTCTAAAAAGACCAAGGAGTTGTTAATAATGCTGGATAACTGGAGAGTAAGAACACAAGCGCCAGTACCTAAACAATTAAACCTTGATTTTATCAAACCATTAAATAAGTAAGAATGAAAAAGATAAGCCTTTTAAAACTAATTATTTCCATGGTATCTTTTATGGTTTTTGTAAGTAGTTACGCGCAAAACCCAGTTGAGATTATTTATCACAAAAGTGAAAAAGATAATGGAGCAAAACCAAGTACTACAGTTGTTTTTTATAATGATATAGCCTATTTATCAAACAGCAGTGATAAGACCTTTTCATTTATAGATTATAAAAAAGAGTTTGTAGTGGATATGATCAAATATAAAGGTGAATATTTTAAAACAATAGAAAGTATTGACTCTTTACCTCAGCCTGTATTTCAAAACGAAACAGAGAACATATTGGGTTATACCTGTAAAAAGGCTGTTTTTAAAGCTTTTTCAAATACAATTGAAGTCTGGTATACAGATAAAGCAAACGCAAAAGGATCTCCTTATAAAAACTATTTACCAAAAAACAGCCTTGTTCTAAAAATAAAGATCAATGGTAGCCTGAGATTAATTGCCTCAGAAATTCATGAATTGGATAAAAAAACTGAGTTGTTTAATCCAATGGATGATGCACATGAAATTAGCATGGCAGAGCTAAGAGAGTTACAGATTAAGTCGAGATATGTCACAATGTCAGTATTTAAAAACCAACAAATAAATTTTGATACAAAATTAAAAACCAGTGAATTACACAGTGTTAATAAAACCTTTAGATGTTCTAATGGGACAGTGATTTTAAAAAGAATTATTCTACCGGAAATAGCAAAAGAAGGGGCAAGTATTTTTGCAACTTTAACAAATTGGTCTAACGGAGATGCCTATGACAGAACCTGTAGTTTATTTACCATAAAAAATGACAGACAGAAATCTGTTTTAGATGCTATTGAAAAAGGGATAAAAGAATTACCTGTGTATAAGGATAAAAACGGAAAAGAATATCAGGGAATAGTGAGTAAAGCAGATTATGAAGTTCCTGTTGAGTTGATGCGATTTTTTACTTCATTTGGTGTTTCTCATTTCAATACAAAAAGAGAAATTAATAATTATAAATGGAGAGATTCAGTAGTTTATAAACAAGAAATAACTTCATTGATACCAAATACCCAAAATGAGATATGGATAGGAGTTTTTATAGGTAATTATGATAAAGGGGGACATAAGGTAAGTCTCGATTTGAATTTTTATCCTGCCTGGGAGAAATCTGAAGTAAAGAAAAAGTATATCAATCCATTATTTAGTACGGTAAATATTTTAGAAATGTCTGGGCAGAATTATGGAAGATTATTTAAAACAGATACACTTACTGCTGAGTTTGATATTCCTGACAAAGTTGAGAATTTAAAGTTGCTTTATACTTCAACAGGTCATGGTGGCTGGGGTGGAGGTGATGAGTTTAACCAGCGGTTGAATAAGGTTTTTGTGGATGGAAAATTGATATATAATGAAGTGCCATGGAGAACAGATTGTGCAACATACCGACTTTCAAACCCATCTTCCGGAAACTTCTCTAACGGATTATCATCAAGTGATCTAAGTCGTTCAAACTGGTGTCCCGCAACGCTTACTCCCCCAAAAATAATTCCACTGAATAATTTAAAACTAGGAAAACATATCATCCAGGTAGTTATAGAACAAGGAGATGATGATGGGTCAAGTTTTAATCATTGGGGAGT
>JAOZTG010000114.1 GCA_029939235.1 Flavobacteriaceae bacterium
TCATCTATAGTTAAACTCAAGGTAATATTAGTACCTCTTACAAATAGAAATTCATTGCTTCTTTACAATTTCCCTGAAAGGATAAATAAGGATTTAATTCCATAATATTTGATTTTTAAATGTTAGTTCTTAAATTTAAGGATTATTTCAATACAAATTAACAGATGAAACAAATAGTAGTTTTAACAGGGGCAGGAATGAGTGCAGAAAGCGGGCTCAAAACATTTAGAGATGCAAATGGATTATGGGAAGGGCATGATGTGATGGAAGTTGCTTCCCCGGAAGGATGGTATAAAAACAAGGAATTAGTTTTAGAATTTTACAATCAGCGACGCAGGCAATTATTGGAAGTCAAACCCAATATAGCTCACAAATTACTTGTAGATATAGAAAAAAAATATAAAGTACATATTGTCACACAAAATGTAGATGATCTGCATGAAAGAGCAGGAAGTAAAAATGTATTGCATTTGCATGGTGAATTATTCAAGGTTAAAAGTGTTGCAAATGATTCATTGGTTTATGAATGGAAAAAGAATCTTAATATTGGTGATACTGCTGAAGATGGCAATCAGTTGCGACCTGATATAGTATGGTTTGGTGAAGCTGTTCCAATGCTGGATCAGGCGATCGAAATTACAAAAAAAGCTGATATTTTGGTGATTATTGGCACCTCCATGCAGGTATATCCAGCTGCAAGTCTGATACATTATATTCCTATGAATACATCTGTTTATTTTATTGATCCAAAGCCAAATATCAATGAGAACAGTTATGTAAATCTTACGGTCATTCCGGAAAAAGCAAGTATTGGTGTTGAAAAACTTGTCAAATTATTGAATTGATTTATATTTCAGCATTTTACTTTTTTCATGTTCCAATACAATTGATAACATGGATGATCCACTATCAGACTCAGTTAAAAAAGCAGGAAAAATTGTTTCGGTAACAACATCAGGAAATGAGAACAATTACAATTTTAGTGTTGGAATTTCCAGTCCGGATAAAGGTTGTTCACAATACGCCAACTGGTGGGAAATTACTTCTGAAAATGGTGATTTGATCTACCGAAGAATTTTAGGTCATAGTCATGTGAATGAACAGCCATTTGTACGATCGGGTGGTTCTGTTAAAATTAAAAAAATCAAATTGTTATAATCCGGTTGCATATGAATAATACAGGCTAGAGGCCAAATACTTACAAAGGTTCTGTTTCACAGGGTTTTAAATCATTTAAGACAGCAGATGATTTTGCTGCAGGATTAGAGAATCAAAGTCCTCAACCAACTGGTTGTGCTTTTTAAGTATCTATCCAATTATTTTATGAATTGCCTCAAATAGAGTGCCATCACTAACAACACCTCCCTGTTGAATTAACTCAAAGATCTCGACATTTTTTTCTTTGCTATAATTCTTTTTACCTTTTAAATATTCTATGCTACTATCTTTTGAATGGTCAATAAACCAGTTAAAGTCTTTCTCATCAAGTAAATTTATGCCTTCTTTTTTCACTTTTACAACAATTCTTTGTAGATCATCAGCATTACACTTGAACAGATTTAAAGTGTCTTTTGAAAAATGATCAATATAACTTGCTTTGTCCAATACCTTTTCCCAAACAAAATCACTAAAAGCATTTAACTCTTTATCGGCTAATTCTGGTTTATCTTTTTTAATGGTGTCCCATTCTTTTACATCAATACTTTGTGCTGCTAAAAATAAAGCAAATTCTTCATGCAATTCTTCCAATTGCTCCTTTGTTAATTGTGTATATTTCATCCTGTTAAAGCTAATTTCAATTGAATCTATCTATATAATCTGCAAAAATAACAAATTCCGCAATAGCGGATAAATTAAATAGCTCTAAATAATAATAGATAACGAAATAAATATTGTATATTTGCACGCTTAAATTTTAACATTAAAATAATTAAATATGAATCATTACGAAACTGTTTTCATTTTGAATCCCGTTTTATCTGATACTCAGGTAAAGGAAACAGTAAAGAAGTTTGAAGACTACTTGGTTTCTAAAGGTGCCGAAATGATTTGGAAAGAGGATTGGGGCTTAAAAAAATTAGCCTACCCAATTCAAAAGAAAAAAACCGGATTTTATCACTTATTTGAATTCAAAGTAGATGGACAAGCAATTACTCCTTATGAACTGGAATTTAGAAGAGATGATAGTATCATGCGTTATTTAACTGTAAGGTTAGACAAACATGCTGCTGCATGGGCGGAAAAGAGAAAGAACAGAGTTAAATCTAAAACCCCTAAAAAATAATGGCTACATTAGAACAACAAGCAAAAGGTGGTAGTAAGGGAGAAATTAGATATCTTACTCCTTTAGAAATTGACACAAAAGTAAAAGTAAAATACTGTCGTTTTAAGAGAAACGGAATAAAGTATATTGACTATAAAGATCCTGATTTCTTAATGTATTTGGTAAACGAACAAGGTAAAATTTTACCTCGTAGATTAACTGGTACATCGTTAAAATATCAACGTAAAGTATCTCAAGCAATTAAAAGAGCGCGTCATTTGGCTTTAATGCCTTATGTAGGTGATATGTTAAAATAATTAATAAGATTTAGATTATGGAACTTATATTAAAACAAGACGTAGCTAATTTAGGATTTAAAGATGATGTAGTATCTGTAAAAAATGGATATGGTCGTAATTATTTAATTCCTCACGGATACGCGGTTTTGGCAACTTCTTCTGCAAAGAAAGTATTGGCTGAAACTTTGAAACAAAGAGCTTATAAAGAGCAAAGTATTGTTGATGAAGCAAATAAAGTTGCAGAAGCTTTAAAAGCATTTGAGTTAAAAATTTCTGCAAAAGTTGGTGAAGGTGATAAGTTATTCGGATCGATCAGTAATGCAAATATTGCTGAAGAACTAGGTAAGGAAGGGCATGAATTAGAAAAGAAATTCATCACTATTGCCGGTGGTTTAGTAAAACGATTAGGAAAATACGATGCTAAAGTAAGATTACACAGAGATGTTATTGTTGATTTACCTTTTGAAGTTATCGCTGAGAAATAATAATTAACAATTTGTTAATATTTTATTAACTAATTGAAAAGCCTGTCACGAATGTGACAGGCTTTTTTTTTATATTTGTCGCTAACTCAATTTTTAAATTAATTATTATGACAAAAAAATTATTTCTAACCTTCATCTTTACTTTTGTAATTACCTTGGTTGGTTTTTCTCAAGTTACAACTTCATCCATGCGTGGTAATGTGTATGACGATTCAAATCAGGGACTACCTACCGCCAGTGTAGTTGCTATCCATACCCCAACCGGTACAAAATACGGAAGCGCTACCAATTTTGATGGTGTGGTAAATTTACGAAATATGCGTGTTGGCGGACCTTACACCATTACTATTAGCTTTGTAGGTCTTAAAACGCAAGAGATCAAAGATGTTTATTTGAATTTAGGCTCCTCATTTGATTTTAACGTTGTAATGAAATCTGATAGCCAATCACTAGAAGAAGTAGTAATTAAGGCTTCCAATGATGATACCTTTGGAAATGATCGTACAGGAGCTGAAACCAACATAGGAAAAAAAGCTATGGCAACCTTACCTACTATCTCTAGATCTGTTAGTGATTTTACTCGTTTTGAACCTTCTGCTGGTGTTGACGGATCCTTTGGTGGAAGCAATAATTCTTTTAACAACTATTCTTTAGATGGATCTGTTTTTAGTAATCCTTTTGGATTAGACTCACCTACACCAGGTGGTCAAACCGGATCTAATCCTATATCATTAGATGCAATTGAACAAATTTCAGTTTCTATTGCTCCTTATGATGTTACCCAATCAGGCTTTACAGGCGCCTCTATAAATGCAGTTACCAAAAGTGGTAGCAATGAATTTCATGGTACAGTGTACGGCTTTTTTAGAAATGAGAGCATGACAGGTGATAAAGTGAAAGGAGATGATGTATTTAATGGAGATCTGGAACAAAAACAATACGGATTTAGTATTGGAGGTCCAATTATAAAAAACAAATTATTCTTCTTTGCCAACTTTGAAAAAGATGACCGTACAGATCTTGGATCACCGTGGACTCCAAATAAAGGAACCGGCTCTGCATCAGAATCCAGAGTTTTAGAAACGGATATGATTGCAGTACAAGATTTTTTAGGTGGTTTAGGATATGATACCGGAGCATATGAAAACTATACACATGCAACTGAATCTACCAAAGGAATCATTAAATTAGACTGGAATATCAATGATAATAACCGATTGGCAATCATCTATAACTTTTTAGATGCATCAAAAGAAAAACCAGCTCACCCAACAGCTTTGGCTTTTAGAGGGCCAAGTGCCAGCACTTTACAATTTGAAAATGCTGGTTATGAGATTAACAAT
This sequence comes from Flavobacteriaceae bacterium, assembly GCA_029939235.1. Taxonomy (GTDB): domain Bacteria; phylum Bacteroidota; class Bacteroidia; order Flavobacteriales; family Flavobacteriaceae; genus Lutimonas. The sequence continues at coordinate 4,391 of JAOZTG010000114.1, forward strand.
GAATTAAATTCTATACTTTTTGAATTAAATTCAAATATTACCGATCATGTAACTAATAAATTACAAGTTGGTTATACCTCTTTTAATGATTTTAGGAATTCAATGTCAACTCCGGCACCAAGTTTTACCATATTAAAAGATGGTTCTCCTTATATAATTGCCGGTCATGAACCTTTTTCTATCAATAACAAATTAGAACAATCTGTTTTTCAATTCACCAATAACCTGACTTACTTTACAGGTGATCATATTATTACAGTTGGTTTATCCTTTGAAAAATTCAAATTTGGAAACTCCTTTAATCTGGGATCTTATGGTGCAAGAGGGGTGTTTTTCCCTACTTCAGGATCTGTTGATGAATTTATCAATGATCCAAGTATTGCTGCAGACCTTCAAACTGCACAAGATCTCCATGATGGATATGTTGCTGCCGGACAAGGGAATCCCGGAGGTTTCAACTGGTACAAATTAGATGTAGGTCAAATGTCTTTTTATTTACAGGATGAGTGGTCGGCAACTGATGACCTTAAATTAACTTTTGGAGTACGATTTGATAAACCTTTATATTTTAATAGCTCAAATTATGCACAGGAATTTATTGACACACAATGTTGTTATATGCCAAGCATTGAATATTACGATCCAAAGACAGGAGATCCTGCATTTTTCGACAGTACTAAAATGCCAACCAACAAAATTTTAATTTCACCTAGATTTGGTTTTAACTGGGATGTGAAAGGTGATAAAACTTTTCAGGTACGTGGAGGATCAGGAATATTTACAGGAAGGTTCCCATTTGTATGGTTAGGAAATCAGGTTGGTGCTCCTAACTTCTTCTTTTATGAAGTTGTAGATCCAGATTTTAATTGGCCTTCCGTTTGGCGTTCAAATGTAGGAGTCGATTATAAATTTGACAATGGATTGGTTGTTACTTCCGACTTTAGCTATACAAAAGAGATCAATGCAGCCCATGTTCAAAACTGGGGATTAAAACCTCCAACAGCAACTTTAACAGGAGTTGATAACAGAGCTGTTTACAGTAGTGCTGATAAATCTACTGTGCCATGGGGAGATCCAACAAGTGCTTATGTTTTTACCAATTCTGATAAAGGAAGAACCATTAACTGGTCTGCTAAATTGAGTAAGAATTTTCAGAATGATTTCTATTTTAGTGTTGCATACAATTATTTAAATGCACAAAATGTGAACTCTATTGAAGCAGAAATTACAGGTGATGCCTTTGTTGGAAATCCGGCTTTAGGAAATGTTAATGATGATGTTTTAGCTTATTCAAAATACGGTAATGACCATAGATTTTTAGGAATCATCAGTAAAAAATGGTCTTACGGTAATGACAGATTTGCAACTACTATTTCATCTTTTATGGAATACAGACAAGGAAGCCGATTTAATTATACATATGGTGGAGATATCAATAATGATGGATCTGGCCTTAATGATTTGATCTATATTCCAACTAGTTCTGAGTTAAATCAAATGAATTTTACAAGTCCTGGAATGGCAACCGATTTTGATAACTTTATTGCTCAGGATGATTATTTAAGTGATAGAAGAGGTGAATATGCTGAGCGTTATGGTGCAACTTCTCCATGGGTTGGAAAAATTGATGTGAAATTATTGCAGGATTTCAATTTCGATATCAGAGAGAAAAAACAAACTGTGCAATTAAGTGTTGATATTTTAAATTTTGGAAATATGTTGAATTCAGACTGGGGTGTTATACAACAACCTAATTCTATTCAACCTATTGGTGTATCTGTAGATGCTGATTCAAAAGTACCTACTTATTCATTTGATGGTAGCTTAACTAAAACTTATGGTTATGACACCAGCTTATTATCAAGATGGCAAATGCAAGTAGGTTTAAGATATATTTTCTAAACTAAGCTCCCCAAGGGGTGTGTTTTTTAAAACATGTCTAAAAGAATCTAATAAAACCGCTTTGAAAATCAAAGCGGTTTTTTTGTACATTTAAACCCGAATAAAACATCAATGATTTGAAATATGATCCAGGTACCCGAAATTCCGAACTTAATTTACTTTGCCATTCCTTTTTTTATTGTAACACTGATCATTGAATCTATTATCACTTCTAAGAGAAATATGAATTCCTACACTCTAAAAGATGCCTCTGCATCTATTTCTATGGGTTTGGGAAATGTATTTTTAGGGATTTTTGCAAAAACAATAGTGCTCGCTGCTCTGACTTATGTGTATATGAATTTTAGATTATTCACAATACCTTTTGTTTGGTGGGCATGGATTTTGATATTCTTTGCAGAAGATTTTGCTTATTACTGGTTCCACAGAATTAGTCATGAAAATCGTTTTTTTTGGGCTTCTCATGTCATTCACCATTCCTCACAAAAATATAATTTAAGTACTGCATTGCGTCAAACCTGGACCGGCAGTTTTGTTTCTTTTATTTTTTGGTTACCCCTGCCCCTCTTGGGATTTCATCCTGTAATGATTCTTGCTCAAATGTCTATAAGTTTGATCTATCAATACTGGATACACACGGAACTTATTATTAGGATGCCCAAATGGTTTGAAAGCATATTCAACACACCATCACATCACAGAGTACACCACGCAACAAATCCACAATATTTAGATAGAAATCATGCAGGTATTTTAATAATATGGGATAAAATATTTGGCACATTTGAACCTGAAGTTGAAAAACCAATTTATGGATTGGTTAAAAATATTGATACTTTTAATCCGATAAAAATAGCTTTCCAGGAATGGGTTGATCTTTTTAAAGATGCATTTGCTGGAAATATTTCCTTAACGGATAGATTCTTGTATTTTCTTAAACCACCAGGCTGGAAACCTAAGAATGCAGGCGTTTTATCCTCTGATCTTCGAAAAGAATGGGAGTTGAAAAAAGTTGACAGTATTCAGTAAGCAGTGGCGGTATACAGCGTTTCTGTTAAATTGAACTGCGTACTGCTACAGAGAACTGCCACTAGTAATTATCCACATCAACAATAAATCTAACCGACCTAAACTCACCAATTGATTGAAAAGAATTTTTAATATTTTGAATGATCTGTTTGGATTGTTTTATCGATCTATTTTTTGGTAGTTTGACTAACAGAGTTTTTATATGAAGGTTTCTAATTCGTGAAACAGCCGGACTTGTAGGCCCCAATACATTTTCATGGAAATTATTCTTTAAAGATTTACCCAACCATTCGCTGGCATTATTAACTTTGGTAAAATCTTTATGCTTCAATGTAATTTTAACCAATCGGATCAAAGGCGGATAATGAAATATGTGCCGTTCATTGATCTGATCTTTATACATCTCATCGTAAGAATTGGTTGTTACCTGTTGTAATATTTGATGATGCGGATTAAATGTTTGAATGGCAACTTTACCCCTTTTCTTGGCTCTTCCAGCCCTACCCGATACCTGCACCATCAATTGATAACTTCGTTCATGAGCCCTAAAATCAGGAAAATTAAGCAAATTATCTGCATTCAAAACTCCAACCAAGGTAACATTATTAAAATCCAGTCCTTTGGTTAACATTTGAGTTCCAACCAAAATATCTATTTCCTGTTCCTGAAAAGCAGTGATTATTTTTTGATATCCATATTTACCACGTGTGGTATCTAAATCCATTCTGCCAATTTTTGCTTCCGGAAATAAGCCTTGTAATTCAATCTCAATTTGCTCTGTACCAAAACCTTTGGTATCTAAAGTTGGATTTTCACATGCCGGACAGGTTTTTGGCAGACTTCTATGATATCCACAATAGTGACAACGTAATTCATTTCTATATTTATGAAAAGTTAAGCTCACATCGCAATTAGGACACTGAGGTGCCACACCACAAGTAGTACACTCAACAATTGGTGAATATCCCCGTCGGTTTTGAAATAAGATCACCTGCTCTTTATTTTCTAAAGCCTCCTGAATAAGTGTTAAAAGACGATCAGAAAAATGACCATTCATTCTTTTTTTTCGATGCTTTTCTTTGATATCAACCAACTCAACTTCTGGTAACAGCACATTTCCAAATCTTCTGTCTAATTTTATATACCCATATTTCTTTTGTTGCGTATTATAAAAACTTTCCACAGATGGTGTTGCACTTCCCAAGAGCACTTTTGCCTGATGAATTTTTGCCAGAACAATAGCTGCGTCACGAGCATGATATCTAGGAGAAGGATCAAATTGTTTAAAGGAGGTTTCATGCTCTTCATCCACAATGATCAATCCTAAATTACTAAATGGCAATAAAACAGAAGATCGGGCACCCAAAATAATTTGTGCTTTACTTTTAGTATGCAATAAATTATTCCATACCTCTACTCTTTCATTGATAGAATATTTTGAATGAAAAACAGATATTCTATCTCCAAAAAACACCTGTAACCTACTGATAATTTGAGTAGTTAAAGCTATTTCTGGTAATAAATATAAAACCTGTTTCTTTTCATCTAATGCTTTTTGGATCAAATGTGCATAGATTTCTGTTTTTCCACTGGAAGTAATACCGTGAAACAGACTTACATCAAATTTCTTAAAAGATTTATCTATCTGTGCTAAAGCGGTATTTTGTTCAACACTCAACTCTTTTAATCCATTTGTTTCTTTATCAAATAAGATCCTGTCTGTTTGAATGGTATAAACCTCAAAAATATCTTTTTCAACCAAAACATTGATAATTGCAGAAGATGCATTGGAAACCTCCTTCAGGGTCTTTAATTTTACTGGTTTTTGTGTTTGTGCCTGAAATGAAAAATAACTCAGAATTACTTCTCTTTGTTTTTTAGCTCTCGTTAAATTCTCCAATAACTGCGATAGACTTTCCTGATTCTTATATTCCTCATTTAATCTAATATATTTGATCAGTTTTGGTTTGTATTGCTGAAATATTTCTTCTTTTAAAACTACTACACCTTTATCAATTAGTTGGTTGATAACAGACAGTACTCCTTTTTTATTAAGTATTTTGCTAATTTCCTGAATCTTTAAAACCGACTGATGCTGTAAAGCCTCGTAGATCAAATATTCATCATCATTTAAAATATCTTCCTGTTGAAATGTCTCATTTTTTATAACCAAAGTTTCACTTTCAAGTAAGAAAGCGGTTGGAATAGCGGCTCTTAAAACATCACCTAAAGAGCACATATAATAATCAGCAATCCATTGCCAGTGTTTTAATTGCCTGACAGCAACAATTGGTTCATCATCTAAGATCTGATGAATTTCTTTCGCTTTATACGCTGTAGGTTCTTCCTGATGGATACTAAAAACCAATCCTGTAAAGATCTTGGTCTTCCCGAAAGGGACAGCAACACGCATACCAACTTGTATGAATTCAGCTTCTGCCAAAGTTATTTGATAAGTAAATAACTTTTGAAGTGGAATTGGCAATATAACGTTGATAAAAAAGATAATACAGATATAAATTTGAAACGATTACTAAACTGATTGTAAAAATAGATTTAATAAAATGAAATAAAAAGAAATGGTGATCTCTTTATAGAAAAATTATTACACTAAAAACAGATCAAAAAACTATTTAGTAAAAATAAATATAACTCTTTTTCTGCCAATATATTTACCTTACCTGTATAGATTTACTGTTATTGAAATAATATTTAATCAATGCGGCTCTTTTTGAAAATACAGGTCAGGAAAATGGAAAGGTTCAAATGAAACTTATTGGTGATCTTTCTACTTTTAAATTAGCCGGACATACAACAAATCCAACACTGGTAAACTGGGATCACAATGAAAAACCAGATCTTTTATTAGGTGCAGAAGATGGTTGTTTTTACTATTGGAAAAATGATTAACTGATCTACTAATGTTTATATTTTTATGAAAGCCCCTTAGTTAAAAAAGGATAGCTATCCTTTTTTAACTTTTGGTGTAATTTATTTTTCAATCCATGAAATAATTGCAGGATCAGTTGGTAAAATTTTTGGCTTAACTACTTTTACCAACTCACCATTTTCATTCAATAAATATTTTTGGAAATTCCATGTAACTTTTGAATTTTCCAGTCTGTTCTTTTCTTTTTGTGTTAAGAATTGATACACTTCATGCATATCTTTTCCTTTT
>JAOZTG010000115.1 GCA_029939235.1 Flavobacteriaceae bacterium
CCACTGCCCTGTAGGGTCGATATTAATTTCACGTGGGGTCTGACCTCCAGATGGCTTATATCCTGAAATCGATAATTTTTCGGAATCTCTGTCAAATTGAAATATAGTAATTGAATTATTACTTCTATTTGATACATAAATAAATTTTCCGTTTAGATGCATGCGAATGGCAGCTCCACTCGGTGTGCTGGTATAGTTTTCAGGAAGAGAAGGAAGAGCTTCAATAAACTCAATTTTTTTTTCATTTATTCTGAAACTAAAAACTTCAGCGCTCATTTCAGAAAAAACAAAAGCGAAGTCCAAATCAGGATGTATTATCATATGCCTTGCACCAGCTCCTTTTTTAATGTAAATATCTGATTCCGGCCTTGCAATCATCTGTCCTGTTTTACTATTAAGTTCATAATATTTTGCAATATCCAGTCCCAGATCAACAGCAAATATACCGTTAGGACCGAAGGGATAGATCATATGGACATGAGCAGCTTCTTGTCTAAGTTTGTTAGGACCTGTGCCATTGTGCTGAATATTTTGAGTAAATGGAAGAATTCCTCCATCTGTATCAATGGGATAAACCAATACATTTCCGGACATATAAGCTGCTACGATCAAATGTGTTTGTGAATTTGATATTGCTAAATGACAAGCAAAGGAACCGGGAAGTTCTTGTTCATTTATCACAGTTAGGATAGGGGACTTATCATCTGTATTTATTTTATAGGATTTAATTTTTGGAGATTCATCGATTAGCATTTCTTCAACAGCGTATAAAAAATTGCCATCTTTTGACTGGGTCAAATAGCTTGGGTTTAGTGCAGGAATTACATCAATCAATTTTAGTTCCCCACTTGTTGTATTAAAATCAAGACAATAGATACCCTTTCCTTTTCCATCCAATTCTTCGCTAATTCTCCGGGTATAGCAGCCCACAAATATTTTCATACTTAATAACTTATTGTATTGAAAAAATTGACATCTCCAATGATTTTTTAGATTAATTATCAACTTGAGCCAGGAGTGCTTTCATATATCCCATAGCATAAGCCATACCAGTATGCCATGGAGCATCACTTGTCATTTGAGGAGTATGATCAGGAATTAGAACTCCTTCAAATTTATTTTTTTTCAATATTTCAAGAATCTTTTTCATATCGATCTCTCCTTCATCAATAAAAGTTTCCTTATAATAAGGAACCTTCCCTTTTACATTTCTAAAGTGGATATAAGCAACTCTGTTTTGCTTGGTATATTGGTCAGTAGCTTTATAGATATCGCCCTGAGTCATTTCTGCTAATGTCCCTAAACAGAACTCCAATTGATTGGATGGACTTGGATTAGAATCAATTAACTCCTGATACATGGCAGGTTGATATACCAAACGAGGTTGTTTTCTAACAAATTTTAATGGCGGATCATCCGGATGTGCTGCCATAATAACACCGGCCTTCTCCGCTACCGGAAGAATTTCGTTAAGAAAATCTCTCAATCTTCTCCACAATTCTTTATGTGTAATTTCAGGCTGAAAACCTTCTTCTGCATTTTGGTCATAGATCATATTCCAGATCATTCCTTTAGGAATTGGCTGCTCCAACATCTCATTTGTACCATTTAAACCTACAGAAGTAGCATTTCCTCTTGCTGAATCTTCAATAATTCGTCCGGAAACACCTGCTAAACTAAAATTATATCCAAAAACAGGAATACCAGCTTTTCCTACATTTCGAATAATGGTTTTAACATTTTCTAAATGCAATGCTCTTTTGGGACCATCAAGCAAAATATCATGCCAGTGTGCCGGGTCGAAGTTTTCAATTCCTTCTAAAATTAGATCATGTTTAGCAAGATCTTCTTTTATTTTTGTAAGCTCTTCTACTGTCCATAATTTATCAGGATCACCTGCAACTCCCCATCCTCCAGAATCTCCAATAGGTTGATTGTTTAAAGATGCTTTATTCCCTTGATTAAAATAATCGACCATATGAATAATAATATGTGTTGCACCACACTGTTTGGCAAATTTATAATGCTCCTCATTGAGCATATGTTTGTAAAGACCAAATCCTAACTTCATTTGTTTAAAATTTTGTAACTAACTTGATTCATGGTTTTATCATGCGATTATTATTTAGTTTATTTTCTTGGTGGCCGGGGATCATATGGAATGGTGTGATTCATATATGCACCATCAATATAAAGGTCTGCTCCATTGATATAACTGGCAAGATCACTTGCCAGAAACGCAACAGATTGCGCTACCTCTGATACATTTCCAATCCTTCCCTGTGGAATCCATTTTTCAAATTTCTCTACTCCAAATTCAGCAATTTCCTTACGGTTCATTTCTGTTTCGATGGCGCCGGGAGCTACAGACACGACCCTTATATTTTTATCTGCTAATTCCAAGGACAAACATTTAGAGAACATTTTCAAGCCTGCTTTGGCTGAACAGTAGTGTATCAATCCTTTTCTGGGAACAGTATCATGAATGGATGAAATATTGATGATGACACCTCCCCCATTTTTTTCCATTCTTCTTCCAGCTTGTTGAGAACAAAGAAAAGGTCCTTTAAGATTTACATTTAAAACCCTGTCCCATTCATCTTCTTCCAAATCTAGAACATGAGAGATACTTTCGGTACCTGCATTATTCACAAGGATATCAATACCTCCCATTTTTTTATCCATTGATAAAAATAGCTCCTCAACTTCTTTTGCATGAGCTACATTGGCACCTCCAACCCAAGCCTTTACCCCAAATTTTTCTATAACCTCTTTTGCAAGCTTTTCTGCCTTTTCTTTGTTACTGTTATAATTGATAAAAACATCTGCTCCACAAGAGGCCAATTCCCTGCAAATCTCAGAACCTATGCCCTGGCTTCCTCCTGTTACCAATGCCTTTTTCCCTGACAAATCAATATTTCTCATTTTTTATAAATTTAATTATTTACATGATTCCGAATTTATGGAAAGCATCAACTGTGCTCATACCGTTTTCCAAAGCATTTTTAACCAGTTGTTCTCCCCTGGCTTTTTCGATTGCTCCTTCAAAGGCTTCAGTTACAATCTCTTTAGGAATCACCAGAACACCATCTCTGTCACCATAAATAATATCTCCTGAATGAATTCGCACACCTTCAATTTCAATAGGAATACGATAATCTATGACCTTACCTCTGGGTCCCTGATCTTGTGCATATCCTCCATAAGAGAAGGTTGGAAAATTTAATTTTAAAATTTCATTGGTATCTCTGGACCACCCATGTAATACAGCTCCTGCAGCACCTAATTTTAGAGCACGGGTGCTCATCAATCCACCCCATAAGGCAAAATTAGGCGAGGATCCTGAACAGATATAAACTTCATCCTCTTTTAAATCATCCAAGGCTTCAAACATGATCCCAAACGGCTTTTGCATTATTGGGTTTTTAGATGAGGTTGCTTCTTCTTCAAACACATCTGCTTCAAGTACAGTCATGGCTCTGCCAATTAGTACAAAATCATTTTGTACTGGTTTAATAGTTGGAGGTAAAAACTGATGTTGGAATCCAAGTTTATCCAATACATCTCCCACTAAAGCAACGAAAAGCTCCTTTTTTGCGATAGCAAACAACTCTTTATCATTTTTCCATAATTTCATAATTTCACTATTTTTATTTTAATACTTCTTCAACCAACTGCCTTAACTCATTAATCTTGCTCTGATTCAAATCTTTATAAATAACATCATTCAAATGTGTATTTGAGTTTTCCACGATCAGTACTTCACTTCCTTCTTCCATAGCGATATTGTGCCACCTGTTTTTAGGAATATTATAAGTTACTGTTGGTTCCATTAACAATACTTCAAAAATTGGTTCATCATCTTCCAATTCTGCCAGGATCAATACCGCTTTCCCTTTCAACAGAACAAAGACTTCATCTGTTTGCTGATGCATATCAATTTTATTGATGTTCTTTATATGCTGTTCTTCCAAAAAGTTCAACTGGGCTACCTGCCATCCACCCCTGATTAAAAAAGGATGGTATCCGTTTTCTTTTATTTTGAATGATTCAATCATTTTATTTAATACGCTTTTTTTTGTTATGTTTTTCTATCCATAATTTTTCAATTTCTTCTAAAGTTTTCCCCTTTGTTTCAGGAACGAATTTCCAAATAAACCAAATTGCAGGAAGCGTTAACAAAGCATATACAAAGAAAGTCCCTGAAGGCATAATTGTTTTGATCATTATCGGATTTGTCAATGTGATGAAAAAACCGGTGACCATCAAAGAGAAACTTCCAATGGAAACTGCCAGGCCTCTTACTTTTGTAGGAAATATTTCGCTTATAATTACCCATACTATTGGGCCGAATGAAAAAGCAAAACTCGCTACGTAAAAAAGTAATGGAATAATAACTAGATTAGAGCCTATGGCAAAAAGAATACCTACTCCAGTCAAGGAAATAAATGCTCCAATCACACCTATTAAAAGTAATTTTCTTCTACCAAATTTTTCAATATTCATGATGGCTACAAATGTGAAGGCCGAGTTTACGATTCCTACAAGTACTGCTCCTAAAAAAGCATTTTCTACACTTGCAATCGATTCATTGATGATATTTGGAGCGAAATACATGATAGCTGCAATTCCACTTAAATGCGCAAACATTGGGAGCATTATTCCAATCAAAAGTGGAATTCGCAAATAGGGTTGTAACAATTCCTTAAACCCTCCTGTTTCTGTTTTTACCATTTCGTTAATTTCAATCATTTGTAATTTTGCATGAGCTTCTCCATTAATTCTGATCATTGTTTTCATGGCTTCCTCATTTCGTCCTTGTGTAACCAACCAACGCGGACTTTCCGGTACGAAGAAAAGCAGTATAAGGAACGCTAATGCAATCGGTATTTCGGTTCCGAACATCCCACGCCATAATTCATCAACAAATAACCAATTCCAAAAACCAGAGGCTTCATTGGATATAATTCCTGCATATTCACCAGCCTGATTTAAAACTACCCAATCTATTAAAAATGCCAAAAGAATACCAAGCGTAATGGAAAGTTGATACAAAGAAACCATTCTGCCTCTGTTTTCAGGCAAAGTCAATTCCGAGATGTAAATTGGAGCAACAACAGATGTTATTCCAACACCAATCCCACCAATCACACGAACAACAATTAGAAATTTAAAAGCGACATCGGGATTCGAGGTAATCCAAAAAGCATTTTCTGGATTTCCTAAAAATTGAGGTGGCAGCATGGAGCCAATGGCTGAAATACTTAAAAGTGACGCAGCCAACATCAATGATTTTTTACGACCATAACGGTCTGTAATAGTACCTGAAATAACGCAACCCAAAATGGTTCCAAGTAAGGCAGATGAAACTACCCATCCTAACATGGCAGGAGATAATTGAAAATGGTTTTCAAGAAAGGTATTACAACCTGAGATAATTGCCGTATCATAGCCAAAGAGAAAACCTCCGATAGTTGAAACAAAACTAATTCCTATGAGGTAAAGAGATGCTTTATTTTTCATATGGCAACATGATATTTTATGATTAATTTATTGGTTTAATAATTAATGGTGAACAACACTGAAAATTTCTTTTTTATTTTTTAACTTCAAAACTAAAGGTTTCAATACCGTATTTTGAAACCTTCAATTTAGAAACCTGTTGAGGGTTTTCTTCAATAATATTGGTTTGCTGGAATTTATCCATATCAAAAAAGGAATGAAGCCCAACCGTGGTACTTTTTCCCTGTGTATCATACATTCTTATCACAGTTTTATCAAAATCTTCAGCTTTTTTTATTGTACTGATAATAATATTTTCATTATCTATATCAAAGAAGCTAACAGATTCAGGCAATGATGCGTAAACAGATTTATCAGGATATACAGTTACATGAATTGGGTCATTTTGCTGTTCTGCAATTCTACTTCCGGTTAAATCACCTGTTTTGTTTGATGTAAGTATATTATGATAACTATGATTACCTTCCTGAGAATACTCATTTCCTTCCCAATGGCAAGAAGTTCTACTTGCCAGTAAAATGTGTTGTAAGAGTGAATTGTTATTTTCAACCGTTGGATCGATCCAATCAATGGCAGCGACAGAGGAACTCAAAGTAACAGTCATATCATCATCTGAAGCGGAGAACCAATCCATAATCGCTCTTGGATGTACATTTTTACTAAGTGCAGTATATCGGTTTCCAGCCGTCTTTATTTCATCCTGCCCAACTTTTACAGCCCCAAAAGGAACTTCATGTGTAATCAAGGCATTATCTATAGCGATAGGAAAAGCCGTCCTAAACTCTCGATATAATTCTCCTGTCCAATTCAAAATACGGGTTTCAAAAAGTACTCTCTTTAAATCATGATAAATAGTAACATCTTGCTCAACATTGGCATATAATATTTGCTGTTTTATTCTATAGGTTGTATACACATTTCCCGAAGTCAGTATTTCCCATTCCGGATTATGTAAACTAACTTTATCAAAGTCTTGCATAAATGGCTGTTGTATGTCTCCAAACTCTCCTGCTCCATTGCCGTAAGAGTAAATTGTAAAAACTTCTCCACCTTTAAATTTATTCGTTTTTAAAAGATTTCTTTTCAATTGTTTATCATAAATCTGCGCAATTCCACCCTTTTCAAAGGTGATGAGATAAGCATCATTTTCATATTTTGAATGTGATGTTGTCTTCTTGGTCTTTGAAGAAATTTTTAAGGACTGCTCTACATAATATGTTTTATACCCGATGGAAGGAATATCTTTTGCAATAAAAACAACATCTGCACTTTTAATGCTACCATCATTATAATACTGAATATTTTTTATTTGTGAGGCAACTTTTTGTTTTTTAGAAGTGATCACATTCAGGCTTTTTGCATTGCCTTGTTGTAAGTTTAGGGAAACAGTAACAGGGTCTGTTCTTTTCCAGGAAAGACTATTGAATAAAACCACAGGAATACCTAAATTTTCTTTTGTTTTTATTCTACTTGCAATAAAATTAGTTCCTTTGTTCAAAAGTTTTTGACCTAACATTCTTGATTCTACTAATTTAGCTTTAAACAAATCATCTGTTATATCACCATCATGACCACCCCAACCATGATCCGGATAAATTTTTGATTGCCAGGCTTTGTCAAAAGCACCAAATGGATATGGAACTCTTACAGGATCTATAATATTCCCAATGGTAAGAAATTTTTCGGCAGCCGGTAATAGTTTTGACGCTTCTCTACTTGCAGTTATAGCCTTATGATGCGCGGGTCCATGAATATAGACCCATACATTTGGTCTTTCACCAAAAATTGTTTCCACGCTAGTAGCATTTTTTTCTGCCAATGGCATGAACTCATCAGAAGTCATCAGATCCATTTTTGGCAAGAAAACCAAATTATCTTTTCCATCGTCACCCTTTATACTTTTGAAGCCATTCCATGTTTCAATAAAATCCGTATAGTCAATAGCAGGTATCATGTCATAACTAGATAACAAAGGTGTCATCGTTTTACTATTTACATAATATTGGTTCCAATAACTTATCTGTTCTGCGCCATACTTCATTTTACTGCTCAATTCTTTTGATAATTGCACATAATCATCTCCATAATGACCTGGTGAATATGTGAAAACTGAACTTCCATCAGGACTCTGCCATTTGAACATTCCCTTTGCATGCCGACTAATCACCATATAATCCACTCCTGCTTTTTTTAATATTTGCGGAAATTGCATAGTTTTTCCAGGAACATCTACATTCCAATATACTTTTGAATTATATCCGCCAAAAGTTTTTTTCACCCATTTTTTCCCTAAATAAAACTGACGCACCAAATCCTCGGAATCGTACATGTCTTCATAGGGACAATTGTAGGAAGCACCTACTGATAAAAGATTCTTTTTGAGCAATGTTGTTATCTTTTCCTGTGCGTCTGGATGTCTTTCCAAATATTCCCTTAACATGAGTCCATCTTCTATATCAAATGCATAATCACCTCTAATGAAGGCATCTTTTATTATAGGTGTTAATAAAAGTGTATCTCTCAATATTATGCAAATCTCCGGTCTGTCCATCCAGGCAATATCCTGATGACTTGAGTTTATAATTGAAATTGTTCCATCTTGATTTCTCTTATCAAAAAAGTCAACATAGGCATCGAATAAAGATGGTTTGTACAGTTTGGTTATTGTTGCCTGCCATCCATTGTTGTTTTGTGCATTGTAACGGTAGAAGTATTTTCCAATTATATCCGATTTTTTAATAATACCTGTAGCATCTTCAAATACGATATCTATTTCTTGTTCTCCATAAAATAATTTAAAATTCTTTTTAGGGGCATTAATCTTCAAAGTAGCTTTTGCTATATCTCCCTGTTGCTCAAAGAATACTTTTTTACTTTTAAAACCATCACTTTCAATTATAATTCCTGTACCTGATAAATGTCTGGGAGCATCAATATATAACATATCGTCTTTTTGTTTGATACTGAACGAAACCTCATTTTCAGCAGAAATTTTAAGTCGTTCTATTAGATCATTAGTTTTAAATATCATAAACCAGGAACCACTTCCTTTTTGTTGTCCCTGAATTTTTATTTTAGTATGCTGACCTTTGTTTATAAGGCCTAATGGAAAAGTTAATCTAAACAGACCTACACCATCATTATTTCCATCTCTTTTTACTAAAATATATTCTGCATTCGCATTGCTTTGATTATTCATAACTTTTAAAGAACCATCTTCATTGGCTCTAAAGGTTAAAACCAATTTATCATGAATAAAAACATCAAAAGGCTCTCTATTATTCAGATCAATATTGGAATAAAAAGAAAAGGTTACTTCATTTTCATTGTAAGCTTGTGGCACTATATTTGTTAAAAGTTCGAAAAACATTTTACCCGACGAAGCTCTTGCAATCATAGGCTTGTTCACGTCTTCCCGAAGAGATTGATAGGTGTAATCTCTTCCAGAAATTTTTGAATGAAATCCTTCTATATCATTTTTAATGATATTATAAAGATCAAATAGTGTATTTAATTCGTAGATATGATTGTGACCACCATCGCCATGTATTGGTGCCAGATCATTAATCCCATTCCCGATATTAGGACTGTTATTATCTGTTGTAAGCGTAAAGGACATTAAGATCAGCATAATAACTATACCGAAGAGAACTGGAGGTATTTTAAAGTAATTCATATTTTAATATTTTATTATAAAATCTATTTAGTTCTTATTTAAACAACTAAATGCCGCAAGATTTTCTTACAACAAGTTCAGTTTTCAATATTTTTTTGCTCTCCTTACTAGTTTTTCTCCCTTCCATTTCATCCAATAAGATTTCAACTGCATAATTTCCTAGTTTGTTGACAGGTTGAATTATCGCAGTAATTGCCGGATCAATCAAGTCAAAAGCACTTAATTCATCAAAGCTGACAATCGCCACATCATCTGGTACTTTACAATTTAACAGCCTCAGTTCTCTTAATCCGGATGCCGTTAAATAATGAGTAGAAAATACGATGGCATCCACATGATTTGGTGCTCCTACCAATTCTCTTATAGCCCCCTTCATTTGCTGTTGATAATTATTGTTATTTAATTCTTTGATATACTCCTTTTTTTCTGGAATATCATTTACTAACAAGGCGTCTTGATATCCATATAGCCGTTGTTTGATAGCATCTAATTTAGGTTCAATAGATATAAATCCAATTTTTTCTTTGCCAAGATTAATCAAATGTTGCGTCACATTTTTGACACCATCGTGATTATCAACGATTACATAATTGGTGTCTATATCGGGGTAATGTCTGTCGATCAACACAAAAGGGAATTTGGCATTTTTCAATTGTTGAATATCTGTTTCATTTTGTTGGGTAGAAGCTATGATCAAACCATCTACCTGACGGTTCATCATAGATAAAATTAGCTCTTTTTCTGTTTCAGTGTTTTCATTTGAGCTACTAAAAACAACTGTATAGTTGTATTCTTTTGCTTTTTTTTCAATGCAGCTTGCAATCTTGGAATAAAAAACATCAGCAATATTGGGAATGATCAAACCGATGGTTTCACTTTGTCCACGGCTTAAACCTCTAGCCAAATGATTGGCTTTATAATTATGTTTACGAGCAAAATCAAGAATACGTTTTTGGGTATCTTTTGAGATTTTATGTATATCTCCTTTGTTATTTAAAACAAGGGAAACGGTAGTTTTTGAAACCTGTAAACTTTTGGCGATATCTTTTAAATAAATCTTTTTCAACTAAACCGGTTTAGTTAGTGTTTCAAATATAGGGATATTTTTAGATTTTAAAATGAGTTCTCATAAAAAAAATGAGAATTACTAAAATTGATTAAAAAAAAGGGTTTGATATAAAAATACTTGCGACCTGAGTTCGACCTAAGGAATTAGAAAAAGAGAGATAATTGATTTGAATTTTCGGTTTCAAATTTGATACTTGGTTTTT
>JAOZTG010000279.1 GCA_029939235.1 Flavobacteriaceae bacterium
GGGAATGACAATTTAATCTTCGTTTGACGGTTTACCGATAGTTGCCAAAATACCTCCATCTACATAAATGATCTGACCATTAACAAAATCACTTGCTTTTGAAGCTAAGAATACAGCTGTTCCGGCAAGATCTTCAGGATCTCCCCAACGTGCCGCCGGTGTGCGGTTGATGATAAAATCATTGAACGGATGACCCTTAACTCTGATCGGGGCTGTTTGTGTGGTGGCAAAGTAGCCCGGTCCGATCCCATTGGTCTGAATATTGTACTTTGCCCATTCTGTAGCCATGTTTCTGGTAAGCATCTTTAAGCCGCCTTTCGAAGCTGCATAGGCTGAAACTGTATTTCTTCCCAGTTCGCTCATCATCGAGTTAATATTGATGATCTTTCCCTCTTTACGCTCTATCATCTTTCTCCCTACATATTTGGATACGATAAACGGTGCTACCAGATCTACATCGATCACTTCTCTAAAATCTTCCGTTGCCATTTCTTCCATAGGGATCCTTTTAATGATCCCTGCATTGTTCACCAGTATATCGATCGGGCCTACTTCTTCTTCTATCTGATCTATCGCATCCTTTACCTGCTTGTCATCGGTTACATCAAATTCGTAATTATGAACTTTCAATCCTTCTTTTGCATATTCTTTTGAGGCTTCTTCTAATCTTTTTATCGATCTTCCATTGATGATCAGTTCGGCTCCGGCTTTTCCCAATCCTATGGCCATAGCCATCCCCAGTCCGTGAGAACCTCCGGTGATCAGAGCTCTTTTTCCTGTAAGGTCAAACATCTTTTGCATAATTATCTTATTTTAATGATGGAATGGGGTGGATATCCATATCAGCATAATCAAGATTCTCTCCTGCCATTCCCCAGATAAAGATATAATTGGAAGTTCCCGCAGCTGAATGAATTGACCAGGAAGGTGAAATAACAGCCTCGTGCTCTTTCAACCAGATATGACGGGTTTCCTGTGGCTCACCCATAAAGTGACAAATTGCCTGCTCTTCAGGTACATCAAAATAGAAATAAGCTTCCATTCTTCTACTGTGCGTATGTGCAGGCATAGTATTCCAAACGGAACCTTCCTTTAATTCGGTCATTCCCATTTGTAACTGACAAGTTTCTACTACCCCACTAATGAGCAACTGATTGATCTTTCTGTCGTTAGAAGTTTTTAAAGATCCTAATTCTATCACATTTGCATCTCCCATGGATACCTGTTTTGTTGGAAAAGCTTTATGCGCATTTGCAGAGTTGATGTAAAACAATGCATCTTTTCCTTCAAAATATACTTCTTTTGATCCACGACCAATATACAAAGCATCTTTGTAATCTAATTCATATACTTTACCATCAACAGTTATTTTTCCGGCACCACCAACATTGATGATTCCCATTTCTCTTCTTTCTAAAAAATAATCTGCTTTAAGCGGATCAATGGTATCCAAAAACAGCTTTTCACCTGCTTTGGCTTTAGCACCTCCAACAATATATCTATCAATATAGGAATAGACCATATTTATGTTCCCTTCTTCGAATAGGTTTTCAACTAAAAACTCTTTTCTAATTCTTTTTGTGTCATATCCTTTAAAATCTTCAGGATGACCTGCGTATCTAATTTCGTAATTTACTGGCATTTTTATTAATTTTATTGTTAATACAATCGATTGGCAAAAGTACAAAAAAATTCTTATACAAGAAATTCTGCCAATAAATTATATATTAATGATTTATTTTCTTTTTTGTAGAACCTCTAATAATCAGTTCTGAACGTACAACAACGGTATTACTTGTCTGAAAAGCTTTTTCCTTATCATTGATGAAATTTAAAAGCATTTCAGCAGCCGTCTTACCAATGATAAAACTGTGCTGATCAATTGTGGTCAACCCTGGTTTAATAATATCAGAAGCCGGTTCATTGGAAAATCCACCAATGGCAATATCTTCCGGGACTTTTAGATCTGTATTCTCATCCAGATATTTCATAATTGCCAAGGCTGATACATCATTACCACAAACCAAAGCATCTGGCAGATCGTCCTTTTTCTCTAATATTTCCTTAATGATCCTGATAGCGTCTTCCGGATTAAGATTTGAAGATCTTACATATGAATCCTTAAATTCCAGGTTATTCTTTTCTAAAGCCTCTTTATATCCCAAAAAACGCTCTTTATAAATAAGAGAACTTATTCCTCCTGCGAGATGAAATAATTTCTTACAATTATTATCAATCATATGTTGGGTAAGATCAAAAGCACCTTTTCTGTCTTCAAAAATCACTTTACTAAATCCACCATTTTCAAAATATCTGTCAAATAATACAACAGGTATTTTATTTTCATGATATAAGTTCAAGTGTTCGGCATTAGGTGTTGACATCGTCGGAGATATCAACAAACCATCTATCCTATTCATAAATAATCCTTTGACAATCTTTTTCTCGGTTTCAAAATCATCATGTGATTGTGAAATTATCACCCGATAGTTTTTACTGGCAACTACCTGCTCAATACCGTCAATGGCTTCTGAGAAAAAATGCCGGGATATATATGGAATCACAACACCTATGGTCATGGTTTTATTGGTCCTCAAATTAGATGCCATCATATTTCGGGAATACCCTAATTCATGCGCTTTTTTTAAGACTCTTTCTTTTGTTTTTTTTCCAACTCTGGGGCTGTCGCTTAAAGCCCTTGAAATAGTAGAACTGTCAAGTTTTAATTCCTTAGCCAGATCGTATATGGTAATATTCTTTGTCATTTTCATGGTTAGTGAGCAGTAAATTTAATCATTAATTTTATTCCATCTAACTAAAGCTTCTAAAAAGTAATAGTCAGCATAATTTATCGCTGTATCCGTCTCATTATCCTCATGGATATTACCAACAGAATGCATCAAAATAAAACCTCCATTATCACCTTTTTTGGCAAGATATGTTTCCGAGGAAAGTTCTCTGACAATACTTTCTGCATAATGAAGAATTTCTTCCTTTTTTTGCAGGTAAAAATTCAACAAGTTCAAATAAAGCAGAGGCAGTAATTGCTGCTGCAGAGGCAT
>JAOZTG010000116.1 GCA_029939235.1 Flavobacteriaceae bacterium
GGCATATATCCTACATGATTTCTTATATCTAAATAATCTTTGACAACGTCATATCCTGCAACGGTGGCTTCACCATCATCTGCAATAAGTAAAGTTGTAAGTATTCTGAATATTGTGGTCTTTCCTGCTCCATCCGGACCTATCAATCCAAATAATTCGCCTTCTTTTACTTCAAAAGAAATATCGTCAACAGCTTTTAGCTGATTGTAGGATTTGCTGATATGTTGCAGAGAAATACTCAAATCAAAAGATTATTTAAAATATTTTGGATATTCTTTTAAATGATCATTCAAGGTGTCATAACTGTCTTTACATATTTTTAGATCAGATGAAGCTAATCCTTCAAACATTTCCTGCATTGGCACCAAAAAGTTATGTAATTGGTCATGGGATTCACCTTTCATGGTACATTTTTTTAAGATAGTACCAAATTCTTTATCAAGACTGGTTTTAAGTTTAGCATAGGCTTCAACAGATTCTTTGTCAGAAAAAGAACTCATTAAAGCGATCATATTGTCAATACCTTGTGTTGTTTCCATATTGGCTATCCAAAGTTCACCACTGTTTAAGATTAGATTATTTTCTTCTTTATGTTGATGCTCTTCTGTTTTCTCTGATTGTGAATGTTCGTGATTCTCCTCTTTTTGTTTCCCACAGGAAATTAGAAGTGTAATTGCAATGAATACAAGAATCAGATTGAATGGGTTTTTTATAATTTTCATTTTTATTTAGTTTTTGGGTTATTGGCCTGTGCTTTTTTATTTAAAAGTCTGGGTATTTGAATGTACATAACAGCAATTACAAGCCAAATAACAGTTCTAAATACCATAGCCATTTTACTTTCATGTGCAGCACTTTCACTTATAAAATTCAGATAAAGCAGAACCAAAAGGTGAAGTGTAAGAATTATTGTGATCAGGTTATTTGCTCTGTAATCGGTTTTCCATATCAGAAAAGCGGCATATATGGATACAACACCCATAATTACATTATACACAATCAGCCAGGTTAAAATATGATAGTCTTTTGTATCAATACCAAGCAATACTTTTGAGCCTGCAAAAACTGACATTACCCCGATAAATAAAGCCAGAACTGCTGCTATTTTCTTTAAGATCTTCATAGTGTTATTCAAAGTATTTATTAAAATTATCAAATTCATTTATTATAATAATAACCTGTTTATTTGCTACATCTATTGATTTAGTTGCTATCAATGCATGCATGTTATCTTCAATTCCACTAAAGAAAAAATGTATCTGATCAAATAGATCTCCTGTGTAATCTTTATCTAATAAGATCAGTTTTGCATCATCAAAAATATCTTTTCCCAATTGATTGTAGTCCGCAATATTACTTGAATGAAAACTATTTAGTTTTTTAATAATGGTTTGGACCTGTTCCATAGATGCAGGTGTTAGTTTCCATTTTTGACCATTATTTAGTGAAAGGCCATTTCCCATTTTCATGTGCATTTTTGGCATGGAACCAAAATCAAGTTCGTACAAAGTTTCAACAATAAGTTTTAGTTCTGTTTGATCATAAATAACTCTAGGCATTATATTAAATTTCTTTATTGTTCCCGGCATCAGGGTTTTTTCTTGAGAAGGATTATTTATATATGCCATCACAGCTTTTACAAAACTTTCTTTATCCGAATAGGATGGTTTGTAATGCTCCTGAACACGTAACATTGGTGGAGCAATCATTTGATTTCTTTTTGCTGGATCAGGTCTTTCAAAATGACAGATAAAACATTTTTGCTTCATCAATGCGTATCCTTTTGAGTCAGCTGCTACAGTTTCTTTAACAGGATCTTCTTTACTGTTTTCTGAGGTTTTACTTTTTTCTTTAGTGTTACAACTTAGTAAGCTAAAAGTAATCAGACTTATAATAAATATATTTTTTTTTATCATTTGAGTTCTTAATTTTTCAGATTTACTGTTTATTTTCAATCCACATTTCACCCGGCATTCCAATTTTTAGACTTCCATCGTTTTTTACATCTATTTTCACTGCATATACCAGATTCACTCTTTCTTCTTTGGTTTGGATGATTTTGGGAGTAAATTCTGCTTCTGATGCAATCCAGGTGATTATACCCTCAAAGTTTTTCATATTTTCTCCTTCATCAATTTTCACAGTAACTTGTTGTCCGATTTCAATTATCGAGAGTTGTGTTTCACTTATATAAACACGTAATTGCATGGTGCTTAGATCGGCAATTTTATATAAAGGTTTTCCAAAGGCTGTAACTTCATTGGGCTCAGCATATTTTACCAAAACAGTTCCGGAAACAGGATTGCTAATCACACTTTTTTGGATTTGATCATTCAATTGTTGCACTTGTATATCCAGACTTTTTAATTCATTGATGATGGGTGCATTTTGTGTTTCCACACTGATGATCTGTTGGTTGAGCATATCGATTTTTCCATTGATATCATCCAGTTGTTTTTGTGTTCCCGCATTTTCTTTTATCAGATTTTGGATTCTTTTCTTGGAAACATTAGCAGTTTTTAACTGTGATTTTAATACGTTTATTTGAGAAAGAACACCTTTTGATTTAGAGGCGATCACAGTTTTTGAGGCGATTAATTGCTCTTTTTTTAGAGATAATTGGATAGTATCAATATATCCAATATTGGTTCCTTTTTGAATGACCTGACCTTCATTTATTTTAAAGCTCATCAATTTACCACTGCTTTCAGCTGAAATAGTAGTTTCAACAGCTTCAAAATTTCCATAACCATCTGCCAGATCTTTGTTAGAGTTACACGATATAAGTATACCTGAAGTGATTATGAATCCGAATATTATTTGATTGATTTTCATCTTTTTTTGATATTTCTATTCTCCCTCTTGGGGAGGGTAGAGGTTAATTTCCTTGAATTACTTTATAGTTTGCCTGTGCTAACAATAACTGTATCTGGTGTGTTTTTAAATTGATCTCTGCTTCGTACAGATCTGTTAATTGATCCATATAATCTGATGAGGTAATCACCCCATTTTTCAATTGAGATTCTGCAGTTTTTAAAATATGTTTTTGCAAATTGATGATGGTTTGATCACTGTGAATAAATTCATTATATTTTTCAACTTCCAATGCCTGTTGTTCCAATTGAATATTAGTATGTAACTTGAATTCTTCTCTTTCACTTTCAATAATTTGTTTGTTCAATTCCAATGCCTGGGTTTGTTTTTTGGTTTTATTCCAGTCAAAAACATTCCAGTTTAGTTTTAACCCGACATAATAAAATGCCTGAAACGAATTATCCAATAAGTTCAAACCTGGATTTCCATATCCGCCCTGAGCAAATCCGTAAATTTTTGGTAATCTGTTCTTTTGCAGCATAGAGGAGGTATTATCGATTTGAGTTTTTTGTAAATTGAATAATTGCATTTCTGGTCTGTTAATACTATTAGATAGATCAATTGCATTTGTTGGATATGTAAAGGTTGAAGTATTTGAAACCGGACTTCCAATATATTTTTCCAATGTTTGGATCATGTTTTGTCTGGAACTTTCAATATCGGTTAGCTGCTGTTTGATCTTCAATAATTCGGCTTCTAAAATTGCGTCTGAAGTTGGTAATACAGCACCATATTTGATTCCGGCTTTGATCTCTTTTAATTTTTCTTCCACTTGCTTTTGCTTTGTAAAAAGGGTTTGCTTTTTTTCCTGTGTGAGAAGTATTGAAAAATAGATCTGATTGATCCTTGGTTTTAATTGATAGAGTTCCACATTTACTTTTTGTAATTGTGTTATCGATTTTGCATTTTCTTCCGCAATAGCGGCATCGATCGTTCCACCACCATAAATAAGCTGGTTTACCGTTAAAGTGGCTCTGTACTGGTCTTTATTTGGAATTTCAATTAGCAAACCGGGATTTTCAGTAGGGAAATGGATCACCTCCGATTGATAGGTTGCTTGTGCATCAAAATCAATTTTTGGATATTTTTGGGTTTTAATGATCTCAGAATTCAAGTCACTCTGTTCTTTTACCAAAGCACTTTGTTTGGATTTTGGGTAATTGATTTCTGCCAGTTCATAACACCTTTCCAGGTTTAGAGGTTCTTGGGCAAAAGCATTGAAATTGATTAATAATAAAAATAAAACAATCTTTTTCATAATTATAATTTTATAGATTGTATAATAAATTCAGCAACTTCTACTTTACGATTCTCTAAAACTGTTTTGTATTCTTTATCATTTGCATTGATAAATCCTTTGAGAAGGGGTGCAGCAACAAAAGGGAAGATATTTAAAGAAAGAATATTGATAAAAAGTTGCTCAGCTTCAATTTTTCTTATTTTTTTGTTTGCTACAGCTTCCCGTATTTGTTTCTGAAAATTTTTCATACTGGGAAAAGTTTTTGTTGAGATCAATTCTTTTACGAATGCAGGATTTCTATTTAACTCCTGAAGGATAAAATTTGGTAAATAAGGGTGTTTGATCATAAAAGAGGTGTAATTCATTGAAAAATTTCTAATTTTTTCACAAATACTCTGATCAGAATTTAAAATTATATTGATCTGTGGGGCTAGTTTATGGAAGGCTGTTTTAAAAACAGCTTCAAATAATTTTTGTTTGCTACGGTAATAATAATGTAATAATGATTTGTTGATCTTTGCTTCATCTGCAATTTCCTGCATCCTGGCACCCGACATTCCTTTATTTTCAAAAACCTGTCTTGCGGCCTCCAATATTTTCTCTTCAGCCGATATATCTTTTGTTTTTGTCATTGTATTTAATTAAATGGTTTAACCATAAAGTTTAACCAAATGGTTAACAAAGATAGAAATTATTTTTTAATCATAGAAAAATCAGTTACATTTGTTTTATATTTGATTTAAAAGCTGTTTAAATAGCTGATTAACAGAAATATAGTTATTCCAAATTTAATCAGATAAAATCATAAAAAATTATAAGATGAAAAAAATTATAAAATACATATTTTTATTTTTGATTTTAGGATTGGTATATATTGTTTATACCAATTACCCCCGCTTAAATATTGTTACGGGTTTTGCTTCAAAAAGTATTGCTTCGGGTGTGTTTTTAGCAAACAGAACACAGGAATCAGTTGAAAAAGGAGATAATGATTTTTCACCAATTGATCAGGCAAAGAACAAAGTGAATTTATCGGAGCAATTGGTTATTTCATCTTTGCATGGACTTAAAAAAAGAAAAGCGATTTATCGTAAAGGATTGGGTGCCGTTTTAATCGATGATGATTATAATATAAATGAAAAAGTTGCTATTCCCAACAGGGATAGAACTAAAAAAGACTTACCATTTCCTTATGGAAATTCACCACAAATTGATAATGAATTTATCAATGTAGATTATAATGTCTTACAAAAGGCAGTAGAAAATGCATTTGATAAAGGAGATGAAAAATTGAAAAGAAGCAGATCAGTGTTAGTAGTTTATAAAGATCAGATCATAGCCGAAAAGTATGCAAATGGTTTTGATAAAAACACGCTACTATTGGGTTGGTCCATGACAAAAAGCATAGCTGCTACTATGTATGGTATTTTGCAAAAAAAAGGATTGATCGATATAAATTCTGTTACCGGAATTAGCGAATGGCAGAATGATGATCGAAAGAATATTACTTATAATGATCTGTTGCATATGAATAGTGGTCTGGAATGGGTAGAGGACTATAATAATATATCAGATGTTACTAATATGTTATTTATGGAACGTGATATGAGTAAAGTACAACTACGTAAAGATTTAGAAGGAAAACCAAATGAATCATGGAATTATTCATCAGGAACCACCAATTTATTAGCGGGTTATTTACTAAGAAAATTCTTTGATAATCAGCAAGATTATCTTGATTTCTGGTATGCTGAATTATTGGATAAGATTGGAATGCATTCTGCTATCATTGAAACAGATATGGCAGGTAATTTTGTTGGTTCATCTTATGGCTGGGCTAATACCCGTGATTGGGCAAAATTCGGTTTGTTATATCTGCATAATGGAAACTGGAATGGGGAACAAATATTAGATCAGCAATGGGTGAAATATGTGTCAACGCCAACAAATGGATCCGATGGTAAATATGGAGGTCATTTTTGGTTGAATGCAGGAGGTCGATATCCGGATGTACCAAAAGATCTGTTTTCATGTAATGGATATCAGGGACAATGGGTTTTTATCATACCTTCAAAGGAATTGGTAATTGTTAGAACTGGTTTGACAGAAGACCCTGAATTTGATGTCAATGGATTTTTAAAAGATATTTTAAATAGCATTGAGTAAAAACATAGTGTTTATGAAACGGTTTTATTTATTCTTTTTATTTACCATTTTTTTTATCGGAAGTATCGATGCACAGGATTCAACTTCTGTAGTTGATCAAACAGATAAAATTAAAAAAGGCTGGAGCTTTGGAGCTTTGCCTACAATCACCTACAATTCAGATCTTGGTTTTCAATATGGTGGATTAATAGATCTGTATAATTATGGTGATGGTGATATTTTCCCTAAATATTATGAGCGATATTTTTTAGAGATCTCGAGATTTACAAAGGGTAGCGGGAAAAATAATTTTTCATTTGAATCAAACAGGTTAATCAAGGGAAGAACAATTTTCATTGATATTATGTATCAGCCCGATGAACAATTTGATTTTCTTGGTGCAAATGGATATGAATCAGTTTATAATAAATCATGGGAAGATGAAGGAGGTTTAGATTATAAATCGAAAATGTTCTATAAAAATCAAACAAAAAAGTTAAAGATAAAAGCAGATATCATAACTCCAATCTCTAAGGGCTGGAGCTGGCTGGCAGGGTTTGAATTTTATAATTATTCTGTGAACACTTTGGATGTAGATAAATATAATGATGGTAAAGATAAGGAGGATCAAATTCCTTCCACAGATGAAATGCCTGGTTTGTGGGATAGGTATAAAAAGTGGGGAATTATCGATCCAAAAGATGTTGATGGAGGATCTTTTTTAGGTGCAAAATTAGGAGTTATTTATGATACCCGTGATAACTGGAGTAATGCATCCAAGGGGGTTTGGTCTGAAGCAATTTTAATCTGGGTGCCGGAATTTATCGGAAGTGCCAATGCAGGTTATTTAAAACTAAACCTTACTCACAGACAGTATTTTACAATTATTAAAGAGAAGTTGACCTTTGCATATCGTTTGGGTTATTCCGGTAATATTATTGGTAATGAACCTTATTTTGCCTTGCCAATTATGTATAGTGCCATGCTGAAAAATGCAGCAACAGAAGGTTTAGGTGGGCAAAGAACTTTAAGAGGGATAAGAAGAAACAGAGTTGTTGGTGATGGAGAAGCCTATGGAAATGCTGAATTCAGATATAAATTCTGGAATTTCAAAATGTTCAAACAGCACTGGTATATGGCTACAAATGCTTTTTTGGATGCTGGTAGAGTTGTACAATTATTACCTTTAAAAGAAAAAGTTAATAAAGTTGAAACAGAATATGCTCCGCTTACAGATGTTGATTATTGGGGTAATTATGCTATTTCTGGAGGAGATACAATCGATGATTATTTTAACTTTGGAGCAGAAAAACTACATATAAGTTATGGTCTGGGTCTGCGAGTTGCTATGAATGAAAATTTTGTGGTGGGACTTGATTATGGTAAAACAACTAATTCACAAGATGGTGATTCAGGAATGTATATTGGGTTGAATTATGCTTTTTAGAAAACGTTATTTTGGATACTTACCATAAGTAACACGTGCATAAATTATAAAGGAGGCAGTATCAAAAGTCCTTTTTTCGAGCTTGTTGATATTATAAGAACTTTGTGAAACTTAGCAAAATCTTTGTGAACCTTTGCGTAACACCTTTTTATAATTGTATCGCAAAGGTACGCCAAGTAACCAAGAAGAGACTCAAAGAAGCACTCTTTAGGATGGACTACATCTCAAACCCTAATTCAACATCCAGTTTTTCTGCAATTAATTTAGTGATTCTTGATTTTAAAGCAGGAATTTTAATTTTTTCAACAACATCATTTCCAAAAGCAAACAGCATCAAAGCTTTGGCTTCTTTTTTAGGAATTCCACGAGACTGTAAATAGAATAAAGCTTTTTCATCCAGTTGACCAATCGTACATCCGTGAGAACATTTCACATCATCCGCAAATATTTCTAACTGAGGTTTTGCATTGATCGATGCTTTATCCCCTATAAGGATATTATCATTTTGTTGGAAAGCATTTGTTTTCTGTGCTTTTTGATCAACAACTACTATCCCGTTAAAAACACCGGTTGCCGCATCGTCAAAAATACCTTTGTATAACTCATGGCTTTCACAGTTCTCGAATTTATGATTGATCAAAGTATGATTGTCAACATGTTGTTTGCCACCAATAATAGTAATGCCATTAAGATTAGTGGTAACATGTTCTCCGTCATGGTAAACTTCGATATTGTTACGGGTTAATTTTCCACCAAAAGTAAAAGTATTGACAGACACGATACTGTTTTGTTTTTGCTGCACATAGGTGTGATCAATGATGGAAGCAGTTTCTTTATCATTTTGTACTTTATAATAATTGACAATAGCACGTTTATGGGCAAAAATTTCAAGAACACAATTCGTTAAAATAACATTGCTGTTTAAATTTTGGTGACGTTCATATATTTGCACATGTGAATTTTCACCAACAATCACCAAATTTCGTGGTTGCAACAGGATTTCTTTTTCACTTCCAGTTGAAAAATAAAGGATTTGAATAGGTTTTTCCACAACCGTATTTTTTGGGATATTGATAAAAGCACCTTCCTTGGAAAAAGCTGTGTTTAAGGAAGATAAGCTGTCACTTTTGGATGTAATTTTATCAAAATAATGATCGATGATCATTTTATATTTTGGTTTTTTTAAAGCTGCTGATAAAATGCAAATATCTGCACCTTCATGTGTGGTATCAGATAAAAAAGAGCTGTAAACACCATCTACAAATACAATTTTGTAAGATTCTATTTCGTGTAAAAAGTATTTTTTTACATCATTTAGTTCAATACTGGAGTCAATTTCAGGGAAAACACTATAATCATGTTTAAGTGTTGAATTTAGAGATGTGTATTTCCAATCTTCATTTTTTTTAGATGGAAAACCCAGTTTTTCAAAATTTTCAATAGCCTTTATACGTATGCCATGAACCTTTGAATCCAGATCAATATTTCCTTTATTTTCAAATGCCATAAAACTGGCAAGTAATTTGTCTTTTAAGTCCATAATGTGTTTCGAGTTTTGTGTTTCGGGTTAGCTGAACTTATGCCCTTTATACTCGTTATTGTTTAAATATTTGATGAATGAACCAATTTTTTTTCTAAGTTGTGTTGTTAATTCCTGAAGTTCATTAAATTTTTCTTTATCAATATAATTTCTATCTAAAACTCTGTATAGTTGTGATTGAGTTTCGCCACAAGAAGCCTTTGATATTGAAAGAAATTGTCTAAACTCTTTATTTCCATTTCTTTCAAACCCTTCAGCAATATTATCCATAACAGAACCTGAAGAACCATTGATTTGCTCTTTTAATTTATAATCATTTCTTAATTCTGTTTTTGTTATAATGTTATATATTTCAACACATAGAATTCTAGACATTTTCCAAATTTCTAATTCTTCAAAATGTTTAATTGTTGCCATTAATAATATCATTATAATTTTTTAACCCAAAACTCAAAACCCGGAACAGTTTACTTCAACCAATCATATCCTTTTGCTTCCAGCTCATGAGCCAATTCTTTTCCACCTGATTTTACGATCTTACCATTATAAAGTACATGGACAAAATCCGGAACGATATAATCTAACAGTCGTTGGTAATGAGTGATCACAATAGTAGCATTGTCTTTTGTTTTTAATTTGTTTACACCATTGGCAACGATTTTCAACGCATCAATATCCAAACCAGAATCCGTTTCATCTAATATGGCAAGTTTTGGTTCAAGCATCGCCAGTTGAAATATTTCATTCCGTTTTTTTTCACCACCTGAAAAACCTTCATTTAAAGATCGGGATAAGAATTTACGATCCATTTCTAAAAGTTCGGCTTTTTCACGAATCATTTTCAGCATATCTTTTGCAGGAAGATCCCCTAAGCCTTGCGACTTTCTTTTTGCATTGATAGCTGTTTTAATAAAATTTGTTGTGGTAACTCCCGGTATTTCAACAGGATATTGAAAGGACATAAAGATTCCCCTATGTGCTCGCTCATCTGGTGAGAGATCTAAAATACTTTTACCATCCAGTATTACGTCACCTTCTGTTACAATATAAGTCTCATTCCCCGCTATTACGGAGGAAAGAGTACTTTTCCCTGATCCGTTCGGTCCCATAATAGCGTGTACTTCTCC
>JAOZTG010000280.1 GCA_029939235.1 Flavobacteriaceae bacterium
GATCAATTTAAAGAAGATCAATACAACAAATTGGCTGATCTTGTAAGAAGTAACACAGATATGGATTATCTTTATAAGATCTTAAAATAGATTGAAATTATTAATATTTGGATCTTTTTTGACAATGATCTAATATAGTATAATTGAGTATTAGTGATATTAATACATGAAAAATGAATACATTAGTTGCAAATTTATAATGATGAAAAAGCTTTTATTTTTATTGTTGATTTCGCCTATTTTTTATTCTTTAAGTGCTCAGGAGCTGGGTCTTCGTTTTGGAGAAATGGCAGGAAATAATATTGCAATTGATGGAGTTCTAAATTTTAAAACCGGTAGACTGCATACAGACATTTCTTTTGGTGAAGGAGTTGGGGTCGATATTATCTATGATTTTATTTATAATCCGATCAAAGAATCATCCAATATTTATTATTATGTAGGGATAGGAATTGCATCACTTATTTACAGTGATTTTGAACTGGGGGCAACCGGTGAAGCAGGTCTTGAGTTACGTTTTAATAGTATTCCAATAGTTTTGGGTTTAGATTACCGTCCATCAATAATGGTAATTGGTAATACAGACTTTCACTGGAATGGTTTTGGTGTGAATATCAGATATGTGTTTAACTAATATGGATAAAATCCTATATTAGTCTGTGTATAATTTCTTTAAGAGTTGATTTTCAACTCTTTTTTTGTGTAGTCTGGTAATGCTGGTATTCAATTCAAACCCTAATAGCAATATAATAGAGTTCAGCCAGATAAAAAGCATGATCACCATGACAGTGCCAATAGAACCATATAATTTATTGTATTGCCCGAATTTATTGACATAAATTCCAAAAATTATAAAATCAATAATAAAAAAGATGGTTGTAAAAGTGGTTCCAACAGAAAAGAAAGAATTTTTTTTACCTTCTTTTGTTCCAAAATAAAAAAGAATAGAAACTCCTGTGAAAACCATGATGATCATAATTAAGTACTGGGCAAAACGAATCCAGGAAACGGCATTTGTTACAATTCCCTTTTCATTTAAATTATTGATTACCAGTCCTAAAAATACAAGAATGCTGACTGTAAATAATAAAAGTACTACGAGTAAAAGTGATACCAAAAGTGATACAACGTATTGTCTTAAAACTGTTCGGGTCTCTATTTGATGATAAGTATATTCAAATCCGCTGAAAATAGCATTTACTCCATTGGTCATCAGTATCATAGCCAGCAACAGACCGAAAGATAATAATTCACCATATTTGTTTTTTGCGATATCATTGATAACAGAATTTATTGCCTGTGCTGCTTCGTCTGATGGCATACTTTGCAGAATAAAATTTGTAAAATTATCCTGGAAATTTTCTATTGGGATGTATGGAATCAAGGTTAGTACAAATAAAGTAAAAGGAAACAAGGCAAGAAAAAAACTAAAAGCAATGCTACTTGCTCTTGAAGTGAGGGCTCCTTTAAAAATTCCATCTACATACATTTCAAGAAAGTCATATAAATTCATTCCTTCCATGCGCGGCAATTTAATCTTTTCAGATCCCCGAATAATGCTTCCCAGGACTGGAATTTTCTTTAAACTTTCTTTGGTTCTGCTCATATTTAAAAATATTTGGCATCATAAGTTGACTGCCATTTATCCTGAACTTTTAAAACCTGTTCGATAACATCTCTTACACAGCCTTTTCCACCTTTTTTTTGTGAAATATATTTTGATATTTGTTGAATTTCCTGTACTGCATCATTGGGGCAGGTGGGGAGTCCAACCATTTTCATTACTGGCAGATCAGGAATATCATCTCCCATGTACAAAACATTTTCTAAGCGGATATTGTGCTTTTCTAAAAAATTATTCATGTCAGCTATCTTGCTGTGTGAGCCAAGATAAATATCCTTAATTCCCAAATCACCCAAACGAGATTTTACATTAAGATTTGTTCCTCCGGTAATAATACAAACATGATAGCCCATATTAACAGCAGTTTTTAAAGCAAAACCATCTTTTGTGTTCATTTGTCTGATCAGTTCTCCATCAGGAAAAATAGTTACCGTTCCGTTGGTTAAAACGCCATCTACATCAAAAATAAATGTTGAAATATCTGGCATGATCTCTTTATAACTTTTTTCCATAGGTTTTATTAAATTTCTTCAAAAGTATCTATTCACTTATGTTTGATTTGTAAACTATTATCAAAATTAATAAATATGCTAATCTTTTTGGTAGGTTTTAATAATTGATTTTGAAATTATACTATATATTTCTTTTTGATCACTATGTAATTGTTCAAGATGCTTTAGAATTATTTTTTGATCATTTCTTTTTGCCGGCCCGGTTTGTGCCTCTGCCGGATCCATAAAATCTAATTTATTTGCTGTTGATAAAATGAGAGGTTTTAGTAAGTCAAATGAAATTTGATGTTCATCACAAATATCTTTAGATATTTTAAACATATGATTACTATAGTTGTTGGCAAAAACTGCTGCAATATGAAGTTTCTCTCTTTGTTGAGAATTGATCTCATAAACATTTTTACTGATGGATTCTGCAAGAGTTTTAAGTAAATTCATATCTTTAGAAAATTCAGTTTCCAGACAAAATGGAATTGTTTTATATTCCATCTTTTGATTCTTAGAAAATGTCTGCAATGGATAAAAAACACCTTTATGTGCGGGACATTTTAATTGATTCATCGATATGCTTCCAGAAGTATGAACAACTAAACCTTCACTGAATTGCAGTTTTGTTGAAAATTCAGCAATATGGTCGTCATTTATACCTAAGATATAAACATCAGCTTTTTTGATTTCTTTTAAAGAACTGGTTTTTTTGATTTTAAGATCAAATAAATGGTCATTATTTGGATCTCTTCTATATAATTGAACAAGGTCAATATTATTTGCTAACCGAAAGGCCTTTGCCAAATGATATACAACATTTCCTGAGCCAAATAACACTACTTTTATCATATAGCTAAGATACGTAAGTTATGAGAACTAAATAAAGGTTTTTTGTTGATAGGTTTATTTGTGTAGTTGAG
>JAOZTG010000281.1 GCA_029939235.1 Flavobacteriaceae bacterium
TTATAGATCTCTCTTTTTTAAAATATAATAAGAGGAATAGATAAATATACATGTCCAGATCAAAACAATGGCAATTTGATACCAATGCACATCATAATCAAATTTAAAATCTTCTCCAACTTGCTTTGCTACACTTTGTACGGCATTAAGTCGTGAAAAAGGCTCCTTAATTAAATTAGCTATGGATTCTAAAGGAAGGAATTGTGTAAACTCATTTACTCTGTCAGAAGTATGATCAGCATCTTTGAATTTCCAGAATAAAAATCCTTTAAAAAAACTCTCAGCGAAAAACCATACCAATATAGCTCCAACAGCAAAAGCAGATCGTTTGACCAATATTCCCATTAGGAGACCAAAAGAGAAAAAAGCAATCAGTTTGATAAAAAAAGCAAAAAGGTATTCAAGATCAGAAAAGATTATGGGGATCTCATTATAATCAGAATAGATCAATCCTAAAATCATAGAAACAATAAATACAAAGATTGTAGATGCCAGGGCAAATACAATAACCGTATAAAATTTACTTAAAATAAATTCTTTTTTGCTTAATCCATCAATTAAATTTTGCTTTAAAGTCTTGTTGCTGTATTCATTAGACATCATGGATACAATTACCAGAAGTAAGAAAAATTTAAAGATAGAAGCGATATATGTGTTAAAATGCCATATGTAAGGAAAATTAAAAATTCCTTGTTCGGCTAAGTGAAATTTCACCGGACCAATATCAAATTTTATGGCTGCTATAAATGCTATGGAAGTGAGCAATGCAAAATAAATGATAGATAACATCCTGCTTGCTCTGCTATGTTTTAATTTGTAAAATTCTATTTGGAGTAGTCTAAACATCTTTGATCAGTTTTTGTTATTGGTAAGGTTTAAAAATTTCTGCTCTAAAGTTGGTTTACGCTTTACCAAATGTGAAAGAATGATATTTTTCTTCATTAAAAAATTATTCAATTCAGCAGATGAAATATCCTTATTCAAGTGGAGATAGATCAATTTGTTTTCTTCTTTAACTGATTCTATACCTTCATAATCTTTTAAAGCTGCGAATAGTTCTTCATTGAGAGTGTTTGTACTTAATTCAATCATGCCAAACGAAGCACTCATTTCATCTACTTTACCGGAATACAGTTTTTTGCCATTTCTGATCACAACAACATGTGAACAAACCTTTTCAACTTCATCTAACAGGTGGGAAGCCAGAAGAATGGTAGTTCCATTGGATGCAATTTCTTTGATAATTCCTCTTATCTCATGTATTCCCTGAGGATCCAGTCCGTTTGTAGGCTCATCCAATATTAATATTTCAGGATTGTTTAGTAGGGCAGAGGCAATTGCCAAACGTTGTTTCATTCCTAAAGAGAAAGTTTTAAACTTGCTGTCACGCCTTTTATAAAGGTTGACTTGCTTTAGTTTTTCATCAATGATATTATCAGAGATCTCTTTTATTTTACAAACCAGTTGTAAATTCTGGGTTGCTGTCATGTACGGATAAAAGTTTGGTCTTTCAATAATGGCACCAACTTTTTTTAACGCATTGTGGGTAGTTAATGTTCCGCCAAACCAACTAAAAGATCCGGAGGTTTTGTTAACTACATTTAAAATAATACCCAATGTTGTTGATTTTCCACTGCCATTTGGACCTAAAATTCCGTAAACATTTCCTTTTTGAATTTCAAAGGTCAGGTTATTAACAGCATGAATTTTTCCAAATTTTTTATCCAGGTTTGTTATTGATAAGATTGTTTCCAAGGTTTTTTATTTAATCAGAAATAAGACGAATAAATATAGATATTGTTACTAACAGATAGCAAATTTTAGGAGGATGCTTGAAAGTTTAGTATATTCGTTTGTCAAAAATGAAAAAATCAACTTATTGTTTGAAATATTTTAATATTTGTTTTTTATTATTTAGGATTGAAGATTATGGATGAAAAATTAATATCAAGAAAGAAACCAACCTACCCAATAAATGATGAGTTGTATGATTACCTGACCATGTATAACAGGAATATTAAAATTCCTATTTTTTACGATGATCTATTACGTTTTTCAGGTTCTGTAACGGTTTATGATAAATATGACAATGATACATTATGGATAAGAGTATATTATCCTGAATTTGAGCAAAAAGAGATAGATCTGAGTTTGAAGCAAATGTATAATATTTTGCACGGTGATGGCACGGAAGATGCCTTGGATTATTTAATGGTAGATGAAATTGACTATTGTACATTTGGTAATTCAAAACCTTTCAGGATAAAAGTAAGGAATATTTTAAATGATAATTACGCCTATATTTATGTTAAAAAGGCAGATGCATCACGGGTGTATGGATTAGAATTTGAAGATATATTATCACCAAACAGAATACATTTTTTAATTTATAAAGATACTTTGGTAGAGGAACATGTGATGGGAATTCCAGGTGATATTTTTATGGAAGAGAATTTGGAGAATCTGCCTAAAGGTGAAAAACAGCGTTTGTCAAAAGAATTCGTAAAGTTTAATGAACGTTCTACTTTAAGATTGCTTGGAGATATGCGTGCTTATAATTATGTGATTGTTCCTACACATGATTTTGATCAGGTGCAATATAGAATTAGAGCAATGGACTTTGATCAGCAAAGTTATGAGGGAAAATTAAAAGTATATCGACCTCAGTTTTTTAAAGATAATTTTCCTTTTGTGGAAATGGTGCAGGAGAGTTTAGGAGAACATTCAATTGAGCAATATAAAAAGGAAGAAAGATCAGCCCTGGCAAAAAGACTAAGGAGTTCACATAACAGGATCAATAACTTGCTTAAGTGTATGAAAAACGACCACATTTCAACACCCGAAAATATTGAAAAACTTAAATTAGATCTTATAGAATACACCCATGATAAGAATTTTAAAAAATGTAAAAATATGGGTGAAATTATACAGGTGGTTTTTGAATTTGTAGTTAGAAATTTTGAAAGTGTAAATGCTTATATTATTAAGTAAATATCTAACCAATTGAATGGATATGATGGTG
>JAOZTG010000282.1 GCA_029939235.1 Flavobacteriaceae bacterium
AATATAAAATGGATGAATAAAACAGAACAAATGATATAAAAATAGAAATATCTAGTTGATTTGTCTGATTTTTAATCAGGGTGAACAATTGACGAAAACAAGAAAGATATTAAAATTTACAAGAAATAAATATCTTAAATCTATTCAACGGTAAACCATGCTAATCTTAATGCCTTCTATGACCCCTTCTGGAACCGCTTTTACTTGCATTAGGATTTTTGTTCCCATTTAAATTATAGGTCAGACTTAACATATAATAATTACCCAAAACCTCTCTAAAAGTTTCTTCAAAATAATTATCGGAACTATTTCTTACAATACCAATATTCTTATTTAAAATATCTAATGCAGAAATCATAATGATCATGCTTTTCGATTTCAATAAAGAATAAGAAATGGAAGCATTCCATATAGGCACAGATTGATCCGTTCCAAAATTACTATCGGTATAAATATCATATTTAAACTGTGAATTCACATTGAAACGATCCGTAACATTCCAGTCTGTTTTAATATAATATGATTGTTGCAAATAGTCTCTGTCAGCATTATTTCCCGAAGTAAAAGTTGTATAATTTTTTTTCCAGTTTGCACCGATCATTGCATCAAATTTCTCTTTTTTATTATTCTCAAAAGAAATACCCAAAGTACCATCTTTGCTTTGTGTTTCGTTATTCACCCTATTAATGATAGACATGTACTCACTATAAGCACCGCTTAATCTAATACTATATCTTAAACCCAAAGAATTTAATCTGTTACCAAAATTAAAGCTCAAATTAAAATTATTCTTATCTTCTAAATTTTCAAATGTAGAATACCTGATTCCAAACTCATCTGTAAATTCAGAATTTACAATACTATTATTGGTATAATTATAACTTATTCTGGAAAAAATGCTAAATCCGGTTGCAAAATTATGACGGATAAACAATGCAGATGCTGAATAATTCTCTTCCGGCGTTAAATATGGATTTCCTTTACGGATAAATAATGGGTTAAAATCATTCACAACAGGTGTAAGCTGTGAAATTCTTGGAAGATTTACAGATTTATTTATCCTTAAACGCATGAATTTTCCCCGTTCGGGACGATATCTTATGCCTAACTCAGGATTGATACTTGTATAGGAATTTAAAAATTCCTCCTCATTCTCCAAACCAAAGTCTTGCTTTTGACCTAAAACAGCTGCTCCAACTGAAAAAGTGAATTTATCATTATCGTATTTGTACCTCAACCTTCCTGATAAGTCTGTATTCTTATAATATTGCGTGTAGATCAATGGGTTTTGAAGTATATCATCCACATATTTCTCTTGATTTACATCATCATCTATTTTATTATAGTTGACACCGGCACGAATTTCCAGATAATGATTATTAACAAGAGGCTCCGTGTAATCAACATTGAAACTTAATTTTAAATTATCAATATCCTGTTCTCTTGAAATATCCTCTTTTATTTCAAATGCTTCATTCGGATCAGAAATATTAAACTTATTCAATTGATTATTATTACTTTCCGTTTTACTCTTTGATCCATCTAGTTTTCCCCAGGTAGAAATATGACGCTTGCTTTTTTCATTAAATCTTTTGTTATACTCATAGGAGATCTGACCCGAATTATTATCACTATCACTATCCGATCTGCCAATACTTTGCAGGTCAAGCTCACCTTCACCATTAAACTTATCTAAAGAATTGATACTATTCCCCTTATTGTTCGAATTGCGTACATTTCCCCTCAACTCAAGTGAACTCATCTCATTTGAATAGTCTCTATAGCTAAAATTTAATTTATTACTATTCGCAATATTTTCACTTTTGCTGTGGTTTTCTGAAATAATTTCAACATCACCAATAAATTCGGTACGGGTAGTAAAAACATCCCCTGAAGTATTTTTAGTATAGTTATAAAAGTAGTCAGCATTTAAATTTTGCTTTTTCTTTATTTCATAGCCCAGATTCAATCCTCCAACACCTGTAGTTACAAAACCTGAACTTGGCCCACTTGACCCCCTAAAAAATGATCTCCCTCCTGTATCAAAATTCATGATCTCGGATATATCCGAACCTGAAGTATTCACATTATTGAATTTACCTATAATGGATGTTTGCAACTTAGATGAAAAACGGTTGTAGTTTAAACCGGTCAAAACCCTGTCATCTGTACCATAACCTCCCTGAAATTTCCCAAAATCATTTACTTTTTTATCATCTTTTAAAGTTAGGTTAATCACTTTTTTTCTCTCGGAATCATTTACTCCTGAAACCCTTGCTTTTTCACTTTTTTCGTCAATAACTTCGACTCTTTTAATTGCATCGGCTGATAAGTTCTTTGTCGCAATGGTGGGATCTCCGCTAAAAAATTCTTTTCCATCTACATAAACTTTTCCAACATCTTCCCCTTGAGCGGTAATTTTACCGGAAGCATCAATTTCAACACCAGGTAATTTTTTTAATAAATCTTCCACGGAATCATCCGTTCTCACTTTAAATGCATTTGTGTTATAAACAACTGTATCTTTTTTAATGACAACAGGTGTAATAGCTTTTACAATAATTTCATCCAGTTCATTTGCTTCCTTTAAGATTATAACCCCCATATCAATAGGTTTTCCCTTAAAATCAATAATTTTTTGATAAGTATGATATCCAATCAAATTTATTTGAAATATCCTTTCTCCTTTGGATATATTTTTTAATTCAAATTTTCCATTCTTATCTACACTTGCATAACTGATCAAGATAGAATCTACTGGGTTTATAACTGCAACAGCCGCAAATTCTGTAGGCTGTCTATCCTTATCTATAACTTTTCCGGTAATACTTTGTGCACTTATTACCGAAGGGAACAATAGAATTAAAAATATTACTGATATAAAAATGGTGATTTTGTTCATACTAATTCTTACATAAATTTTAGAGTTTTTAACTCAAATTTAGACTGCTCAAAATTGAGAAAGTTTAAATGTTATAATCATAAATATTTGTTAATTATTTTACATTAAAACAATC
>JAOZTG010000117.1 GCA_029939235.1 Flavobacteriaceae bacterium
GAAATAAGGGCATGATCTGTAGCCTTGTCTAACTCTCCTTTTCTTTCATAAACATAACCTAACTGAGTGTACAAAAAGGGAAGATCTTTTTGCTTCACTTTTGCTGTAGCTTGATGCAGAACAGTTAAAGCTGAGTCTAACTGTTCCATCCTAAGTAAAATGGCGCCCTGGGTAATTTGAAACCTGCCATTCCAAAGTTTGTTGTTGTTGGTTAGTTTTAATCCTTTTAAAGTAAGATTATAGGCTGTATTTAAATTTCGGGTATGCCAGTAATAAGCAAGATCATTTAAAATGGAAAATTTAACGGTATCAATTTGAACTTTATTCCACGCATTTTCTAAAGTATCCAAATAAGAAGCTCCAAAGTTATCGGTTTCAACAAAAACCTTTTTATAGGGATGGTTATTTTTTAAGTCAATGATCTGGCCGGATCCGGAAAAATGGATCAGGAAGATTAAAAATATATACAGTTTTTTCTTCAATTTTTTGAATTCAAGTTGATAAGGTACGAATATTTAATATAATTTTTTTTCGATAAATATTTATACGCCTTCGGACAATAAACCTTACTACTCATCCTAAATCACTTTTGTAACATTCTAATAGTAAGTAGTTTCGGGAAAACATAAAAACATAATTATCATGAAAAATTTAAAAAGATTATTTTATTTGTTATTACTTTCTCCACTAATGGTAATAGCGCAAGACACAAAAGAATACGTGGTTTTTGAAAATGCTATGCTAACGGTAAAACCAGATAAGGTTAAATTATTTGAAGCCGGTATTGCAGCGCATAATAAAAAGTATCACTCTGATAATATTTATGGAGCCAGAGTTTATGGAATTGTAAATGGTTCGAATGCCGGGAAATATATTTGGGCTATGGGACCATTGCCATGGAGCGCGTTGGATAACAGGCCTGCAAAAGGAGGTCATGATGAGGATTGGAGAGATAATGTTGTGCCTTACATGGAATCAGGAACAGATGTGACCTATTGGAAGTTTAAAGCTGATCTTTCAAATTTTCCTAAAGATTTTAAAGTAAATAAGATGAAAGTTGATGTGTATGATATTACTCGTTTTCAAGGTAAGAAAGCAATGGAGATCTTGGAAAAGGTAAAAAAAGTAATGGTTACAAAATTTCCTGAAGAAGCCTTTGGTGTGTATGTGAATGAATTTGCAAGTACTAAAGAAGGCAGAGATTTAGCGTATGTATCATTTTTTGAGAAATCAGCCTGGTTAGGTGAAGATGCTCAATTTGCAAAAAAATATGATGAAGTATTTGGAAAAGGAGGTTTTGAAAAAATAATAAAGGAATGGGGGCAAGTAACCAGCGGTTCACAATCGGAATTATGGGTGCATAGAGATGATTTAAGTGGTTTAAGTCCGATGATTAAAGTTGCTCAAAGAAAGTAATTTTTTTAAACATAAAGGTAATATTGGATTGGCAACAAAAAAAGAACAAATCAACTAAGTCACGAAACTGCATTTGGAGGCTGATCTTTACATAAAATGATCTAATAAATATAGATTAAGGGTTGAAGTATTATTCTGAAAATTGAATTTAATCCCCTTTACGTTCAACCCTTTATTTACCTTTTAAATATATACATGATATGGAAGATGATCTCGAAAATAAAAAGAAAGAATTACTTAATTTAAACAGACTTTGGAGAAACACACAAGAGCTTGATCTAAAGGAAGAAACATTAAAAAAAGTAAAAAAGCGAGTTTTATATAGAATTTCTGAATGTGAAAAAGAGATTATCAAAATTCAGAATTATAATGGCTCTTAGGTATTGATCAATTCAAGAATATTTTTCTTTAAATTTTTTAAAAAAATGTTTGAAACAGACATTTTAAATGATGGCTAATTGATATTTTTGTTGAAGAAAATAGAAAATACGTGAAAGATATAATCATTCTAAAAAGCTCTGATCAAAAAGCAATTGTCAAAATTGAAAAAGGAGAGTTGATTAATTATCAATTTAATAAGGAAGAATTGATGCATCAAAAAGGTTCGCCAGGTTGGGAAAATACGGATACGGAGATGTTTCCCGTTATCGGTTCAACTTTTGCCAACAAAAATATTGTGTCTACTAAAAAAGGCAATGCAATTCAGGATCAGCATGGTTTTTTGAGGGAATTGAATTATCAATTGTTGGAACATTCAAGCGTTAAGTCAGTTTATGTAAAAAATTATAAAGCAAACACTAAAATTAAAAATAATAGATTTCCGGAAAGTTCTCGGGAAGAATTTGTTTATTGGGCATTTGATTTTGTTTTTAAAAAAAGCTTTGAATTAAGCAACAAGTCGTTAAAAATTACCTTTGAACTGACTTCAGATGAAGGAATGCCTTTTATGTTAGGTTATCATCCTGCATTTAAATTGTCAGGAGATAAAACAGAATATTGTTTGGTTTCTGGAAAAAATGTTTCTATTCAAGAGGTTATAGATAAAGGAGGTCCGTCTTTTCCCTTTTTTGATCTGGAAGAGATAAGTTTGATAAAAGAACAAGGTTATAATGTAAAGGTCAAAGCAAGCGGATTTAAAAATATGATGCTTTGGACAGAGTTTAACAATATGATATGTATCGAACCAATTACACAATACCCTGATCTGGAAAAGCAAAAATACTCCGAAAAGAATTTGAGAATCTCCACTGGAAAGGAAAAATTTATAACTGAAATAATTCCGTTTAAGTAAAGCTAAAATACCCTATTCCATGTATTTTTTTATTTTGAAATTTATGAATAGAAATAAATTTTTGGAGCCTGTTCCTCTTTAGTTTGTTATAAATATTACAAAATGAAGTATTTTTCTTAAAAAATAAACCATTACGTACTTAAAAAAGCAAGAGTTCAAAACTATTTTTTAAATCAAAAATATCATAACATGATTTATCAAATATATTTTTATATTTTCTATTAATATTTCTCTATATTTTAAATTATCAATAATATTTTCATTCATTCTTTACATTATAAGGTAAAGTACAAGAAAAACTTTTAAATTTGTTACCGTAAATTGAAGTGATTTAAATAGGTTATTTAACTATGTTTAAAACCTGTATTAATTCTCTTCAAATTTTTATGCAAAAGAAATAAATAAAACACAAAATTAAGTTTATGAGATTAGTTGGTAAGCCAAAACTTAAACTGCGCGAAGATGCGAGAGATTTTATCGATTTATATTTATCGTTAGGACAAAGAGCTGAGAATTTTTTACCCAGACATATTTTTGATAATTTAAAATGGTTTACCCGTTTGTGCTATGAAGAGCCTGATGATCCGGCAATTCAACAAAAAGAGATCGATCGTCTATTATTGGAGCTAAAAGAAGCAATTCCAGGTTATTCTGATGTTTCGTTGATGCTTTTTCCACATGATGAGTCCAAAGCATTTGAATATCGCACAAAGAAAAGTGTATTCCGTCAGCGTTTACTTTCGTTGATAGATACGGAAGCAATTAATGAAGAAGAGCAAAAACAAGCCAAAAATATATTGAATTGTCATGATTATTCGGTAGGAACTCCTCCGGTAACCCAGACAAATTTAAATTTTAGATATTCTATCCTTTTAGGAGATCAGGTATCTGAATTACGAAAATTCAGGGAAGTGATAGGAGTGAACGATGATGTTCAGGAGGCACATTGGAAATATTTATTAGACGTTTTTGACCAGATGGTAGTGCAAAGTTCGCATTATACAACTGCTGCAGAAAAATCTGATTTTCTCACCCGATCACTGCAAACGGTCAACTTTAAAGGATTGAATGGATTTTTAAAAACCGTAGTAAGTGGTAGTTCTGATACGGCGATCAAGCTGATCAAAGAGGAACTTTTCAATCCTGAAATGGTGAAGGATATTGACTTTACGGATGAAAATACTTTGTATGATATTATCAAAGAAGACAAATCAAGTATTTTTGTTATTCGTGTTGCTCACTTGCGAAAGAACCTGTTCAATGACAGCAAATGGTTTCCATTGTTAACAAGGATGATCTTTATCGATTCATCTGAGATCTCAAAAAGCACAAATACCAGTCTTGTTTTTTGCTTTCATAACAAGATCATTCAAACCCTTAATAAGGTGCACACAAAAAAATTGGGTGCATTGGCAAACAGCCAGTTAAATTTACGATTAATCCTTGAAAAAGTAAGTATTGAAAACCTCAAACATTTTAAAGAATTAATCGAAAATCAGATTACTGATTATAACAATGAGATC
This sequence comes from Flavobacteriaceae bacterium, assembly GCA_029939235.1. Classification (GTDB taxonomy): domain Bacteria; phylum Bacteroidota; class Bacteroidia; order Flavobacteriales; family Flavobacteriaceae; genus Lutimonas. The sequence goes on from JAOZTG010000117.1 coordinate 4,231, forward strand.
GATCAATTAAAAAAAGAACAGTTAGGCGAAACCAACAATCTTGAAAAAGACATTGTACTGTTTAAATTTGATGAGTTTTCACGTCAGATATTACAAGATAAATATTCACTGGAGAAATTACGTGACTATTTAGCAATGATACTTGATTGTACAATTCCCGGGAGATTAAAGGAACAAAATAAAAAGTTGATCCAGGAATTTGAAGAAAGAACAAAAAAGTACTTTTATTCTGAAAATGAGAATGTTGAGATAGCTACCATAGTAGAAGGTGGAGGTAGAAATCAGATCAAAACCTATGGTGAGTATCTGCTTCAGCGTAAGTTAACCCCGGTTAGCAAATCTATTGTAAATCGTTGTAGAGTTATTTTAGATATTATACCTAATACTTTTCAGCGAACTTTAAAAAATCATTTTCATAAAAATTTTGGGATCAACCTGTTTTTAGAAAAATATAAAGATTATTTGATAAAAGCAGAGAATGAAGCAGATAACAAAGGTCGTTTTATCAACTTTTTAATTGATCTGGGGGTTTATGAAAAGTATGATGCTTTAAATAAAAAAGACCAGGATTCTGTTAAAGATTTTCTTAGTAGTTTGTCCAATCTGAATAAAACATCAATTTCAGATGATGTACAAATGATCATTCGTGACGTGCTTTTCGGAAAAGAAGATAAAATTTTAAAACCATATATTTTATTTAACAAATACTCCTCATGGGAGTATATGGATCTTTTCCCTACTGATCGGTTTGATATTAATCCATTTGATCTTGAAATTGGAATTAATGAAGAGGGAAGAATCGATTATGACAGGTTAACCAGCAGATTGGACAGGATGAAGAAAACATTCCAGTTATTTGACGAGTCAGGTAATCTATGGGATAGTTTTTGTGAGAATTTAACGATTGTGATCAATGATCCTTCAAATCCATCTGGATATTCCGATTTTAATAATCAGACACTTTTGCGATTCCTTAAATTTATTAGCAGCAGTAAGATCACCTTGTTTTTAGATGAGGCTTATAATGATTCTATAAAATCAGGAGGTGAAGATGAGCCAAAATGGAGGACTATTTCAAGGTATGTAATGAATAATCTGCACCAGCAATATGCTCGATTGAATTTAGTTTCGTCTATTTCAACGACGAAGAATTTAGGTGCTACCGGAGACAGATTAGGTTCTATTATTGCAACTCCTTCAAAGAAAGATGTAATTGATTTCGCCAGGAAACAAAACAGCGTTGAAAAGGGAAATACAAATTCACTTTTCATGCTCGTTAATATTCTGGAGAATGCACAATTTGCAAAATCTATCAAGGATAATCTGGAAGAACGCTTACCAAAAAATGCATCACGTAACAAGATAAAACTGAGAATAGAGCAATATATCATTGCTGAGATCAAAAGCTATAACAAAAAACAAAAGACGAATAATTCAAAAGAATTATTGCGTTTTTCACCTTTTGAAGGATCTCCATTGCATATCTTTTTATTGAATGAACTTGTAGCACTTGACAAACTGGATGTATTGGAATTACCGGATGATTTTAAATATAAAAATGAACCATTCTTTACTTACTATCAAAAACAGTTGGTAAAAGAGATCAATACATTCCGTGTAAACAAGAATTTTAGAAATGAAGCTTTACTTCGTTTAAAAATTGCCAAAGAAACTGCGGCCGAATTGTTAAAAGGAGAAGTTGGTGAACATGCAAAGATCATTGCATCTGATGGATCTTTTCTGTTTAATATTCAGCTAAACCACTTTTTCTCTTACCAGGATCTTGAGAAATTTACTAAAAAACTTGCTGAATCAAGAGGTATTGCGGTGATTCCTTATCAAACAGGGTTCTTAAGATTCTCTATGGGTGATTATCTGGATGGAACAGCAAAAGGGTATGAGATTTTTAAAGAAGAATTTAAAAATGCACTGGAAATCGTTCTAAATTACTGGGTGCAGTTTTACAATGCTAAAAACTCAGATAAAAGCAGTGAACTAAGTACCGATGAGATCTTAGATCAAATATTCTCTACCAATTCAGACCGGGAATTTATCAAAAAGGTACTCGCTGATTTTAATGTGATAAAAACATTGAATAAACCTGTATATAATTCGCTAAGAATTAATAATTTATGGGTTCTTTACAGTGCATCACCAAAAATGAGTGGCGTAAGTATCAATTCAATTGAAGATTCAATGAATTCAGTAATTGAATTCTCAGAAGAGGTTGGAAAATGTGCCACATTACCTGAATTTATTCAAAGTATAGCATTCACTTCAGTGTATGAAAATTTGTTGCCACAGGTCTATAAAAAAATTCCAATGATCACACATCTTGATTTTAGAACAGTTTTGGCCCGTTATGGAAAAGCAACCTTATTGAAATATATTTCAAATAAATTAGATTATCAGCCAACAGATTATGTGATCGATGGTCCTGAAGATAATATTATCATGTCTGAAATATTGCTCGAAATGGAAAATGTTTTGTTCTCACCAAGTAAGACAAAAGTTTTAGCCATTAACAGTTCAAAAAAGCACAATGATGATATTGCACGTTTAGAAGGGATAAATATTATTTTACGAAAAAATATTCAGGAGCTAATGCTTCACTTTAATCTTCCTTTTGAAAAATATCAGATAGAACCTGCTTTGGTTGAACTGGTTGAAAAGGGAATTGAAAAATTTGAACTGATTATCGGTAAAAATGCATCCAATATCAATGTTGATTTTTTTGTGAAAAATATCACATCCGATATTTACAATGATCTAATGGCTCAGAACAATGTTCTTGGACAAAAAATGTTTGGGAAAATTGAAAAATTGATCCATAATAAGATCTATGATGTAAATTTAAGTCCGGTTGATAAGATCACCCAAATATATCTTTTAAGCAGAAAAGACTATTTTAAGAATAAAATGCTTGCTCTGGTTAGCAGATTTGATGAGAAATTAAATGTTGTTGATGACATTGAGGTGGAAGCAATTATTGGTGAATTTTTACATAAGTCACTTTCCGGAGAGATTGAAGAAGTATGGGATAGAGTATTGGAAAGTGGAGAACAAAATATTGGTGCTGATGAAGTGCATAGAGAGGTTCGATTGTTCACTTTATTCATTATTAATTTAATGAATCAAACTAAGAGCAATGAACATTATGACAGGTACACACACTCGATCATGCGTTTGACCGAAGCAGAATTTGCTCAGCAAAATTCAGCAATTAATGAAATGGTTCAGCATGGAATCACCATCCATGATAACTACAGCTTAAAAGATCATCCTTTAGAAAATTTTGATAATGGAAGGTTGAAATGGATTGCTGATATCATGAGTCAAACGGGTGTTATTGGTACCGAAAAAAATATTCAAACGCATACCCGAATAGCAACGGATGCGAAGAAAAGAGAATATCCATTCCACAGAATCGATAGGATTGAAAATGATAAAGACAAAAATCTAAAAGAGAGATCTTTAGCATTATCTGATAAAAAATCAAATGAATACATCAAGATTTTAGATACAAGACCATTAGGTTCATTTTTTGTAAACAGATTGAAGAAATTGGTTGGCACGATGGATATGGGTGATTATCGTTGTAAGATCTTTAATGGAGGTTTGTTGAACGAGTTGTTTATTTTCCATAAATCATATATGAAATATATGGCAGATAACTATCGTTTGCTTGATCTGCAGGATGCATCTTTGGATGAAGTAAAGAATTTTGTACCTGATACTATTTGTTTCTATGGAGCACCATCCAAGGTTATTTCATTTCCACGTGTTGGTTATTTTGATATCAAAGGTCCGGAAGGAAATATCAAAACAATCATTACTCCGTTAACCCAAAAGGGTGATTATTATGGCAATATCAAAAAGCCACGATTAACGGTAATGAATGAAAAGGTGAAGGAAATGGGAGGTATTCCTGTGCATGGATCTATGTTTGCAGTTGAAGAGGAGGATGGAGCAATTTTCGTGGTGCAAATTGCGGGAGACAGCGGCGTAGGAAAATCGGAAATGTTGGCAGCAATGATGTTGAAATGGATGAAGAAAAACCTTACCGGAATTCGCTCGATCAAAACGATTGCGGGAGATATGTTCCATGTTTTCCCTGATTCTAATGGTAATCTTTACGGAATTGGAACAGAGGTTGGAGATTTTAGTCGTGTAACAGATTTTGACCCTGAGTATATAAAATTCTACTACTCCTTGTTTGAAAGTAGTGCTGATAGTAACGTGGAAGATCTAAATTCACGTAGTACCATAAGCGGACTTTGTGATGTACGGATGCCTTATAAAATTGATATTATTTTAACGGCAAGTAATTACGCACGCGAAGAGGCAGGAATTATCAGGTATGATAATCCTGAGAATTTTATATTGTATCGCGATTCACATGGTGAGCGTAAAGAAAAAGCTACCAGTGGTGATAATCCACATTTCCAGCGTACCTTAATGCGTTATCCTGGCGATAAACAGATTGTGGATGTACTTGATACTCACGGTAGTTATATTGATGACATCCTTGATTGGGAATTAGATAGCTTTACTGGTAAATTCTTTTTATGTTCATCGTATAAAATGATCGATAGAATTGATCTGGATGATATTGTAAACAAGATCTTTACAGGGAAAGAGTTCATTGTAAATGATGCAGCTGTTACCATTAAAGAAGTAAGTTTTGATATCATTAAGAACCGATTTACTGCAATAGGAATTAATGAAGATAATGAAGTGAGATCAATGATTGATCGTACCATGTTCAATCAAATATTTGATGCGTTGGCAAGTACGCCAAGTGGTCAGCCATTTATTGATGAGGCTGGAGAATTAGACGGTAAAAAGCATTTGGTAGAAGTTCTTAAAACCGGAGAAGGAAAGAAAATTCAACTAGGAATTTTAAGTACAGATATCGGAAGAAAAGGTAAAGAAATTACCGGTCCTCAGATGGCAGCAGAAGATATGCGTAAATTGATTCGCGAAGTACGTATCTCGAGACCTGAAATTGTTCAAAATAAAAATGAGGTTAAAAATTTGATCCACCAATATTATGGTCATATTTTTAATGATAACAGAGGAAATGCTGAAGTTTATCGATATAATTTCTGGTTATGGCAGATGGAACAAATGAGAAAAGCTGATTTTGTTAGAATTGATGATTCGAAAAAGACAGTTGATCTTTCAAAATTAAAAGGGTTCAGCCCGGCAGCAAAGAAAAAACAGTTTAGTCCGTTGTTGGTTACACCGAATCTGAATATTGAAATTTCAAGTTTTAGTGAAACATATGAGCAATTGATGAATTTACCTGATATTACTGAATTTTCAAACGAATTTTTTAGGGCAGCTGAAAGCATTTATATTGCACAGGGATATGCATTGGAAACAACAGTGAATAATATGATCATTCAAATGTTATTGATGAATGGCTATATCTTACATGAAGATATTACACGTGGAACTGTTGTTGAAAAAGTAAACCGTGAAACTATTGCAGCAGCGAAATATGCAGCTTTAAAGATACTTAAAAAACAAAGTAAATCTACTTCTAAAAAGTAAGAGAAATTTTGGTAAATAATTTATTAAGACCGTCTTTTGAGGCGGTCTTTTTTAATTTAACAAGAGCTAGCTATACAAAACTATCAATTATTCGAAACTTATTCTATCTTTTTAGGTCTTTGAATTGTGAGTGCAATTAATAATATGGAGATCAAACTTGCTGTGATCATCATAATGAAATATCCACTCCACTCATAATTTTCAATAACATATCCACCAACAATATTTGCTAATATGGATGTTCCTAAAAAATATCCAAATAAACCTGTTAATCCTGCTGCTGTACCGGCAGCTTCTTTGTTTACCAGATCAAGCGCATGAACACCGATTAACATTACAGGACCATAGATCAAAAATCCGATAGAGATCAAACAAATATTATCAACAAC
>JAOZTG010000283.1 GCA_029939235.1 Flavobacteriaceae bacterium
GTTTCTACAGAGCCTGTTTATGAAATTGGGAGTCCGCTGTTTGAGAAAATCACAATCCAGTTAGACGATAAATATTACAGTGGAAAAGAGTTTGTAATTATTGCAAACAACAATTCAAAAACCAATAAATATATTCAATCGGCAACATTAAACGGCAAGGTGCTTGATAAATTCTGGATCTATCATTCTGAACTTGTTAGAGGAGGAGAGTTGGTGTTGGAAATGGGACCTGAGCCGAATAAAGATTGGGCGGTAAACAACCCTGTACCACAAACTGAAACTATTGCGCCAATTGTTACAACACCGTATGTAATGACAGATAACAAACTTTTTATCGGTAAAACAGAAATATCTTTAGCATGTGATACAGATGATTCTGACATATACTATACGCTGAATGGTAGTGAGCCTACGGTAAAATCAAAATTTTATAAACAACCGTTTCAAATTAAAAAAACGACTACAGTTAAAATGAGGGCATTTGTAAATAATCGTATTAGTTTACCAGCAGAGGCTATTTTTAAGAAAGCCAAATTGCTGAAATCTAAAAAATATATAAATGTGAATCCTGGATTTAAATACGATTATTATACAGGTTCTTTTCATAGTGTACATGATTATGCAGACTTGAAACCAATTAAATCGGGTATAGCAACTAAAATAAATACGGACCTTAAGGACAGTAAAAATTATATTGGCTTTGATTTTGAGGGATATATTAAGATTCCAAAAGAGGGATTATATACCATCTACTTAGTATCTAATGATGGATCTGAATTGTATTTGCACGATAAATTATTTATAGGAAATGATGGTTTGCATCCAGCGGTGGAAAGTTTTAAAACAATAGCATTACAGTCAGGAATGCATCCAATAAAAATAAAATATTTTCAAGGTGCAGGGGGTGAAATTTTGAAATTACTCTGGGAAGGTCCTGGAATTGAAAAGCAAGAAGTACCTGCATCTGCCTTATTTCATAAAAAATAAATATAAAGAGAGAAAATAAAATGAAAAAAAACTATGATTTTATTCAAATTTAAAAAAATGGAAGATACACCCGTTGCGGATACCTACCTGAGAGAGAAATTGCATGTTAACTACACTGAAGGTATTTTTGTTGGTTACCGGTGGTATGATAAAAAAAATATTGAACCATTGTTCATGTTTGGATTCGGATTATCCTACACAACCTTTTAATTTAGCGGCTTGAAATTGAGTAAAACTTCTATGAATAAAAAAGGATGAATTTTTAAAATCCACCTTAAATTAAGGTAATGATGAAAAAATCAATTACATTCATTATTATCTTTTTAATCAATAAATATTGAAGATCATGAAAAAATCGACACAGATAATTTTACTTTCAGCAATTGTATTAGTAACGCTGGAAGTTTTTGCACAATCCGAACACAAATCTAGTAATGTGGAGAATAGTTCTATTGCTCCTACACTCCCTGATGGAAAGAACTTTTCTTTTGGTGAAGCGTATAAGGCAAAAGAAAATAGTTTTATTTTTGGAATAATTGGTGATAGAACCGGCGGCAATCCAATTTTTGGATGGCCCTATTTTGAGGACGCGATAAGAGCAATGAATGTACTGCACCCTGATTTTGTATTAATAGCCGGTGATTTAATTGATGGCTACGTTATTAGACCAAATGGTGAAGAGCTTGCCGAGAATTTTTCGAAGGACTTTAATGATCAGTTTGATCTTTTTACCCATTTTACTGATAAGTTGGAGATGCCACTCTATGCTGTCGCAGGCAACCATGATATATCGGTTCCAGGAATGATTCCACCTTATATTAAACGATACGGAAAACTTTGGTATTCGTTCGATTATCGAGGTGTTCACTTTATTGCCTTGAACACGGAGTTAAATCCGGGTGATGAGAGTCACTTTTCCGAAGAACAGGTACAATGGGCAATTGAAGATATTGCTGCAAACAGTGAGGCACGTCACACAATAGTATTTATGCATAAACCGGCTTGGCAATACGAGGGATTAATTTATGACCAGTGGCTAAGAATAGAAGATGCGCTAAAGGAAAAAAAATATACTGTTATTGCGGGGCATTATCATAAGCTTTCTACAACAATCCGAAACGGCCGACCATATTATATTATGGCTACAAGTGGTGGTGGACTGGGAAAAACGCATAGTTTTTATTTAGGAGAAACGCATCATACAGCACTGGTTAAGGTGGAAGGAGATACACTCCATTTATCTGTCCTTGAATTAGGTGCAACACATAGTATAGATCAGGTAAGTAAAACAGGGAAACCTATTGAGAGAATTGAAACGATTAGTTCTCTTCAATTAAACGGAAAAGAATTTCAGTCAGAATTCAGTGCTAAAGTAACAAATCCACAACCCCGAAATATCTTAGTCGAATTTTCATTAAAAGGATTATCGCTAAATGGTTGGAGGTCTTCTGCCGGAGAGCGAATAACGAAGTTGCTTACCCCTGGTGACAGTGTTATTTTTAAGACGGTACTTTCAGTTAATGATCCCTCGAGCACTTATCCCCCAATCTTAAATATTACAGCAATAGATGATGGCTTGAAGCTTACTGATCATAGTGCTGAAGTACCAATTTTCAAAAATGAGGACTATCGAACAATTCCCAAATGGTACAGTGCTGCACCTTTTGAAGGGGCACCATTCTCATACACCGAACCGCCATTTGTTAATGAAAAAGTTTTTCCGGCTATGTTTAAGGACTTTGGACCAGAGACACACGAATGGGATTCTAAGGATACTTTCGAAGATGGTATCGGTTGGAAACAAATCATTACTAATGAAAAGGATCAAGTTGATCTTGGTAAAATGTATGGCTATCTGCCTAAGAAAATAGGCTATGCTGTATCTTTTATTGAAAGCCCCGATGATAGGTTAGTGTACTTTAAATTCGAAGCAAATGATTATGGTCGAATCTGGCTTAACGGAGAAATTGTTGGGCAAGA
>JAOZTG010000021.1:0-26713 GCA_029939235.1 Flavobacteriaceae bacterium
ATTCCTGAAGGTTATACAGAAATGACAGACAATAAATAAAGTTTATATTATCTGCATAAAAAAATCCGCCAATTGGCGGATTTTTTTATGGATAGAATTATCGGTTTTATGATAAACCAGAAATTTTTCCATTATTATCAATAAACATATTTTCACTTGCCGGTACACGAGGTAATCCAGGCATACGCATCATTTTTCCTAAAATTGGAATAAGGAATTTTGCACCTGCCGCAATTTCAATCTCCCGTACATGAACAATAAAACCTGTTGGCCTTCCTATTAATTTTTCATCATCAGAAAAAGATTTTTGCGTTTTTGCCATACAAATAGCAAAATCATTAAATCCAAGTCTGTCAATTCTTTTTAAATTCAATCTCGCCTTTTTATCATAAACAACACGGTCGGCTCCATAAATTTCTTTAGCTATTTTTTCGATTTTATCAATCACCGGAGAATTCCAATCGTATAAAGGCTTGAATTGGGTTGCTTTATTTTCAACAATATCTACAACTGCCTTTGCCAGATCCTGAGTTCCATTTCCTCCTTTTGCCCAACCTTCTGACAAAACAGCATGCACACCAAGTTTTCCACAAGCATCTATTACAAATTGAATTTCTTCTTTTGAGTCATTAGTAAACGCATTGATCGCAACTACCGGCTCAATATTAAATTTTCTTATGTTTTCAATATGTTTTTCCAGATTTGGGAACCCTTTTTGTACATAAGACAAATTAGGTGTGTTATATTGATCTTTTTTAGCACCACCGTGATGTCTTAGTGCACGGATCGTAGCAACTAAAACAACAGCTTTAGGATTCAAATTAGCAGCAACCGACTTGATATTTAAGAATTTTTCAGCCCCAAGATCAGCTCCAAAACCTGCTTCTGTAATCACATAATTAGATAATGTTAGTCCCATTTTAGTAGCCAGTATTGTATTTGTACCCTGTGCAATATTTGCAAATGGACCTCCATGTAAAATAGCAGGATTTTTCTCTAAAGTTTGAACCAAATTAGGTTTAATGGCATCTTTTAATAAAATTGCCATGGCATTTTCTGCATTCAAATCACGGGCAAAAATTGGCTTTTTATCATAAGTAAGTCCAATAAAAATATCCCCTAATCGTTTTTTTAAATCCTCAATTCCGGATGTCATACAAAGAATTGCCATGATCTCAGATGCAGGAGTAATATTAAATCCATCTTCACGTGGAACTCCGTTAAGGGTTCCCCCTAAACCGATAGTAATATTTCGTAATGCTCTGTCATTCATGTCAATTACCCTTTTCCACAAAATAGTACGAGGGTCAATATTCAAAGAGCATGGCACACATTGTAAATTGTTATCAATTAATGCAGCAAGTAAATTATTAGCTTTTTCAACTGCATTGAAATCACCTGTAAAATGCAAATTGATATCTTCCATTGGTACCACCTGAGAATAACCACCTCCGGCTGCACCACCTTTGATACCAAAAACAGGGCCCAGTGAAGGCTCTCTTAAAACTACTGTTGCTTTCTTACCGATTTTATTTAATCCTTCAGTAAGACCAATAGAAACAGTTGTTTTCCCTTCTCCGGCAGGAGTAGGAGTCAAAGCAGTCACCAAAATTAAATTATTCTTTTTTATCTTTTTCTCATCTATAAGGTTAAGAGGCAGTTTTGCCTTAAACTTACCGTAAAGCTCAAGATCATCTTCCTTTACGTTCAATTTTTTCGCGATTTCCCTAATGGGTTCTAATTGCGTGTTTTGAGCAATTTCAATATCAGATAAATATTTCATTTGAATCATTTTTTATTAGATACAAATTTACTAAAAAATAAACTATCAAGGAATACCTACCACCCTTTAAAATTCATTGCTTATTTCTTTTAAAGCTAAATCTTTTGAGTATATTTGCGCGATTATATGAGATACGAAGTTTAAAATTAAAAAAAGTAATGCAAAACAAAGGACTTATTAGGTTATTTGCTATCGTTTTTGGGTTGGTTAGTTTATACCAACTATCATTTACATGGGTAGCAAAGAATGTGGAGAAAGATGCAGTTATTTATGCCGAATCAAATTCAGTGGATGCAAATCCAACCGAATTAAAAATATTAGAAAGACAATATTTGGATTCTGTGGCAAATTTACCAGCTTTTAATTTAGGGTTTACCGATTTTACTTATAATGAAGTTAAAGAAAAAGAAATCAATCTTGGTCTTGACCTTAAAGGTGGAATTAATGCAACCTTAGAAGTTTCTGTAAGAGATATTTTACAGGGATTATCAAACAATTCAAAAAATCCGGTTTTTAATGAAGCACTGGTAAATGCTACAAAAGCTGAAAAAAATAGTGATAAAGACTATTTTGATCTGTTTTTAGATGCTTTTCAAGAAGCAAGTAAAGGAACTGTGAAATTAAGTGATCCAACCATTTTTGGAAACAAATCTTTAAAAGAAAAGATTAATTTCAAAATGAGTGATGATGATGTTATTCCAATCTTAAAAGAGGAAGTAAAAGGATCAATAAGTACTGCTTTTGAGGTATTACGAAACAGAATTGACCGATTTGGTGTAACACAACCAAATATCCAGCAAGAAGGTGAATCAGGAAGAATTATTATTGAATTACCTGGTGCTAAAGATATTGATCGTGTTAGAAAACTATTACAAAGTACAGCCGAATTACAATTTTGGGAAGTATTTACCAATCAGGATCTTGCACAATTCTTTGTTTCTGCAAATACAACTTTAGCTGATATTATTAAATCAGAAGAAGAATTAACAAGTACAGAAGAAACAACTACAGCTGATGATAACATTGATGATCTACTTGGAGAGGTAAAAGACTCCGTAAATGTAGAGGCTCAAAATCCATTATTTAGCAAACTTTTTGTAAGATTTCCTCAATCACAAAATGATATCAGCTCTATACTTGCTTCTGCAAGTGTAAAGGATACTGCTGTTATTAATGAATATCTTACCAAGAAAGAGGTAAGAAGTTTGTTACCTACAGAAATGAAATATGCAAAATTTGCATGGGATGCAAAACCAGTTAAAGGTTCTGAAATAATCAATCTTTATGCTTTAAAATCAAACAGAGAAGATATTGCTCCTATTCAGGGTGATGTGATCTCAGATGCATCTCAGGTTTTTGACCAATTGGGAGCAAATCCTGAAGTGAGCATGACAATGAATAGCAAAGGAACCAAACAATGGGGAAAAATGACGACCGCAAACGTTGGGAAATTCGTTGCTGTTGTACTAGATGATTATGTATATTCAGCACCAAGAGTGAATGATGCGATCACAACAGGCAGAACATCTATATCAGGGCAATTCACTATTGAAGAAGCACAGGATTTAGCAAATGCTTTAAAATCAGGTAAATTACCTGCTGCTGCAAGAATTATTCAATCGGATGTTGTTGGACCTTCTTTAGGTCAGGAAGCAATAGACAGTGGTACAAGTTCATTTGTTCTTGCCCTGTTAATTGTTTTAGCATGGATGATATTTTATTATGGAAAAGCCGGTATTTTCTCAGATATTGCTCTTGCAGTAAACATCTTATTTATATTTGGTGTGCTGGCTGCATTTGGAGCAGTACTTACATTACCTGGTATTGCCGGTATTGTTTTAACAATAGGTATGTCAGTAGATGCGAACGTACTTATTTATGAACGTATCAAAGAAGAAATGGCAAAAGGCAAAGGAATGAAAGAATCCATCAATGATGGATTTGGAGGAGCACTTTCTTCTATTATTGATGCAAATATCACTACCTTACTAACAGGTATTATATTATATATTTTTGGTACAGGACCTGTTAAAGGATTTGCCACTACATTGATCATTGGTATTCTTACATCTTTATTTACTGCTATATTTATTACCAGAATATTAATAGAATGGTATACCAATAAAGGACATAAATTAACTTTTAATACAGCAATCACAAAAAACTGGTTTAAGAATATTAAGGTAGATTTCTTGAAAAAAAGAAAAATGGCTTATATCATTTCTGGTACTGTTTTAATTTTAGGTATTGGATCTTTATTTACCAATGGTTTAAATTACGGTGTTGATTTTAAAGGAGGTAGAACTTATACTGTTCGTTTTCAAGAAAAAGTAAATGCTTCTGAAGTTGCCAATTCTTTAAAAGATCAGTTTGGAAGTTCCCCGGAGGTAAAAACATTTGGTTCTGCAAATCAATTAAAGGTAACTACCAAGTATAAAATTGATGACGATGGTGTAACAGTTGATGATGAAATTCAAAATCTTTTATATAAAGGGGTTCAACCTTATTTACCAGCAAGTATTACCTATGATCAATTTAAAGGTGCAGACAATGATCTAAATGTTGGAATTATGCATTCTATAAAAGTAGGACCAACGATTGCTGATGATATTAAACAAGCTGCATTTTGGGCAATTATTGGTTCATTGATTGTAGTATTCCTTTATATCCTTATGAGATTTAAAAAATGGCAATTTAGTTTGGGTGCTGTAGCTGCTGTTTTTCATGATGTATTGATCGTTTTGGCAGTATTCTCTATATTCCAGAATATGTTACCATTTGATATGGAGATCGGTCAGTCTTTTATTGCTGCAATTCTAACTGTTGTAGGTTACTCTTTGAATGATACTGTGGTTATTTTTGACAGAATTAGAGAATTTGCTGCAAAGCATACCGGATGGCCATATCAACGTACTGTTGATGCTGCATTAAGTAGTACACTTGGAAGAACAATTAACACTTCTGCTACTACATTGATCGTGTTATTGGCTATCTTTATTTTTGGTGGTGATTCTATCAAAGGATTTATGTTCGCAATGATCATTGGTGTTATTGTGGGTACTTATTCTTCCTTATTTATTGCTTCTCCAATCATGTACGATACTTCAGTTAAGTCAAATAAAAAAATTAAATAATTGTCAAAATTTATTTAAAATTTTATAAAAACCCTTTAAGATTGATTTCTTAAAGGGTTTTTACATTTTATAAAAGGAATTGTTAAAAACAAGACTTTAAACCAACTCTTCTTCTTTTCTTATTAGAAATACTAAATTGAAATAATTTACTGTATTTTCATACTATATTTTTTTCTGTTTTATGTATTGTGTACTTTTGCACTTTCATTTTTTTAAAATTTAAATCTTTGACCTATGGAACTCATTAAGTTACACGACAAGCAATTTAAACCTTTTATAAAAAAGGAAGATATTGCTAAATATGTAAAACATATAGCAAGTCAACTTGCCAACGATCTGGATAAAAATGAAGTACCTGTTTTCATTGCGATCCTAAACGGATCGTTTATGTTCGCTGCAGATTTTGTAAGAGAATACCCCTATGACTGTCATATTTCTTTTGTGAAATTATCTTCTTACCAAGGAGTAAATTCTACTGGAAAAATAAGACAACTGGTTGGTATTAATGAAGATCTGGAAGGAAAAACAATTGTAATTCTGGAAGATATCATTGACACAGGCAACACGCTTACGGAGATTTACGATATTTTCAGAGAAAAAAAAGTAAAAAAATTAATTATTGCAACGCTGTTTTTTAAACCGGATGTATTCCGTAAAGAATTACACATTGATTATATTGGAAAATCAATTGAAGATAAATTTATTGTAGGATACGGACTTGATTATGACGGCTTAGGGAGAAATCTACCTGATGTATATCAATTTAGCGAATAATTGAAATGCAAACTTTTTTGTAATTAATATTTTTATATCTTTACTAAAACTAAAATTAATCATGAAAAATATAGTTTTATTTGGTGCTCCTGGTGCAGGAAAGGGAACTCAGGCTGAATTGTTAAAAGACAAGTACAAATTAATCCATATCTCAACAGGAGAAGTGTTTAGACATAATATCAAGGAGCTAACAGAATTGGGTAAACTTGCCAAAACCTACATTGACAAAACCCAGTTGGTACCTGATGAGGTTACCATCAAAATGCTTATTGCAGAAGTGGAAAAATATCCTGAAGCTAATGGCTTTATCTTTGATGGGTTTCCCCGAACAAAATCTCAGGCAGAATCTTTAGATAAATTTTTAAAAGAAAGAGATCATGAGATCAATGCCATGATTGTTCTAGAAGTGCCTGAAAATATTTTAATCAAGCGTATTTTATCCAGAGGATTAACAAGCGGAAGAACGAATGACCAAAGTGAAGAGAAAATTAAAATAAGACTCCAAAATTACTATGATAATACGGATATCTTAAAAGATTTCTATCAAAAACAAAACAAATACCATGGAATTAATGGTGTTGGTACCGTAGAAGAAATTAAAGAAAGAATACAACAGATAGTTGAGAAGTTTTAAGCTAAAAGCTTTATTTTTGCATAATAATTAATAGGTCTAATTTTTTAGACCTTTTTTTTCCTGTTAATATGACTGAAGGTAATTTTGTTGATTATATAAAAATGTGGGCTGCTTCCGGTAGTGGAGGTAAAGGTTCTGTGCATTTACACCGCGAAAAATATATCACAAAGGGCGGACCGGATGGAGGTGATGGTGGTCGTGGTGGCCATGTGATCCTTAGAGGAAACAAAAATATGTGGACCCTATATCATCTAAAGTTTAAAAAGCATTTTAAAGCAGAACATGGTGGAGCCGGCAGCAAAAGCAGAAGCACAGGTAAAGATGGTGAAGACAAATATATTGATGTTCCACTAGGCACTATTGTGAAAGATGCAGAAACTGACAAGGTTTTATTTGAGATCACAGAAAATGGTGAAGAAATAATTTTAACCGAAGGCGGTAAAGGAGGAAGAGGAAACTGGCATTTTAAATCAGCTACAAATCAAACTCCCCGATATGCTCAACCCGGAATTGAAGGACAAGAAGGATGGTACCAGTTAGAATTAAAACTTTTGGCAGATGTTGGACTGGTTGGCTTTCCTAATGCAGGGAAATCAACTTTACTATCAGTAATTACTTCAGCAAAACCAAAAATTGCCGATTACGAATTTACTACTTTAAAACCCAATTTAGGTATTGTTGAATATCGTGGTTTTAAAAGTTTTGTTGTAGCAGATATTCCTGGAATTATAGAAGGTGCTGCAGAAGGTAAAGGATTAGGACACCGCTTTTTACGTCATATTGAACGAAATTCCCTTTTATTATTCTTAGTGCCTGCAGACAGTGATGATATTGTAAAAGAATATGATATCCTTTTAAACGAACTCAAAAAACACAATCCGGAATTAATGGATAAAGAAAGGTTACTTGCTATTTCAAAATCCGATATGTTAGACGATGAACTAATGGAAGAAATAGAAAAAGACCTCCCTACTGATCTGCCTCATCTATTTATCTCATCTATTGCTCAAACCGGCCTTACAGAATTAAAAGATGAACTCTGGAAAATGCTTAACAGTTAATTAAGAGATTCTCTCTCAAATAATAATCAGATGGCTAATAAAGAAAATGATTATTTAAATGTCAATAAGAAATTATGGAATCTAAAAGTAGATTCACATATGAGATCAGACTTTTATGATGTAAATAATTTTCTTAAAGGAAAAAGCTCTCTAAATACAATTGAATTAGATTTATTAGGTGATCTCACCGGAAAAAGTATTCTTCACTTACAATGTCATTTTGGACAAGACACTATTTCTCTTGGAAGAATGGGAGCAAAAGTTACTGGAGTAGACCTGTCAAACGAAGCCATAGAACAGGCAACATTACTTGCAGGAAAGACCAAAACTGATGCTAAATTTATTTGTTGTGATATTTATGATCTCCCCAATCATTTAGATGAAAAATTTGATATTGTTTTTACAAGCTACGGTACCATTGGCTGGCTACCTGATCTAAACAAATGGGCAAAAATCATATCAAAATTCTTAAAAACTGGTGGATCATTTATTTTTGTAGAATTTCATCCGGTTATTTGGATGTTCGATGACGATCTTGAAAAAATTAAATATCGCTACTTTAATTCAGGACCAATTATTGAAACGGAAATTGGTACCTACGCAGATAAAAGTGCTAAAATTGAAGCAGAATATATCACGTGGAATCACAGTATGAGTGAGGTTATCAACAGTTTAATATCAAATGATCTTGAGATAAATTCATTAAATGAATATGATTATTCTCCCTATGATTGTTTTAATAAAACCATAGAAAATTCTCCAAATAAATTTCAAATTGAACATCTTGAAAACAAAATACCGATGGTTTATTCAATAACTGCAACTAAAAAAGATCCTAATGAATAAGGAGCAAACATAATAACAATTAAATGCCTACTTTTTTATTTAATTTTTTCCAGTAATTTTTATAGATAAAATTCGAACTTTTCTTTGTACTCATCTCTTTTACACCACTTATCCAATTATCAATCAGTATTTTATGGCCTTCAAAAGCATTTTTTGAAATTTCGAATCCTTTATTGTTATCTTCATACACTTGATCGATCAAATTATTTTCAAAACTATTTCGTTCCTGCTTTAAAATTTCAATCCTTTGATTGTAATCTTTTAAAACCTTTCTGTGTAATAGTTCGTGTTTCCACCAAAAGCTATTTTTATTATACATTCCCGTCAGCTCCTCACCCAAATAAGGTACTACTTCTTTACCAAACCAAACAGGTTTAAACAACGACAAGCAAGGTGTAGATGTTGCAGTAACCCATACTATAGGCTCTTTATTTGTTCTTAAATGAACGATCATTGATCCGGTAGTTTGTGATGCGTTTCGGGTAATTGAATTTCCTGCATGGGCACAAATTGTATTTCCTAACAATGGTCTGGATGGATTAAAATCTTTAGAATTATGATCCCTTAAATGAGCTGTTGCTGAAGTAATATTTATTATTGTCTGATTATTCTTTAACAGATCATCTGCCCTGTTTTTTCTTGTTTTACAGGCCGAAAAAGTAGTAAATAAAAAATCGGAAAACGCATTGGCAAAATGAAATTCACCTTTTGTCCAACCCTTTTTTCTAGCAAAATCCTCCGCTTTCGGATGAATTTCGTCATAATCTGACCCAATAGTTAAACCGTTACTAATTGCATAATAAGTGTCAACTTTTTTAGCTACCCAAAATTCCCCGGCAGTTTCTAATATCCAGCCTCCGTTTTTATCGGCAATAATAAAACTATTATGATATAACATTCCTTTATCCTGATAACCACAAACTCCTCCTTGTTTATATTTTTTTAATAAGTCAATTATTATTTCTTTTGCCTTTGTGGCCGAATCAGATCTTTCCAAAGCAAGGCGTAAAAGATCCATTCCGGTTAGCACACCGGTTTTTTTAACTTTTAATTTGGTGAAAACTGCCTCATTACCAATGGCAACTCCATGTTCATTCACACCCATCTCAGCACCCCACATCCAAAATGGGCGGCTTATCAAAACTCCGTATGTTTTCTCAACCTGTGGAATTTCCAAATAAGTACACGCTACCATAGAATTGGCAGGGTATTTCATTGATGGATGATACTCCAAACTTTGCGCCTCATTTGCTTCACGATCACTGTTTTTAGCAAAAATTACCGAACCATCTTCGGTTGCTTTCGGCAAGGCTATAAAAGTATCACACATAGTTTTATGGTTAAATATTACAAAAAGAAATAATCCTCGTTCTATCTTTCGATCTTTCCCGGAAGAATAAATTCATATCGTTTTCGAAGTACTTTCGTTGTAAACCAACGATCTAATCTTCTCAAACCCAAAAAAAGTTGCCAGATAAACTTATCTTCTTTATAATATTTATCTACTTCCTTTCTGGAGATCTTCTCAATTCCATCAGGCAAATATTTATTTGCATTCACAATAACCGGATCAATCAGCTCAACTTTTTGTTCCTTGTAAAGATTTGCCACTATATCTATAAATACTAAACGAATATCATAATATCGATCCATCACATCTTGTAAGAAGAATACCTTTATTATCCATACCAATGCTTTTGGAGCACTGCTCAAAATAAGATCTGGATCCATTTGCTCTAACCCATCTAGTTTAAAAAGTGGTGTGCTTGTATCAAAATACAAAAGATCTTCTCCCTCTACTGCCCAGTTAGAAATTTGTCCGTCTATAGACAATTCCGTTTTTTCTTTATTCCTCTTATTAAATTGATATATTTTATTTATTTTTAAAAATATTCTTTGCAACATTTTTAAATTCTTTTCTTCTGTTTGGGTATGCAGCCTGTTTTGGCAAAGATCTGTTTTATTAATTTCCTGTTGTGCCAGATACAAAACCACTTTTACATGTCCGTTGACGACCTTATAGAAATCATCCGGCAATTGTAATCCTGCCTCCTTTAACAGATCTACATATTTTTTATACTTTTCAGCATACTCTTCCGCCTGTTCTATGGATTCAAACAACGGCAACCGTTTATAGATCCATCCTGAAAAACCTTTCACTTTAAAAATGGAAGAAATCTCACCATATCCAACGATCTCCCCTAAAATTTTTGAATTTTCAATTTCAGAAATATCTAAACCCTTTTCAAATTCACTTAAATATGCAGTACTTATTTTTTGATGGATCATTTAAAAAAACTCTTTTAATTTGGCAAGTGAATATAATAATCTGGCTTGTTTTAAAGATTTATCCAGTTTTTTAATAACAAATTTCATATCCTTTTCTTCCATGATCAAAGGTGGTAAGAACTGTACGATCGATTTATCATTATTGGCATAAATAATTAAAAGATCATTGTCATAAGCCGTTTTTGTAAGAACAGGTCCCGCTAGTTCATCTTTCAGTTCCAGCCCTATCATCAACCCTTTTCTTCTAATTCCTTTAAAAAAATTATTGTGTTTTTGCAGTAACTTAGCAAGTTCTTTTTGAAATAAATCTGACATCTCATTCACCTTCCTTAAAAATGCAGGCTCTGAAGTAATCTCCAGTACTTTTTGGGTTACGGCTGCACCTAACTCAGAACCTCCAGAAGTAGAAATATGTATAAATGGATCTTCGTGAAAAACAGATTCCAATTTTTTACTAATTACGGTAGCGCTCATCGGGTAGATCCCTCCCGAAAGGCCTTTTGCTAAAACCACCATGTCAGGAATCACATCAAAATGCTCAAACGCCCATAATTTTCCAGTACGCCCTAAACCTGCCTGAACCTCATCTAATATTAATAGACTACCATTATCCTCACAGGCTTCCTTTACTTTTTTTAGATAATCATCTTTTGGCAATGGCATACCTAAAGTGGCAGGTATAGTTTCTAAAATAACACAAGCAACATCCTCATTTAGTGCACCTTTCATTGCGATGAGATCGTTATACTTTACCTGAATAAAATCCGGTGAATCAAACAAAAATGGCTCACGGTATTTTGCATCACCGGTTTGCATTGACAAACCTGTATGCCCATGATAACCTCCATAGATCGAAATGATCTTCTTCCTTTTTGTATAAGCTCTGGCCACTTTTAGTGCAAGGTCAATTGCTTCTCCCCCACTCACTCCAAAAATTGTATAATCCAGATCGCCAGGCATTAATTCAGCCATTTTAGAAGCGAGCTCAGCTCTTATTTTTGATATCAGGTGGTGATTACCAATATCATACTTCTGTAAACTTTTCTTTAAAACATCTATAACTTCTTTATTTCGGTGACCTAAATTAAAAACTCCCCCGTTTGAATGCAGATTGAATAATCTTTTCCTCCCATCCAAATCATATAACCATGGACCTTCACGGTGCCCCATGACAAAATCCATATTGTACTTTTTGTAAAAATCCACTTTCCCGGAAGATACGTGGTTTTTAAAAAGCTTCATAGTTTCTGCTTTTTCTTTTGATGATTTTTTTTTCTTAAAAAACATAGAAATTTAATTAAAGATCATATCCATTATTTTATCCATATTTTTCCACAAAACCAATATAACTACCAGTAAAATAAATAAAATAAACGCCCTTTTATTATTGGATTTCTTCCTTTTTACAAATTTTGGTTTCTGCATGATCTAAATTATTAATTTTTGATTATTATTGGATACTTTTTACTTTACACTTTTAACTCTGTCCTTTTACCACTCTCAACATTTGAGAAAAAAAACTCGAATGATTCGCTTCATTTCATTCCCCTCAACATTTCTCTTTTTCCGGGAGGACCAGGTAATTTCTCTACGGTAAAACCAACTTTTTGCATGGCTCTTCTAACACTCCCTTTTGCAGAGTAAGTTACCAAAACTCCTTTATTCTTTAAAGAATCGTACATCTTTTTAAAAATGTCTTCTGTCCATAATTCAGGTTGTACTTTCGCACCAAATGCATCAAAATAGATCAAATTATATTTATTCTGATCATTTATATCTTTAAAAAATTGATTTCGTTTTAAAAGGGAAAAATTATCATCTAAAATATGCTGCTTATCCCATGATAGATCATGCATTTTATCAAAAATCATAGCAAATTGGTTTGCATTTAATTCTTTAACATAATTCAGTAATAAAAGTTCTTCCGCTTTAAGCGGATAAGCTTCAACCCCATCATAATGAATGATCAACTCCCGCTTCTTTGCTTCCAAATAAGTTATAAAACAATTCAAACCTGTTCCAAAACCAATTTCCAGAATAGAAATTTTTGATCTGGAGTCAAAAAGATCCAAACCATTTTTGATAAACACATGATAAGCCTCTTGTATTGCTCCATGCCTTGAATGATAGGTTTCATCTAATTCAGGTAAAAAAATACTGGAAGAACCATCAGATGTAATAAATACTCTTCTTTCCATAATTGCTAATCCATATCAAATATACAAAATGTTAATGCTATAATAATTTATAAATAAAACTTATAGAAATTTATGATTATTAAGTATTTTTGTTCTAAATACCAGTACTATGAATACAGATGTAAACCCAACAATTACAATTGAAAAAACGAAGCAATCAAAAATTAGTGAAGTAGATTTTAGTAATTTGCCTTTTGGTCAGGTTTTGGCTGATCATATGTTTGTTTGTGACTTTAAAAACGGTAAATGGCAACAACCACAAATTGTGCCTTACCAAAATTTAAGTTTAGATCCTTCATCAAAAATATTTCATTACGGTCAATCTGTTTTTGAAGGAATGAAAGCCTACAAAGACAAAGATGATAACATTTTATTGTTCAGACCATTAGAAAATCAGAAAAGAATAAATATTTCTGCAAAAAGACTTGCTATTCCTGAATTCCCTGAGTCGTATTTTATGGAAGGGCTGAAAGCTCTGTTGAAATTAGATAAAGATTGGATTCCAACAACAGATGGAAGTTCTTTATATATTCGTCCGTTTGTATTTGCAACAGGAAATGGTTTCCATGCATCACCATCTGATGAATATAAGTTCATCATTGCCTGTTCTCCTTCCGGAGCTTACTTTGGTGGAAAAGTAAAAGTATTGATCGAGCAAAAATACTCCCGTTCGGCAAATGGCGGTGTTGGTTATGCTAAAGCAGGAGGTAATTATGCCGGACAGTTCTATCCAACTCAATTAGCAGTTGACAAGGGTTACCAACAAGTAATCTGGACAGATGATACTACACATCAATACATTGAAGAAGCAGGTGCAATGAATATTTTTATCAGAATAAATGACACCCTGTTCACAGCTCCTACGAGTGAAAGAATTTTAGATGGTATTACCAGAAAAAGTCTTATTGAAATTGCAAAAGATGAAGGAATTAATGTGGAGGTTAGAAAAATAACTGTAGATGAATTAACCGGCGCTGCTGAAAATGGCTCTTTAAAAGAGATGTTTGGAGCAGGAACAGCTGCTGTTATTTCACCTATTGCAGGGTTTGGATTTAAGGATAAAGATTATGATCTACCGGTATTAGAAGATACTTTTGCAGCCAGATTAAAAAAACGAATTACAGATATTCAATACAATCGTGCCGAAGATAAATTTGGCTGGAGAGTTGTTGTGGAATAATAAGCTGACAGACGGAAGTTGGAAGAGGTGATTAAAACAATTTTTAAACATCAAATGAATTTGATGATTGTGCAATGAATTATTGGGTTAATCACAATTTGTGATAATAATAAATACTGTCCTATCTTTATAATCTGGTAAATGATTTTGAACTCCGAGAGTCATAGAATACGGAGAGTCAGCTTTTCATAACTTGTTATTCAAAGTCAGAGACTTTGCCACAGCGAGGATTTTAGTTATCCAATGATTCTTATAAGATTATTTTTATAAAATCTTTTTAATATCGGGCTTGAAGTAATTTGGACCTTTCATCACTTTTCCATCTTCTCTATAGATCGGTTTACCATCAGCTCCTAATTTACTCATATTACTACGTTGAATTTCATTAAAAACCTCTTCAATTTTATATTGCATACCATGTTCCAAAATAGTGCCACACAAAATATAAAGCATATCACCTAAAGCATCCGCTACCTCAACCAAGTCATCATTTTTAGCAGCTTCCAAATATTCTTCATTTTCTTCTGCCATCAGATCAAACCTCAACTTTAATTTTTGATCAGGTAATTTTGCTATTGGATCATGATTAACACCTAATCCAAAGATCTCGTGAAATTTCTGTACTGCTTTCAATCTTTTTTTCATTTCAATTTTATGTTTTCATAATGACGCTTGCTGGTAAAATTCGCATAATAAATGCAATCAATCTCCACCTCTTTGTGATATATACTTTTTTCTTTTTTCGCTTAATAGCAGAATAGATCTGTTGGGTTGCTTTTTCTAAAGAGGCCATCCCAAATGTATCTCCTAAAGCCATTTTAGTATCTACAAATCCAGGTACAATATCTGTAATATAAATGTCTGATTTACTACGCTTTGCCTTCATCCAAAGAGATTCTAAATAGTTGTTTTGAAAAGCTTTGGAAGCAAAATAAGATGGTACATGACGATTTCCCCTAATACCAGCCACGGATGAGATTCCAACTAAATGTCCATAACCTTGCTGGTTGAAAAAATTATATGCCAAACCATATATTTTCACTGCTCCAACTACATTTACATTTAAAGTTGCTAATTCTTTTTCCCACTCCAAATTGTAATTTGGCTCTGCAATACCCGAACTGTAAACGATCAGATCAATTGATCCAAGTTCACTGGATAGTTCTTTAAAAACCTTTTCGGAAGCTTCTAATTGCGTGACATCATGCTTTTTTATTATATACTTTTTTGGATTGGATGCCTTGATCTCTTTTAATTTATCCTCACGCCTACCGGTAATTGCCACACGATATCCATCATCGACCAACAGTTTTGCCAATTCTTTTCCAATTCCTGAAGTTGCCCCAAAAACTATAGCATTCTTGCCCATTTAGTTATAATTAATTTACATTTGCAGGCATAAATATAAAATAAATATGTTTAGCACCGGCCAACTTATTTTTGCAGCTGTCTTTACAATTGTTTTTATAGGATTTATGATATGGAGCTACAGAAAAGACATTGAACTTCATAAATTCTATTACAAAAATATTTGGGTGGTAGCTTAAGGTATTTTTATGACCATTGCTTTTTTTAACTTTTTGGCTACATAAGTGGTCCTTATGATTAGAAATTTGCAATTAATTAATATGATAATTCAGATTTTCCGTTTGCAGATTTTTAACTTTATCAGCTGATGCAAATATATTTTTCAATAACTTATCTGACATCTTTTTACGGCTGAAATATTCGTCATAAGTTTCATTTTTCCAGTCAAAATCTTTATGCCAGAAGTCGGTTGGCGAAATATAGCAATAAGTATAATTGTATATTAAACTTTCAGTATTTTTTCTGGAAATTAAATTTTTAGCCTTTGAAGCGGCAATTAATCTTATGTTTTTTGACTTACACAAATCAGTCATTTTTTTAATAATCTTACCATAGACAGGAATAACCTTCTTCATTTCAAAATTTTGATATGCAGTATTTCCCAAATTACTTATTGGCCTTAATTGTAGTGTATCTATGCTATATTTTCCATAAATATTAAAAAAATCAGATAATTCCATAAAATTATCCTCATTAAAAGTATAATTAATTCGTAATGAAAGTGATTTATTATCTTCTTTTAATTCGGTGATCCATTCCAAAGCCTTATGAAACTTATGATAATCTCCCTTTTGCATAAAGTTTTCATAAGAAATCTGATGTACACCATGAAGGGAAACAATGATCTCGTGCAAACCAGCATCTACCCATTTTTCCAACTTTTCTTTTGTCAATAAATTTGCGTTGGTTGTTAGAGATATATGTGGAACATTATATTGTTTACCCAGTTTTATTATAGCCTCCAGATCATTATATAAAGTTGGCTCCGTTCCACAACCAATTTGAAATTTCAAAGCTCTTTCTAAAACTGCTTTTCCTAATTGTGGTAACTCATTTTTATCAAAAGATCCTTTTAGTTTTTTTACATAATCTTCATCTGTAAAATAACACATCTTACAACGTAAATTACAGGCATTGATCGGGTCAAAATGAACAGCTAAATAACGTTTTTTTAATTTATGAAGTAAGTAAAGTCCAATAAATTTAATTCGGTGGTTTTTAAAAAATCTATTTAACTTTAAAAGAGTATAAGTTTTCATCCTTAAACGTTTTTAACCTCTTTTTCAACAACAACGATCTTATATAATTTATCACTTGGGCGAATCCTAAACTCTAAAGGTATGGTGATGGAATCTCCTCTTTGAGCCTTTTCTCCTTTTTCATCATTCACATACATCTCCTTAACTTCCATCTCTTTTGCTCCGGTAGTTGGACCGGTAATTAAAATGGTGTCGCCCACCTTCAAATCAAAAGCTTCCAATTTGAATTCACCAATATTTGCTTTAGGAAAAAAGTGAACTCCTTTACCAATATATACTTTTTTTTGTGTTGCATGCGACCCGGAACCTTTACTCCATTCACCTAATTTTTGTCCAAGATAATAGCCATTCCAAAATCCACGGTTATAAACCTTCTCCAGTTCCTGCATCCAGCCAATCACTTTTTCTTTGTTATATGTACCATTTGCCAGACTATCAATTGCATCACGATAAGATTTTATTACTCTTGCAACATATTCAGGTGCCCTGCCTCTACCTTCAATTTTTAAAACTTTAATTCCGGCATTCGCCACCTGATCCAGAAAGTCAATGGTACAAAGATCTTTTGGTGACATGATATATTCATTGTCAATTTCCATTTCAATACCACTTTCCTGATCAATTACTGTATACTTTTTTCGACAATCCTGCTTGCATGCCCCACGATTTGCACTCGAATTATAATTGTGTAAACTCATATAGCACTTACCGGAAACTGCCATACAAAGTGCTCCATGACCAAATATTTCTATTTCAACCAATCTGCCAGAAGGTCCTTTGATCTGATCCTTTTCAATTTGATCAGTTATCTTCTTAACCTGCCTTAAACTTAATTCTCTACTCAAAACAATCGTATCTGCAAACATGGCATAGAACTTTAAAGTTTCAATGTTTGTAATATTAATTTGAGTTGAAATATGAACTTCCATATCTGCTTGACGGGCCATCGCAATAACTGCCTGATCCATTACAATTATTGCAGAAATATTAGCTTCTTTTGCTTTATTGATCAATGTTTTAACTATCGTCAGGTCGTGATCATAAATAATAGTATTCAAAGTAAGATATGTTCTCACATTTTTTTCTAAACATCGTCTGGCAATTTCAGGCAAATCCTCCATCGAAAAATTAATGGATGCCCTCGCTCTCATATTCAATTGTTCTACTCCAAAATATACCGAATCTGCACCATTATCTAACGCGGCCTGCAAGGATTCAAAATTACCGGCAGGTGCCATTAATTCAATTCTATTCTTACTTTTCAATTCCATATTCTCTTATTAACCCCATCATTTTTAAGGAGCTGCAAAAATACGATAATTTTAAACATAAAAAATCAGACTAATTTACAAAGGCTTTTACAGGTTATATTCTCAAATAAATCAATACAATCTGATTTATTTTAAACATTTAACAATAAATACTGATTTTTGTATCACATAACTTAAAAATATTTTATAATCTTTGCTGCTTCAAAAAATTTAAAACTTAAAAAATGAAATTAGCAGTTGTAGGTGCCACCGGAATGGTAGGAAATGTCATGTTAGAAGTATTGGAAGAAAGGAATTTTACTGTTACTGAATTATTGTTAGTTGCATCAGAAAGATCTGTTGGTAAAAAAATCTCTTTTAAAGGAAAAGAGTATACTGTTATAGGTTTACAGGATGCTGTAGATCAAAAACCTGACATTGCCGTATTTTCAGCAGGTGGAGATACTTCTTTAGAATGGGCTCCTAAATTTGCAGCCGCAGGAACTACAGTTGTAGATAATTCATCTGCATGGCGTATGGATCCAACTAAAAAATTGATTGTTCCTGAGATCAATGCCAATGAATTAACCACAGAGGATAAAATAATTGCCAATCCAAATTGCTCTACTATTCAAATGGTTGTTGCTTTGGCTCCATTACACAAAAAATATAATATCAAAAGACTGGTTATTTCTACTTATCAATCTATTACCGGAACAGGTGTTAAGGCTGTACAACAATTAGAAAATGAATATGCAGGTATTAAGGGGGAGATGGCATATCCTTATCCTATTCATAAAAATGCAATACCTCATTGTGATGTTTTTGAAGATAATGATTATACCAAAGAAGAAATGAAACTGGTGAGGGAAACTCGAAAAATATTCAATGATAATACGATCGCTGTTACTGCCACGGCTGTCAGGATTCCTGTTGTTGGAGGCCATTCAGAAAGTATCAATGTAGAATTTGAAAATGATTTTGATATTTCGGAAGTCAGAAAGATCTTACACCAAGCTGATGGAGTTACTTTAAAAGATAATACTGATACGAATACTTACCCGATGCCAATCTATGCGCATGGTCATGATGATGTTTTTGTAGGCAGATTACGCCGGGATGAATCTCAACCAAAAACTTTAAATATGTGGGTGGTTAGTGATAATTTAAGAAAAGGAGCTGCAACAAACACTATCCAAATTGCTGAATTTCTATTAGCAAACAACCTGGTTTAGTTTTACTCCTATCATACAAATAGAAAAAGCCTGTCATGTGACAGGCTTTTTCTATTTTCATTCTTTCTTTCTATCTGCAATCTCCCCTCTTACTTTTCTACCTTTAAAACATCCTTGATCACTTGTTCAAGATTGTGTTTTGGTAAAGCTCCCTGTGCCATTTGAGGATCAGTATCTGAAGGGCAAAACAACATAGATGGAATACTTCTAATACCAAATGCAGCGGCTAATTCCTGCTCAGCTTCTGTATCAACTTTATATATATCAACTTTTCCTTTATACTCTTCAGAAAGTTCTTCTAAAACAGGAGCTACCATTTTACATGGACCACACCAATCTGCATAAAAATCAATAATACATGGCTTATCGCCTTCAAATTTCCACTCTTTGTTCTTTTCGTAATTAAAAACTTTCTTTAAAAAAGTTTCTTTCGTTAATAACTCAGTCATATTTATAATATTTAAATTCTAATTTATTTTACAAGTAATTAAGCAATTTATGTGCCAATATTTTTTACTCGGCAAAATGACGGAATTTTTGCCATTATGTCGGTCACTTGAGTTACACATTGTAAGGTCATGATAATTTGATCGACTTAAGTAAAAAATTATACAATCATGAACAATAAAATTCAAAAATTTATTCAAATTATTTTAGGACTTATTTTAATTATTTTCGGGGCGAACAAATTTATCGGTTTTATACCGGCTCCAGAACTTCCGGAAGCGGCTGCCGGTTTTATGGATGCACTTGTAAAAACAGGGTATATGTTCCCATTAATTGGGGTTATAGAAGTTATTACAGGGCTTTTACTTATTTTCAATAAATGGGTAGCATTTGCGGTAATCTTACTCGCTCCTGTTGCTATAAACATGATCTTATTTCATTTAAAACTTGCCCATGGAGGGATAGCTCCTGCTGCTTTAGTTACTATTCTAAACGTAGTGCTCATTTATGTAAATTGGGACAAATATAAGCCCCTATTTAACTAAGCATAAAAAAATCCTGTAAACTAATTTACAGGATTTTTTTACAATAGAATAGAATTCAATTTTATAGATCAATTTTTGCCTTTTTCAAATTCAAATGAAATTCCTGATACAACTCAACGAGGTTCATAATTGCATTGATCAGGTCTTTTGTTTCCAGTAAATTACCAAAATACAAAGTTGTATTTTTGGCACTACTCTCCTCGGTTCGAATTCGATTGATCTGTTTTTCAATCGATGTAGATACATGACTAAACAAATGTTGTTTCTTAGAAAGAACTGAATTCAAATTATCAAAATCTCTCGATTCAAAAATTCGCTCAATATCATCTAGGATGTCGATCAATTCAACATCAATAACTTTAAGATCTTTGATCTGGCTTTTCTTTAAATTTTTATGATTGTTATTTACATGTTTAAAGCTTGCCTTTGATATATAACTTATAGATTGTGAAATATCCTGCAAATACCCCAAAACAAGTAAATAGAATCTACTGGCTT
Organism: Flavobacteriaceae bacterium; assembly: GCA_029939235.1. Taxonomy (GTDB): domain Bacteria; phylum Bacteroidota; class Bacteroidia; order Flavobacteriales; family Flavobacteriaceae; genus Lutimonas. The sequence continues at coordinate 20,502 of JAOZTG010000021.1, forward strand.
CCACCGATGAATCATCCAGTGATTTGATAAAATAAAAAGCTTCATCTTTTAAATCATTTACCTCATCATTTAATTTACTAATTTGTTTGTCATTTTTCTTAAGTTTGTCAAGATCATGCCTTGACAAATCATTCACCACATTTGAATAAAGCTTGTTTACTCTACGAATAACCTGAGAAATATGATCAGAAGTCTCCTCAATCACACCATTTATTGTAATCAATTCGGCTCGCTCAATATATCTTTGTTTTTTAATTTCCTTAGACTTTTTAGAAAATTTTATAGAACTTCTTAACATCAAACCTATTACAACCATTAATAAGATGGCTACCATTAAAATACCACCAAGGCTTATCAAATATGCTGCAGTTGCAGCAGCCGTAAAGGCAACAAAAGCTGTTAAAAACCATCCTCCAACCACGTTGAGCACACCGGCAACACGATAAACTGCACTTTCCCTACCCCATGCCCGATCGGCGAGTGAAGTACCCATTGCCACCATAAAAGTTACATAAGTGGTAGATAATGGTAATTTTAATGAAGTACCAATAGATATCAAAATACCGGCGACAATCAAATTTACAGATGCCCTAACCATATCAAAAGCCGGCATCTCATACGACTTTGATTTGGGTAATTTAACAACCGGTTTTTGAAATCGAGAATCAACATAATCAATTATATTCTTTGGCACCAAATATTGAAAACCATAATTAATACCCATTGCAGCTCTCACAACAACTCGTGACAATGGATTTGGCTGAAACTTCTCATGCCCCTCCCCTTGTCTTGAAAGATTAATTCCGGTTTCAATTACCGTTTTCGCTTTTTTCGAAAACCATAAAGTCACAACCATTATACCTCCTGCAAGCAATAACAAAAGTGTATTAGCAGGCACTTTTTTACCCAATATACCCATGGCAAATTCATCCGCTGGAATTCCTGAGCCATGCCAGGCCTGATAAGAATTCAAAGCAGCAATTGGCACACCGATAAAGTTTACAAGGTCATTTCCTGAAAAAGCCATGGCAAGTGAAAAAGTTCCAATTCCAATAATTAACTTCAAGATATTAAAATTGAATACCTTGATCAAAAACTGAGAAATGATGGTCCAAAAAATAAAACTTATACCCATAATTTGTACTGTTCTCCCTTCAATCAAATGTTGCACATCTTTATAAAATGGTGTTCCTTTCAATCCTTTTATAAAAATAAAATAGGTAATTGCTGTAATGGCAAAACCTCCAAATAAAGCACTTATATAGGCAGGTCTTTTTGCAATATCAAAAGAATAGATCAATCTGGATATATATTGTACAATAGCTCCTATAGAAAATGCGACGACGACCGAGAGCAGAATTCCAAATATAATCTGCATTGCTTTTTCAGAATTGATATACTTCCAAATATCATTGATCGTTTCACCATCTGTAGCAGAGATCTTTATCAAAGAAATGGCAACAGCAGCACCAAGTAATTCAAACACAATAGATACTGTAGTTGAAGTAGGCATTCCCAAAGAATTAAATACATCTAAAAGCAAAATATCGGTAATCATTACCGCCATAAAAATGTACATTATCTCATTGAAATAAAATTCTTTAGGTACAAATATTCCCTTTCTGGCAACTTCCATCATCCCACTTGAAGTTATTGCTCCAACAGCAACACCAACACTGGCAATGATCATAATTTTTTTAATAGATATAGCTTTTGAACCAATAGCAGAATTTAAAAAGTTAACTGCATCATTACTAACTCCAACCACAAGGTCAATGATTGCTAAAACAGTTAGTGCCACAAGCATTAATATGTAAGGATCTCCCATAATTTGTCTTTTTATAGTTTCATCACAAATCTATAACACCGTGAAGTTTCTAATGTTAACTTAATGTTACCATTTGATAAAATATAATATTAAATTAACTCCTAATTTGATTAAAAAAGTAATTTTGTGTTGAAGTCTAACAATTAAACAGCTATCTAATGAGATTAAGACTACTTTTTATTTGTACCTTCATAAGTTTTTGGTCAGTAAACACCTACTCTCAGGAGAAAAAAGAGAATCCCTTCAGTATTAAATGGGACAATGGATTTAAAGTAGACAGTAAAGACAAAAACTTTAAACTAAAATTTGGAGGGAGAATTCACCTTGATCATGCGTATTTTTCACAAAATGAAGATTTAGATGCAGCATTTGGAGAGTTAGAAAGTAAAGATGGAACTGAATTTAGGCGGTTGAGATTCTTCTTTTCCGGCGTGTTATATAAAACCGTAGAATTTAAACTACAGATGGATTATGCAGGAGGTGCAGCAAGATTGAAGGATGCGTATATTGGTGTTAAAAATATACCTGTTATTGGAAGAATTCGTGTAGGACACATGAAAGAACCTTTACGTTTTGATGCCTTAACCAGCAGTAAATACATTACCTTTATGGAAAGGGCTATACCTTCAGATCTGGCAAATGAAAGAAACAACGGTATATTATTGATGAATGATTTTTTTGATGATAAATTATCCATTCAAACAGGAGTTTTTAGAAATGCTGATGGTTTTGGTAATGACAAGGAAGCAGCAAGAGATGTAGCCTGGACATCCAGAATTACAACTTTAGCAATAAATAATACTGAAAAAGAACAATTATTACATTTTGGCTTTAGCTATAGCTACAGAAAACCTGACAAAGATAAATATAAAATATCTGTAAGACCCAAATCTCACTTAGCAAAAAAATATATTTCAACCGGAAACATAGAAGGTGTTGAAACAGTTAATATCATAAATTTTGAAACTGCATTTACTTCAGGACCTTTTACATTTCAAGCTGAATATTTAGGTTCATCATTAAAACAAGATCTACCCGACTTTTCAGAAACTTACAACTTTAATAATTATTACGGTCAGGTGAGTTATTTTTTAACCGGGGAGCATAGACCTTATAAAAATTCATATGCTACTTTTGGAAGATTAAAACCCAAAAAGATCTTTATGAATGGTGGTTCTGGTGCATGGGAACTGGCTTTACGATATACACATACTAATCTAAACAGCAAAAATATAAATGGAGGAGAGCAAAGTGATATTACCTTTGGTACAAACTGGTATTTAAACTCCGCAACCAGAATAATGTTCAATTATGTATGGACTGATATTGATAAGAAAGATGTGGGAGGCGGTAATTTAAATATATTAGAAGTCCGCTTTCAAATAGATTTTTAACATTCTTGAATCTATATTTTAGCTAATTTTTTGTATCTTACTGACTTAACCTTAAACCAATTGAATTATGTCAGTATTAAAAGTAATTGAAGTATTAGCAAACTCCTCAAACAGTTGGGAAGATGCAGCTAAAAATGCCGTTAAACATGCCAGTAAATCTATAAAAGGAATTCGTTCTGTGTTTGTTGATTCACAAAGTGCCGTTGTGGAAGATGGTGAAATTGTATCCTATCGTCTCAATGTCAAGATCACTTTTGAAGTTAAAGATTAAGGTTCTGTTTTAGAATAATGTAGAATTACTATTTTTAGATACTTGATTGCCATTAAATATTTAAAATTCTCTTTGCGAAACTTCAATGTTTTCTCTGTGTGCCTTTGAGTAATAGCTATTGCACAAAGTGCCACAAAGGAATTTACCAAGTTGCACAAAGACAACACTATTGTAAAACACAACCAAGATTAATAAAAGGTCCGGATCAACCCCGGGCTTTTTCATGATACAATAAATCGTATTATATTTGAAAAAAAATATCTATGCGCAATTTTTTAATCCTGCTAACTATTTCAACTATTATTTTTAGTTGTAAAAGTCAAACAAAAGACGAAATGTCAACAGAACATAAATACACCAATGACCTTATTCATGAAACCAGTCCGTATTTGCTACAGCATGCCCATAATCCCGTTAATTGGTATGCATGGAATAAAGAAACCTTGGAATTAGCAAAAAAGGAAAATAAATTACTGTTGATTTCTATAGGATATGCTGCCTGCCACTGGTGTCACGTGATGGAACATGAAAGTTTTGAAGATTCTACCGTAGCTGTCATCATGAACGAACATTTTATAAATGTAAAAGTAGATCGAGAAGAGAGGCCGGATGTTGATCAAATATATATGAATGCCGTTCAATTAATCACAGGCCGTGGCGGATGGCCACTTAATGCAATTGCTTTACCGGATGGCAGACCCTTTTGGGGAGGAACCTATTTCCCTAAAGACAATTGGGTCAAAATCTTACATCAGATAGCTGACCTGTATAAAAATGATCCTAAAAAAGCGGAAGAATATGCGCAAAAATTAACAGAAGGCATTCAGCAGTCTGATATAATCATTTTAAAAACAGAGGAAGCAAGTTTTAAACTCAGCGAACTGGATTTGGCAGTTAAAAATTGGTTGCCAACTATGGATCTTAAAAATGGAGGGAGAACGGGGGCTCCAAAATTTCCTATGCCAAATAACATCCAGTTTTTATTGAGATATGGTATACAAAAGAATGATACACAAATAAAAGACTATGTAAAAACAACCTTAACTAAAATGGCTTATGGCGGGATGAACGACCAGATTGGTGGAGGTTTTGCAAGATATTCGGTTGATGACCGATGGCACATCCCTCACTTTGAAAAAATGTTATATGACAATGCTCAATTGATCTCTCTTTATGCAAATGCTCATCAGGCAACAAAGAATCCATTATATAAACAAGTAGTATTTGAAACCACTCAATTTATTGAAAGAGAGCTTTACCATGAAGAAGGTGCCTTTTATTCATCATTAGATGCAGATAGCCTGACAGAAAATGAAGAACTGGAGGAAGGTGCTTATTATGTATGGACAAAAGAAGAACTTCAAAAAATAATTGGATCAGATTTTGAGTTATTTGCAAAATATTACAATGTGAACCTCTATGGGAAATGGGAAAAAGACAAATATAATTTGATAAGAAATTCTTCTGATAAAGATTTCTCAAAGAAGAATAACATCACTGAAGAAGATTTGTCACAAAAAATTATCTCTTGGAAAAAAGTTTTGCTTAAAGAAAGAGAAAAAAGAAATAAACCTCGTCTTGATGATAAGATCCTGACTTCATGGAATGCTCTAATGTTAAAAGCATATGTAAATGCTTATACTGTTTTTAATGAAGAACACTTTTTAAAAGTTGCCTTAAAAAACGCGTATTTTATTAGTAATAAACAAATCAAAGAAGATGGTGGTTTGTATAGGAATTTTAAAAATGGGAAAAGTAATATTGAAGCTTATTTAGAAGATTATGCCACAACCATTGATGCTTTTATCTCCTTATATGAAGCAACTTTTGATGAAAACTGGTTGATGCAGGCCAAACAATTAACAGACTATTGTTTTGATCATTTTTATGATGATAATAGTAAAATGTTCTTTTTTACATCAGATAAAGATATAGAATTGATCTCAAGAAAAATTGAAATTGATGATAATGTAATTCCTTCATCTAACTCCATCATGGCCAATAATTTGTTCAAACTTGGACATTATTACGAAAATAAAATGTACAGTTCTAATGCAAAAATCATGTTGAATAATATAAAGGATAATATTGTGACCTATGCAGCCGGAGCTTCTAACTGGTTAAATCTTTATGCTAACTATCTGGGTGAATATTATGAAATAGCAATTTCCGGAACCGAAGCTAAAGATAAACTAAAGGAAATCAATAAAAATTACATTCCAAATAAATTGTTGGTTGGAAGCACGAAAGAAAGCAACTTGCCCTTATTAAAATACAAATATTCAGATAAAGAAACCACTATTTTTATTTGCATTGATGGTGCCTGCCAAATGCCTGTAAATGAAACTGAAAAGGCTCTAAAACAAATTAAAACACAATTCTGATATGCTGAAATTTATTCAAATATTTTTGATCGCTTTGGTGGCATTTGAACACATCTATTTTATGATATTGGAGATGTTCTTTTGGACAAAACCAAAGGGGTTGAAGACATTTGGTCTAAAAAAAGAATATGCTGAACAGTCAAAGATACTTGCTGCAAACCAGGGACTTTACAATGGGTTTTTAGCCGCAGGATTGATATGGGCACTTATAGATAAAGAACACAACACAATGCTATCTGTTTTCTTTTTGACTTGTGTTATAATTGCTGGGGCTTATGGGGCTTATTCCACAAAAAAAATAAAATTATTTTACATTCAATCCATACCTGCAATTG
>JAOZTG010000021.1:26813-29178 GCA_029939235.1 Flavobacteriaceae bacterium
AAATAATTTTTTAGGAATACCTGCAACAAAATCTTTCAGATAAAAAGGCTCAAAATAAGCAACATCTTCAAATTCCTTTTTTTCATATTTAGAAGAAGATAGCTTTACCATTTCTTTTGCAGAAGGAAATTCATCTTTTAAAAAAATAGCATTTTTATGATCTATCACTTCTTCACATTTTGCAGCACCATCACCCACCAAATACACGTTTCCTTTATTTAAATATTCTGAAAAAGAGTGTTCATCGATTATTTCTGCCTGAATTTCTCTTACCTGTTTGTATTTATCATTGTATACAGAACTATAAACCTCCATTCTTCGTGCATCCAGCAAAGGAACAATAAAGTCTCCTTTTTTAGCTTCTACGATATGAGATAATGATTCTAAGGTTGAAATAGATATCAATGGCCTATCCAAAGCAAAACACAAACCTTTTGCTGCAGAAACTCCGATTCTCAATCCGGTATAAGACCCAGGACCTTTACTTACTGCGATTGCATCAATATCCTGCATGCTTTTTCCCGATTGTTTCAAAACCTCCAAAATAAAACTATGTAATTTTTCGGCGTGAGAAAACTGGCCTTCATTGAATTCAACTAAGGATAATGTTTCCTTATTTTCCGACAAGCAAACCGAACAGTTTTTTGTAGCTGTTTCTATATTTAAAACAATTGCCAACCTTGATCTAGTTTAAATTACTAACAGGTATTCCATAATAATACTCCAACAATTTCACTTTAAAAATAAAATCATACTTTGCTTTTAAGAAATCTGAAAGAGCCTTTACCTGCCTGTTTTTAGTTTGACTAAATTCAAAAGAATTTATCACACCTACATTAAATTTCTCTTGTGCATATGTAAAAGCCCCTTCCTGCGCATTTACTGTTTTTTGAGCAGCATCATATATTTTCAAAGCACCAAGCGCATCAGCATACACCGTATGAATAATCTTTTCAAGTCGTAATTCTTCTTCACCCAATCGAATTTCCTGTTTATCATGAAAGATCTTTGCTCTTTTTACATTATTAGAAACTTTAAAGCCATTTAAAACAGGTATTCGCAAACTCAAGCCAAAAGAACTTCCTTTGTTTCTGTCAAAGAATTGATCTGAAAATCCATCAGGACTACCAGTAACCGGAATGAAATTTTGAGTAATTACACTTTCTCCGGTATTTTCAACCTGACCAATTACTCTGGTTGGGTTATCTGGATTGATTTCTGAACCAACAATTCTGTCCATATTTGAATATCTCGAATTCCAGTTATAATAACCGGAAAGCGTTGGTTGCAAAGCTCCTTTTGCAAGTTTTATATCTTTTTCAGCCATTTCAATATTTGTTTTAGCAACTTTGATCTCATTTCTGTTTTCAAGCGCTTTTTGATAAACATCATCTACTGAATAATTTGCCAGATTTACCAATGGCAAACTTTCAATCTCTTCATCAGCAACATCAAAATTATCATAAGAACTCAATTGTAGTAATTGAGCCAGACTGATCAATGCTATTTGAAGATTATTCTGAGTGATGATCAAATTTTGCTCATCAGTTGCCAGTGTTGCCTGAATTTCTAATAAATCACCTTTTGGCAGGGTACCGGCCTCAACCAGTTTATTTGTCCTGCTTAATTGCTCTCTGGTTATTTCCAATTGAGGCTGAGCAACTTTTATTGCTTCTTTTCCAAACAAAACCTGTAAATATGCGCTGATCACATTCAATGAAATATCATCTTTGATCTTATCCAGTTGATATCTATTGGCGAGTATACCCAAATCTGCTTTTCGCAATTGATTAAGATTTTGTAATCCACCATAAATAAGAATTCCCGAAGAAACTCCTCCCGCAGTAGTTTGTGTGGTTTGATTTCTTAAAACACCTGTTGTAACATCAGTTGTTAAACCTGAATTCCATGCATGGGAACCATTTATATTGATACTCGGTAAAAAATTACCAACAGCATCTTTTCTGTTTATTTCTGATAATGAAATATCATATTCACTTTGCTTTACAGTAAGGTTGTTTTCAATGGCATAATCGACACATTCTCTCAAAGTCCAATTACTATTATCACTCCTATCCTCTTGAGAATATCCATATACTATAAAACTAAAAAGGAAAATTAGGGTAAGATTTGTTTTCATACGTAAATTTGATTTGCTATTTGACGAGTTTAAAGAAATTTTGTTACAAAAAATATTCTGTTTTATTATGAATTGTTTTTCTTCCAGTTTCTGTAGAACAAAAATATAGAAACTGCAATGGATAAATAAGTAATACTGATTAATTATATAGAAGAAAATAATTTTCTTTAAATATTTTAATAAAAGGCTTTGCGATTTCCTAAAATATATTAAATTTGCACCCGC
>JAOZTG010000284.1 GCA_029939235.1 Flavobacteriaceae bacterium
TTTTATGGAAAATAAAGCGATTAAGGTCAAAGGTTTTACCGGAGTTGATAATGATGTTAAAATTGCAATTGCCAAAGAGATCAATATTAATGGAATAATTATTACGAATGCACCTTTTTTAGTATTCAAAGATGAAGCACTTACATTTGGAAATGGGACATATAAAATCAATGGAATAATTGGTTTTCCGATTGCTAAGGAACTTGGCACCATAACAATAACATCAAATACTCTTGTTGCATCAAAGGAGAATATCTCAATACCTAAAACTGACAAGAATTTATTTTTTGAAATGTTACACCCTATAGTTTATATTAAATACAAAAATTCTAATTTACCTTGTATTTTTGATACTGGTGCAGACCATAGTTTATTTTCAAAAAAGTTCTATAATAAATTTGAAAATGAATTAAAAAATACTGGTTCTATAAAAACGAATAAAATTGAAAGTGCTGGTGGAAAAATGGAACATAAAACCTTACTTCTGGGTAATGTCAAAATGAAGTTGGGTTCTCAAGAAATAAAGTTTCAAAAAATGGAAGTTGATATAGAAAATTTCAATATTAAAGGACCAGAATTTTATGGAAATATAGGACAAGATATAATACAACAGTATAAAAGTGTAACAATTAGTTTTGATAATAACTATTTGAAATTGAATAAATAACAACTATCAATAAAATACATAAACTACTGGTTAATAAGTAAATAATTCAAATTTTAACAATATGCCAAAAGAAATTTTAATAAAGAACCTTTGTTTGGTTGTCGCTGATGATTTTGAGCAAATGAGTGATTACAGTGCAAATTTAATTTATGACGAAATTCATCATAAAAAAGATTTACTAATCTGCACTGCCACGGGCTCGACTCTAACAAAGACTTATGATCTGCTTTCAACAAAATACAACGAGAATTCTTATACGTTCGAAAATATTAGAATCATTAAACTTGATGAATGGGGTGGTATTCCGATGAGTGATCCTGCAACATGTGAAGTATATCTGCAAAAGCACTTATTATCACCACTAAATATTGATTCTTCCAGATTTATTTCATTTGCCAGTAATCCAGATAATCCAGAACAAGAAATAAAGAGAATTTCTGAAAAATTTAGTAAAGAGGGTGATATTGACTTATGTATTCTTGGAATGGGTGTAAATGGTCATCTTGGTTTTAATGAACCGGCAGAACACTTGAATGCAAATGCCCACATAGCAAAACTTGCTGATACAACAAAAAAACATACGATGGCGCTGGAAGCTGAGCATGAAATAAAATACGGATTAACTTTAGGGATGAATGACATAATGCGTTCAAAAAAGATATTATTAGTGGTTAACGGAAGTCATAAAGAAGATCCGTTTAAAAAATTTCTCTCTGGAGAGATCACTACTAAATTTCCTGTTACAATGCTTTGGATGCATCCGAACGTAACTGTTGTTTGTGACAGAGAGGTTATACCTGACATCAATAAAATTTGAAACCTGAATTCACAATGAACGCTATCCCCATGAATTTAATGCATCAAAATTATATACTTTCTATATGACTACATAGCAACTAAAAAGGAATAAAGACAATGGGTAATAAATAGCCTTCAAAATGGGGTTTTTGATTTTTTTTACAATAACAAAAGACATTTTTTATCAAAGAATAATAAATAATCACTGAGATTTAAAATATGCAAAACAATAAAATAATTCTTTACTTTTTTAACTTACTGATGATCATAGCATTTATGCAATCTTGCAATTCAGGTAAGACAATAGATAATAATGGATATGTGATCAATGGCAAAATCAAAGGTGTTGAGGATGGGAAAGTATTATTGGCTAAACTTGATCTAAAAACAAATGAGCAGGTTAATGTAGATTCTACAGAGATGATCAATGGAAAATTCACCTTGAAAGGGGAAATTGACAGTCCGTACCTTTATACCCTGTTCATTAATGGAAAATCAAATAAAATTCATTTTTTTCTTGAAAACAGCTCTATTGAAATTAAAGCAGATTTTAGTAAATTAGATCAGGCAAAAGTGATAGGTTCAAGAGAAGATAGTTTATTTCGCTCATATAAAATGGATGATATATTTGACAGAAAGAAGGGAATGGAGATAATGTTAGACCATTCAGATTATACATTTTCAGCATTTACTGCATATTATCAATTTCAGATTTACAATATATCTGCAGATACTTTAGATCATATAATGAATAACTTTAAAAATCCTGTGAAGAAAACAGTATATTTTGAACATTTGACAAATTTGTATAATACTTTGAAAAATGTAGCCATTTCTCAACCCGCACCTGATTTTAGTATTCCGGATACTGATGGGAATTTAGTACAGTTAAAAGATTTTAGAGGTAGATATGTATTGATTGATTTTTGGGCTTCCTGGTGTGCTCCTTGCAGAGCTTCCAATCCCACATTGGTCAATGTATATAAGACATTTAAAAACAGGGATTTCACCATTGTTGGAATCTCTATCGACAAGGATAAAGAACGATGGTTAAAGGCGATTAAAGCAGACCAATTACCTTGGACAAACATTTCAAATTTAAAGGGTTGGGATGAAGTTTCAGGTATTTATGGCGTTAAGGCAGTTCCGCAAAATTTTTTAATTGATCCTGACGGAATTATAATCGGTAAAAATATGGAACCTGATCTAATGGTTGAAAAACTAAATGGAATACTGCCAAGATAAGTAGTATTCAAGCCGTTTTATAGGAACATCTACATTTAAAAAGAGAATGAAAATATTAAAATTAACCGATAAAAATATTCAGGATGAGCATATTTGTTGTGCCATTAGTGATAAGAAATCCAGCAATGGATATCAAAAGAAAAAAGAATGGCTAAAAACTGAATTTAAAAATGGTTATACTTTTAAAAAAGTAGATGTTCGAGGAAAAGTATTTATAGAATATGTCCCAATTAACAAGTTCCTTCCATT
>JAOZTG010000118.1 GCA_029939235.1 Flavobacteriaceae bacterium
TGGAATCACTGCGTTTTAATAATTCATCTTTTACGCTCATTTTTAATTTATTTATATACAAAAATAATCTTTTTACTTCTATTTTAGTTTCTATTGTTGTTTTAAGAAGTGAAATTTTAATACAAATTCTTTTTATTGCATCTTCAGATTCCTTTAAAATATGGCGCTATTAGTTAATCATAAAATATTTTTGGTTTGATTTTTGATGCATAATCACTTTAATTGAGACTATGAAAGCTCCATTCGTTGTATTTATTTTTCTTTTTTCAGCAACATGTTTTTCTCAGGAAGGAAAACTTGACAAAGCAAAGAAAAGTTTAACAGAAGAAACAGACACAAATATTGGATATACACAATCAACTTCAACAAGTACAAATGGAAATATAATTAGTTCGGGTAATATTTTTATCGATATTATAGGAACTATTGCTTTTTACCTATCCTATGGAATTCTTATTGAATCTCCTCCGGAAATGAATACAAAAATGCATGGTGCTGAAATTTCTGAATATCCATTCAAAATTGCAAAAAGCGGAAATTATTTATATACCGATTCTACAAATTACAAATTAACCAGATTTGATATTTCAAACAATTTTATAGTTGAAAGTAAGAATTTGTATGGTAATGATTTAAACATTGATTTTAGGTTTTTTAAACGAATGGGTATTGAAGTAGATTATTTACAGCTATTTGAAAAAGTTGGTGGTATTACCGATAAACTCTCTATTTATTCTGCTTTGGTGAACTACCATAGAGTCAGAACTCAAAGAGTAGATTTTTGGTTTGGTTTAGGAGCAATGTATGTAGGAAATACTGTTAAAAAAGTTGGATTTTCATATGGTATAGGTGGTGAATGGTTTATTAAAAAGCCAATTAGTTTGTTGGTTTCTTATAAGGGATCATCTATCAATCAGCAATCCATAAATAAAACAAAAATATTGTTAAAATATCATTTGAAAAATTATCATATTTCCACTGGTTATCAACATTATACCATAGGAGTTACTAGTATTAATGCCTTTTCTTTGGGCGCAGGAGCTTCTTTTTAGTTTGAACTCACCTTGAATAAACCAGAATTTTGGATTTATATCAATTGACCACGTAATTTTTTAGGTAAACTTTTAACGATCAGGTCATAGGAGTGGTCAATAAGTTCTTCAATAAAACCTTGTGGCAGATTAGAAATTTCTACTGTATTCCAGTGTTTTTTGTTCATATGAAAACCGGGCGTGATAATTCCATCATATTCTTCCCGAAGTTGAATTGCTTTTTCAGGATCACATTTTAAATTTATTTTTGGAGGTTGATTTTCCAAACCCGAAAGTGTGAATATTTTATTACATACCTTAAAAACCAATGTGACCTCATCAAAAGGAAAATGTTCGGTTACGCAGGGTTTGTTTAAACAATATGTTCTAAATTCTTCTATGTTCATCTAGTTTGTTTTTTATTCAACATGGTAAATATAAGAAATGTAAAATAATCTCAAAAAGAGTATCTGCTGAGAAGAGTTTAAGGAGATGACTAATAACTGCTGAAGTCAAGATGAATTTAATGAGTTAAATTTTATTGTTTTTATCTTTTTTTGGATAAAAAAAGAAACAAAAAAATCTCTGCTGCTCGAGGGGATTGCTGTGCACCATTCATAAAAGGCCAACGCGCCATCTGGCTAGTTCACTAAAAACAGCTTCAAGCTGTTTTATTAACGTTCCACCCCATGCTCTTTTTATCTTGCTGCGCTGCGATAAACGCAATTTCGGTACTTCATTCATTATCCCTGCGACCAGCACCATCCAATCAAATTTTATTTTTTAATAATTAAGTTCCATTATGATCCAAATAAAGTCTGCCAATTATGTTGTAATCAACTTACTTTCATGTGAACGATACCTAAAGGTAGATTTAGGTCACAATGAACATGATGAAGACAAAGGTGAAGGGGACAAGAATAACTTTGTTAATTTCTTGAACATTCATCCGATTGGTGACCGTTGCAAAGCAAAATCCTTCTTTAGGAAAAGATTTTTTGGTTCTTTTTCATCTTTGAAAATAGAATAAATAAATTTCACAAAAAAACCAAAGCCAGTTTGATATCTCCATAGCTTAACTCGCCATTAAGTTTATCAAAAATTGGTTTTAAACTGATCTTATTTTCTTTTGGATTTGCTTTTAATATTTCATTTCTGGCCTTTTTAACCTTGGCAATAATTTTTCTGTCAGGTTTGAATCTTGACAGATCTGTATTCGGATAAAGATCTGAAATTCTTATCAAATGAGTAGAAACTGTTCCCATGGTCAGGGCTCTTTCTTTTGCAATTTTCTTTAGATCGTAACCCTCATCAATAAGTTGCTTGGTTACCAGATAAGTGGATTTCTTTTTTGTTTTGTTTCCTTTTTTAATGTTTCGTTTGTTTTCGGAAATTTCATCTAAATTAGTAATACCTCCACTTTTTTTAATAAACTGGATAGCTTCTTTTTCTAATGCTTTTTCTTCATTTTTATATTCAGCTACTATGGATAATTCCTGAAATCTTTTATCGGCCTTTAATGCCAGATCATCCACCTCCAATGCTATGCTGTTATAGCCAGTTAAATTTAATCCTGATAAACTTTTTACTCTTGATAAAGCCACATAACCCTGTCCTTTTTCAAAGGTTTTGCTCAAATCCATTTCGGCAGCATCTAAGGTCATTCCCTGACTTTTATGCACTGTTATTGCCCACGCCAGTCTCAATGGGACTTGCTGAAAACTAACCAGCATTTTACCACTTTCATCTTCAATTCTCCAGTCTTCGTGTTCGGCAGTTATTTCATAACCATTGAGTAACCTTACAACGGGTAGCCCGTTATTGTCATACCTGATTACATTACCTAAACTACCATTTAAATAGCCTTTTTCATGATTATTTTTTACAAACATTACTTTGGATCCAATTTTCAACTCCAGCTTTTCCGGTGCCATGATAGATCTTTTTACTGTTTCGGCAAGTTTTAAATTTCCTTTGATGGTTGCTTTATAATTTTCTTTTTTCCCTTTTATGGAGTTTAAATGCTGGATATTAATTCTGTCAACATCTACATTATGGGTGTATAATTTAGTTGGTTCTTCTACATCCAGGATCACTTTATTAGAACTTAAAATTTCTTTTGAATTTTGGGAAATATTGCCTGTACGGATCTCATTCAAAATTTGATTGAGTGTATTATCGGTTTGCCTGTATTGATCGGTTAAATAACAAATAGAAAGATTTGCATCTAACCATGATTGCGACATGAATGAGAACTTATCACGATTGGTTTCACTATAACTTCCAATAGGTGGAAGTTGAAAAAAATCTCCACAAAGAACCAGTTGAATTCCGCCAAAAGCCTCTTCCGTTTCTTTAAAATATTTCAATACTTCATTCACCATGTCCAGTTGTTTTTTGTGTAACATGGAGATCTCATCAATGATCAAAACCTTACTTTTGTCAATATTTTTTTTAAGATATTTCTTTTTTCGAAGGTCTTGTAAATTTCTGGATGATAATGAATCTTTGATTCCAATGCCCGACCAGGCATGAATGGTAGTTCCTTCTAAATGTGTAGCTGCTATACCGGTAGAAGCGGTAATAGATACCGAAACTCTTCTTTCTTTTAAGTATTTGATATATTTGTTTAAAACATAGGTCTTACCCGTTCCGGCTGATCCTGTTAAAAAAATACTTTTACCTGATTTTAATATTGCTAATGCTTTTTCCTGATTCAAAAGGTTCCTTTTTAGAACAGCAAATTACAAATAAAAAGTGTTATTAGTGAAACTTTATTTTGAAAAATTGTGGAACAATGAATTTATTAAATAGTTGAACTTATCCTGCTTTTTCCGCGGGATCCTTGGCTCTCTACTTTAATGATCTATTTGTTTGGAAGCCTCACATGGGAGCTTTAAAAATTCATCTATTATTCATAGAAAATTAGATCAAAAAAAAACTTCCTCGAAAGAGGAAGCCTTTTAAAACGCTTAACTAAAAACCAATTTTTTCTAAAACTGGTAAAACTTCATCATGCACCTACTTCAACATCTAAATTAGTAGTTACCTTTACAGAAGGAGGTGTAACCATGTGCTTTTTAACAGGACATTGGTCAACAGTCGCCTTGATTGCTTTGTTATACTTTGTTGGGAAAGTATCTGGTAGATCTACTTTTACTTCAATAGATTCAATCATATTTGTCATACGATTATAATCCATTATTTGTGAAAGTTTTACACCTTCTAATGACATACCTCTTTGCATTAAAAATGCTCTAACATATACTGCAGAACACATACCGGTAGTTGCCAAATAGATCATGTAAGGAGATTCGTCCATGGTAATTTCAGATCCATTGTAAGAAGGAATTATTTTTCCTGAATTGTCAAATGTTATATCAATAATCATAATAGTCTAATTTTATTATTTTTAATTCCCGGCAAAATTACGACCACCTTTCTATTGTATATGTAACTCAGATCACATTATTCTTGCAATTTTTTTGTATCAGCTGCTTTTATTTTCTTTTTGTCAACCTGTGGGAGCAGTAAATCCTGATAATCAAGCCTCCACCCGATGGTCTCCACAATACTTTGCATCATTAAAACTGCTTCCAATGCTTCATTTTTAGCAGTTTCTAAAAGTCCGCTTTCAGGAATTTTTGACATAACAAATTCTTTTGCCTGTATATTCAGGTCGGTAAGATCAGAAGAATCAAATTTGTTAAACAGTCCTTCTTTTTTATCATAATATTTTAGATCTGTTTCTAAGGTTAAAACTTCCGGTTTTGGAAATTTAGTTAGTTTAACCACTTTTTTTTCATTGATCGCCTCTATTTTAATTTTTGAAAGATCATATCCTACATGGGCTTTTGCATTGATCAATAAAATTGCCTTTTTTTTACTGGAGACCATATTTAAAAACCTCTCTTTGGTATTTTCGTAATGGTATATTTCTGCAAATTCTCCTTCCACAGTTATTAATTTCCAAACCTTTCTCATTTTTTCCAGTAATATGGCAGATTGTGCATTGGTAACTTCATTTTTCTTTTGAATTTTTAAATAATTGATAGCAAAATAAGTAAGTATTGCCCCTAGAAAAAGTCCTGAAAGTGCTTCCATTATAATTGTTGTTTATTTGACTATTTAAATATAGTAAATTTAGTTCAATGATTTGACCTCTTAAACTTCAAAAAGATCTGCCGCGATTCCATCAGCTAAAAATTTGCCTTTATCGGTAATGAGCAGTATGCCATTATTTAATTGTAAGGTTTTGTTGTTGATATGTCCCTGAGCTTTTTGAATTAGTTTTTCTTTTAGGTCCAAACCAAAATTTTGTTCTATTTGCTCTAAACTGACTCCCCAAATGGTCCGTAAACCGGTCATGATCATCTCATTGAATTGATCAGTTTTTGATAAGTATTCAGTTTCAGATGGCAGATTATTCTCTTGAATGGCTTTTATGTATTTTGCATTGTTGGCAATATTCCAGCTTCTGCTAGTACCATTGTATGAATGCGCCGAAGGACCTATTCCCAAATAGTGCTTTCCCTGCCAGTAAGAGGTATTATGTTTTGAAAAATAATTTACTTTTCCAAAATT
Source organism: Flavobacteriaceae bacterium (assembly GCA_029939235.1). GTDB lineage: Bacteria > Bacteroidota > Bacteroidia > Flavobacteriales > Flavobacteriaceae > Lutimonas. The sequence goes on from JAOZTG010000118.1 coordinate 5,616, forward strand.
TGAAATTTCGTATGCTATATAATCGTGGTCTTTCGTTTTTTTAGTTAATATCTTAAAATGTTGTTGTGCCTGTTTTTCGTCAAGCGGAGGATATTTTCCTTTTTTAATAAAACTGGCTAATGCAGTTTTGCTTTCAACCGTTAAGGCGTAAGCTGAAATATGAGGAATTTCTAATTTAAAAGCAGTATCCAGATTTTCTTTCCACCTGTCATTGCTCATATTTGGAATTCCATAAATAAGATCGATGGTAATATTATCAAAACTCCCAATGGCAGCATTTAAACAATCGAAGGCTTCTTTTGCGGTGTGAGCTCTGTTCATATATTGCAGATCCTGATCAAAAAAAGATTGAATGCCTATGCTCAATCGATTGATCTTTGTATCTGATAATTCTTTGATCTTTTCTGAGCTCAAGTCATCGGGGTTTGCTTCTAAAGTAACCTCTGGTTTGTCAATCACATTATAATTCCTGTAAACAGTTTCCAGTAATGACTTAATTTCTTCAATGCTTAAAATAGAGGGAGTTCCCCCACCAAAATAGATAGTTTCAATCTTTGTTGTTATTTCACCTTTACGCAATTCCAGTTCCTTTTGAAGTGCTTTTAATAATTCATCCTTCCGCGAAAGCGAAACAGAAAAGTGGAAGTCGCAATAATAGCACTTTTGCTTACAAAACGGTATATGAATATAAATGCCTGACATTAATTAACTCTACTTGATAAAACCATAAAACAAATATACCTGGTTAAATATCAATGTTGAATTTTAGGTGTTAAATTTTTAAAAATTGTTCTTTAATGGAGTAAAAAGCTATCCACAAACCAAATATATTAAAAACAAGTGTGTTAATTGCTTGATATTATGTAACTTTACTGTTCGCCAATTTTTTGACGAGTATAATCAAACAAACTTCCCAAACCATGTATGTAAATATTCTAACCTTTAAGATCAACGAAAAAAACGGAATTTCATCCAACGAATTAAGTATGCTTGAAGATAATATCATGACAAAACCTAAGGGTTTAGACAGACTTCATATTTTCAAGGATAAAAAAACGGAAAATAAATTTTATCTGATTGAATACTGGAGTTCAAAAGATCTTAGAGATCAGATGGAAGGATCATCCGGCTATCCTTTTTTAAGTAAAATACATCAATCATCTGTTGCAAATAATTATAAAAAAATTGAATGTGATGTGGTGATCTAATCTGAAAGTAAATTTCACATCTTTCTATTTTGTAACATTTATCATTTTTTTTAACTCAAAGGGTTTATATATTTGAATAAATAAAAAAAGTATAATTATGTATGTACATATAGTATCATTTAAGATAAAGGAAGGAGAAGAAATTACTTTTGTAGAAATACAAAAATTTCAAGAAATAAATGAGTCCAAACCTGCAGGATTGGATCATTATCATATTTATAAAGACAGAAAAGATCCTTCGAGATTTTTTTTAGTGGAGTATTGGAATTCCAAGGAAGATAAAGATGAGCTGGAAGAATCAGAAGATCATAAGTATTTTCACCAATTGAGAAGACTGGCAATTGATAAAAAATATGAAACTATTGAATGTGATCTAGTAGTATAAATGGATTAAATCTTATCCAATTCTATTTTTATTCTGATTAACAAAAGCACCCCAGCCGGTATAACTTTTATCGCCGGTTGTTTTTCCTGAATTATAAAAATGACAAACCGCTGCAGCCAAACCATCTGTGGCATCCAGGTTTTTAGGCATTACTTTTATTGATAAGGTATTTTGCAACATTTTTGCAACCTGCTCTTTACTGGCATTTCCGTTTCCGGTAATTGCCATTTTTATTTTTTTTGGTGAGTATTCCGTTATTGGAACTTCTCTTGCCAATCCGGCTGCCATGGCCACTCCCTGTGCACGACCTAATTTTAACATAGATTGTACATTTTTACCAAAAAAAGGAGCTTCAATTGCAATTTCATCCGGATGATACGTTTCGATCAGGTGGATAGTTCGTTCAAAGATCAGTTTTAGCTTGAGATAATGATCACTGTATTTTTTTAAGATCAATTCATCCATCTGCATTAATTCAATGTTCTTGTTCACCACTTTTATCAGGCCAAAACCCATGATGGTGGTTCCTGGGTCAATACCTAAAATGATCCTTTCGTTTTGCAAATCCTGTTAAATTAAATTAGAAATGAATGATGTAAAATAATAATTTTGTTTCTTTGCGTAAATGTACAATATCTACCAAAAATACAGGTCAATATTAATAATTCTTGTCAAACTACTGATAGTGACTGCTGCATTTTATTTTATTTCAAGAAAAATAATGGTTGCCGGTAGTTTTTCTCAAAGTAGTTTTTTACAGCAGATAAGATCAGAATTTTTAATAAGACCATGGATTATTCTTTCCGTTTTAGGTTTTACACTGGCTAACTGGTTTTTTGAAGTATTAAAGTGGAAAGACTTGGTAAGTTCTGTGAAAAAGATATCTTTTTTCGAGGCTTTTAAACAAAGCACATCTTCGCTAACAGCATCTTTATTAACGCCAAACAGAATAGGAGAGTACGGAACAAAAGCAATTTACTTTGATAGATTTCAACGAAAAAAAGTGATGTTTTTGAATCTTATTGGCAATTTGAGTCAGATGTTTGCCACCATTGTTTTTGGTTTGTTGGGATTTGTAATCTTTTATCGTCATTTAGAATTCAATATGGATCTTCAAGCTATAAACAGCTTTTTGATCATTGGATCTGTTCTTTTGGCTATTTTGATCATTTTCAGATTTAAAAATTATTTTTGGAACAGATTTGTTTTAAAGGGTCTTGAATATTTCAGAGAAGTCCCAGGGAAAGTTATAGGAAATAGTATAAAATATTCATTTTTAAGATACCTGATTTTTTCACATCAGTTTTATTTTTTATTAATGATCTTTGGAGCAGATCTTGATTATTTTACTGCTATGGGAGCTGTATTTAGTATGTATTTTATTGCTTCTATCATCCCCGGTTTTGTGGTATTTGATTTTATTGTAAAAGGTTCTATTGCCATATCTGTTTTTGGATTATATGGAGTTTCGGAGTTGCTTATTTTGAGTGTCACTATGATGATGTGGTTGCTTAATTTTGCATTACCGGCTATTATTGGCAGTTATTATGTTTTTGCTTTTAAATTACCTCAAACAGCTAAAATTACAGTAGAATAAGTGGTTTTTATAACAGTTTTCATACTAACAATTTATACCATTTTAATTATTGCTTTGGTGAGGGGATTTAACCGTTTACCGGAATTTAATCCAGAGAAAACTATACCGAGCAATAACTTTTCGATCATCATCCCTTTTCGGAATGAAGCAGAGAATTTACCTGCTCTTTTAAAAAGTTTTTCTCAGTTAGATTTTCCGGTAGACCAATTTGAAATTTTATTGGTGAATGATGATTCGTCTGATGATTATCAAAGTATTATAGATGAATTTATAGTTGAGAACCCAGATTTTCAATTCACTTTATTTCAAAATATAAGAAATAGCTTATCACCAAAAAAAGATGCCATTGAAACTGCAATTGCAAAAGCCCGGTTTGAATGGATCATTACTACAGATGCAGATTGTATTGTGCCAAAAAAATGGTTGATGAATTCCGATGCTTTTATTCAAAATAATCCTGTAAAAATGATCGTTGCACCTGTAGCATATACCATAGAGAATAAATTTCTAGACCATTTTCAAAATCTTGATTTTATAAGTTTGCAGGGAACTACCATCGGAAGTTTCGGAATTAATCATCCTTTTATGTGTAACGGGGCAAATCTTTGTTATACCAAACAGGCTTTTAAAACTGTAAATGGATTTGAAGGAAATGATGAAATAGCAAGTGGAGATGATGTTTTTTTAATGGAAAAGATATTAAAGGCTTTCCCTAATCAGGTACAGTATTTAAAGAATTTTGAATCTGTTGTGAAAACCAGACCTCAGCCTGATCTTACTTCGTTGCTACATCAAAGAATCCGTTGGGCTGCAAAAATGGGATCAACTAATTATTTATTTGGAAAGATAGTTGGAATAATTGTTTTCATGGCAAATATATACTGGATTCTTTTACTGTTTTTAGCATTGTTTCAGCAAATTTCATGGCAATATGTGGGTTTATTCTTTTTAGTAAAATTGAATGTTGATTTTGTATTGCTTTATAGTACTACTGAGTTTTTTAGGGAAAAAGAATCTATGAGGAAGTATTTGTACAGTAGTTTTATCTATCCTTTTTTTAGTGTTTATGTTGCTGTTGCTTCCCTTTTTAAAGGATATTCCTGGAAAGGGAGGACATTTAAAAAGTAGAAATAATCCTTATCTCTTTTTTTGCCAATTTTGAATTCTTTGAGCTTCTTAGCAGAACTTTGCGATATAGTTGTTACGCAAAGTTCCGCTAAG
>JAOZTG010000119.1 GCA_029939235.1 Flavobacteriaceae bacterium
AGAGGAAGTGAAAGAAGTTGCTGAAGTAAAGGAGGTAGAAAAGAAAGAAGAAACTGTTGAAGAGCCTGTTGAGGTGGAAGTGAGTCCAGAAGAATTTTTAAAAGATTTTGACTGGGATAAGTATGAAGAAGGTATCGAAAAAGTTGATGAAGCTAAATTAATTGAGTTTGATAAAGCTTTAGAAAATACTGTTGGATTTGTTGAAGAGCGTCAGGTAATTGATGGTACTGTTGTTAGAATAACTGACAGAGAAGCAATTATTGATATCAACTCTAAATCAGAAGGAGTTATTTCATTGAATGAATTCAGATACAATCCGCATTTAAAAGTTGGTGATGTTGTTGAAGTGAAGGTTGACAAATTAGAAGACAATACAGGTCAATTAGTTTTATCTCACAGAAAAGCAAGAGTAATCAGAGCTTGGGAAAGAGTGAACAAAGCTCACGAAACGCAGGAAATTGTTACCGGTTATGTGAAATGTAGAACTAAAGGAGGAATGATCGTTGATGTATTTGGCATTGAAGCATTCTTGCCAGGTTCTCAAATTGATGTGAAGCCAATTAGAGATTACGATCAGTTTGTTGATAAGAATATGGAATTCAAAGTTGTTAAGATCAACCATGAATTTAAGAACATTGTAGTTTCTCATAAAGCATTGATCGAAGCAGATCTTGCTGAGCAGAAAAAAGAAATTATCGGTCAATTAGAAAAAGGTCAGGTACTGGAAGGTGTAGTGAAAAACATTACTTCTTATGGTGTATTTGTTGACCTTGGAGGTGTTGATGGATTGGTTCATATTACAGATCTTTCCTGGAGTAGAATTAATCATCCAAGTGAAATCGTTGAATTGGATCAAAAACTGAATGTAGTTATTCTTGATTTTGATGATGAGAAAACAAGAATTCAATTAGGATTGAAACAATTAAGCAAACACCCATGGGAAGCTTTAGACGAGAATTTAAAAATTGGCGATAAAGTAAAGGGAAAAGTTGCTATCATTGCTGATTATGGTGCGTTTCTCGAAGTAAGTACTGGTGTCGAAGGATTGATTCACGTATCTGAAATGTCTTGGTCAACGCATTTACGTTCTGCTCAAGATTTTGTAAAAGTTGGTGATGAAGTTGAAGCAGTAATTTTAACTTTAGACAGAGAAGAAAGAAAAATGTCTTTAGGTATCAAACAATTACAACCAGATCCATGGACAGATATTACTAAAAAATATCCTGTAGGTTCTAAACACACAGGTACTGTTAGAAATTATACTAATTTTGGTGTATTTGTTGAACTGGAAGAAGGTATTGATGGTTTAGTTTATATTTCTGATCTGTCATGGACGAAAAAAATTAAGCATCCATCTGATTTTGTAAAAGTTGGTGATAAATTAGACGTTGAAGTACTTGAGTTAGATGTTGAAGGACGTAAATTAAATTTAGGTCACAAACAAACTACGGAGAATCCTTGGGATAAACATGAGGATACTTATACGATCGACTCCATCCATAAAGGAGTAGTGAAAGAAATAAATGATAAAGGTGCCATTATCACATTTGAAGATGGTGTTGAAGCATTTGTTCCTGGTCGCCATATGGAAAAAGAAGATAAGTCTAAGATAACTAAAGGTGAAACCACTGAATTCAAAGTTTTAGAATTCAACAAAGAATACCGTAGATTAGTTGTTTCTCATTCAGCTGTTCACAAAGCACAGGAAATGAAAAATATCAAAACCCAAAAGAAGAAATCAGAATCTGCTGAAAAAACTACTTTAGGTGATATTTCAGGTCTTGCTGATTTGAAAAAGAAAATGGAAGGAAAAGGAAAATAATCCTTTGAAGTATATTTATAAGAATCGCTTGGGAAATAATTTTTTCTGAGCGATTTTTTTTATTAACCAATATCAAGTATAAAAAGTATATTTGTGACCTAAAATACATATTATGACTTTAATAAAATCAATATCAGGAATTAGAGGGACAATAGGAGGTAAGATAGACAATAATTTAACCCCTTTAGATGCTGTTAAATTTGCAGCAGCATATGGAACCTGGTTGATCAAACAAAATAAAAGTAAAAAAAAATTATCCGTTATTATAGGAAGAGATGCCCGTATATCAGGTAAAATGATAAGTAGCCTTGTTTCTAATACCCTTACCGGATTGGGTATTGATGTGACAGATCTTGGATTATCTACAACTCCGACTGTAGAAGTAGCAGTTACTCTTGAAAATGCTGATGGAGGAATTATCATTACAGCTTCCCATAATCCAAAGCAATGGAATGCCTTAAAATTGTTAAATGAAAAAGGTGAATTCTTAAATGCTTCTGAAGGAGAAAATATTTTAGAATTAGCAGCAAGTGATGATTTTGACTTTGCCGAAGTGGATGATCTGGGTCTTTACAAAAAGAAGAAGAATTATATTGGTAAACATATTAATGAAGTTTTAAAATTAGATCTAGTTGATGTAAAAGCAATTAAGGAAGCTCATTTTAAAGTAGTTGTAGATGGTGTTAATTCAACAGGTGGAATTGCAATCCCACAATTACTGAAAAAACTAGGTGTTGAATGTGTTGAATTGTATTGTGATCCCAACGGAGAATTTCCTCATAATCCAGAACCTCTAGAAAAAAATCTTTTTGAAATATCTGGATTGGTAGTAAAAGAAAAGGCTGATCTAGGAATTGTGGTTGACCCTGATGTAGATCGTTTGGCTATTGTAAATGAAGATGGCTCTATGTTTGGTGAGGAATATACATTGGTTGCCTGTGCAGATTATGTTCTGGCAAATACAAAAGGTAATACGGTTTCAAACCTTTCCTCTTCAAGAGCCTTAAGAGATATTACACAAAAACATAATGGATCTTATGAAGCAAGTGCTGTTGGTGAAGTAAATGTAGTTGCATTGATGAAAAAGAATAACGCCATTATTGGAGGGGAAGGAAATGGAGGAATCATCTATCCTGCTTCCCATTATGGAAGAGATTCACTGGTAGGAGTGGCTTTATTTTTAACACATTTGGCAAAAACAAAAATGACATGTAAGCAATTACGTGACTCTTATCCGGCTTATTTTATGAGTAAGAACAAAATTGAACTAACTCCTGAATTGGATGTAGATCTTATCTTACAAAAAATGGCTGATAAGTATAAAAATGAAGATATCAGTACGATAGATGGTGTGAAAATAGATTTTGAAAAAGAATGGGTACATTTACGAAAATCAAATACCGAACCAATTATTAGAATTTATACAGAGAGTGCCACTCAAAATACTGCAGATCAGTTGGCAGAAAGAATTATGAGTGAAATTTCAGAAATTACAAATCAATAATAATTAAGGTTATGTCATAAACTTAATGGAAAAGTTAGTGAAACATTATTTGATATTACTTGTTGGGATGGCCTTCAAGAATTTAATGTTCTAAAGATAGTAAAAAATTAGTAAAACCAAGAACCCGTCTGCCGGCGTGGCAGGGTTGAGAGCTTGCTCGAAAATCACTCGGCTGCACTTAGTTTTTATAAAATTTAGGTTGTTAAATTATTGTAAGCCTTGATTTTTTTGTTTCGTTTTTTTATCAAGAAAAAAATGAAATGCCTGTCCGGCATTAGGACATAAAAATAAATATTCTATTAAAATAACAATAGAACCATAATTAATTACTGAAACGATGAATGATAATTTAGAAAAGTATTTTAATAAGTTTCGCAATAATATTGTAGGTACTAACCAGAATATTCCAACTCCTTTTGGTGAAAAGAAAATGATCTATGCCGATTGGACTGCCAGTGGTAGATTGTACAAACCTATTGAAGAAAAAATACTGAATGATTTTGGACCATTCGTTGCTAATACACATACTGAAACAACTTTTTCTGGTTCGGCAATGACCATAGCATATCATAAGGCAAGACATATTATAAAAGATCATGTAAATGCAAAAAAGGATGATATTTTAATTATTGAAGGTACCGGAATGACAGGTGTAGTCAATAAATTTCAAAGAATACTTGGTTTAAGAATTCCTGATAATTTAAAAGAATTCACTTCAATACCTGAGGAGAATAGACCAATTGTTTTTATAACACATATGGAACATCATTCTAATCAAACTTCCTGGTTGGAAACAATTGCTGATGTTGAGATTATTCCTTATGACGAAACAGGCTTGGTAGATATAGATAGTTTAAAAACTCTGATAGATAAATATTCCGACAGAAAACTAAAAATTGCCTCCGTAACAGCATGCTCAAATGTTACAGGTTTACAGCCTGATTATTTTAGAATTGCAAAAGTAATGCACCAAAACAATGGTGTTTGTTTTGTTGATTTTGCCTGCTCGGCACCTTATGTTGATATGGATATGCACTCCAAAGATAAGGATGCCTACTTAGATGCTATTTTCTTTTCACCTCATAAATTTTTAGGAGGCCCTGGAACATCAGGGGTTTTAATATTTAATAAAAAACTATATCATAATATAGTACCTGACAATCCGGGAGGTGGAACAGTTAACTGGACAAATCCATGGGGAGAACATAGCTATTTAGATGACATTGAGTTGCGCGAAGATGGAGGTACTCCAGGGTTTTTACAAACTATAAAAATTGCATTGGCAATCCAGTTAAAAGATGAAATGGGTACAAAAAATATCCATAATCGTGAAGAAGAGATCAATAAAGAAGTATTTAAAAGATTAAAACCTATTAAAAATTTAAGATTACTGGCCCAGCAACATGAAGATAGGCTAGGGGTCTTTTCTTTTTATATCAATGACCTTCACTTTAATTTAGGTGTTAAATTATTAAATGACAGGTTTGGTATCCAAACTCGTGGAGGGTGCTCTTGTGCAGGAACTTATGGTCATTTTTTATTACATGTCGATCAACAAAAATCTACTGAATTAATTGAGCAAATTACAGATGGGTGTTTACTTGACAAACCGGGTTGGATCAGAATGTCCATACATCCAACAACTACAAATAGTGAAGTTGATTTTATTTGTGATAGTATTCAGGCTTTAGCCGAAAACTTTAAAGAATGGGAGAAGGATTACGACTATAATGGTGCTACGAATGAATTTGTATTTAAAGGCTATCAGCCAAAGGAGCAGGCCTTAGTTGATCAGTGGTTTGCCGTATAATTAATATTGGCTTTAAAAATTTGTTTTTATAGTATAATGCAAATGACCAAATTATGATATTATTTGTTGCTTTATTGAGAGGAATCAATGTTTCCGGGCATCATATGATAAAAATGAATGATTTGAAAATCTCATTATCTTCTTTAGGGTATCAAAATATTCAAACATATTTACAAAGTGGAAATGTGATCTTTGCATCAAAGGAAGAGAATTTAAAGAAAACAGAAGCTTTGATCGAAAAACAAATACAAAAAGACTTTGGTTATGATATTCCTGTAATGGTATTTACCAAAGAGTTTTTTTTGAAAGTTTTTAGAAATAATCCAATACTAAAAACAAATAATTTAGATTTTAAAAAAAGAGCTGTGGCTTTTTTAGATCAAATTCCAGAAAAGGAATTGATCAATAATTTTAATATAGAGAATTATCCCGAAAAATTGATAATAGTTAACAGGATCATTTATTTGTATTACCCGAATGGTATTGGCACATCTAAATTGAATAATAACTTGATTGAAAGCAAATTAAAAGTTATCTCAACAGTAAGAAACTGGAATACAGTTAGCAATATAAGTCAAAAATTACTGCAATAGAAATAGATAAGAATTGTTTATTTAGAATTCTCCTGGTGAAATATTTATTATAATTTTTAGAAAAGTAATTGTCAAAACCTATATATATAGTATCTTGTGCGCCTATTGGTCACTTTGATCAATAATTATGTAAAACTTTAATCCTTTAGAATAGTAAATGGCAAAATCTCAACAAACATTTAATAAATTAGAAAAAGAAAAGAAACGATTAAAAAAACGCGAGGAAAAAGCAAAACGAAAAGCTGAAAGATTAGCAAATTCAAATAAAGGTGGTGGTCTTGACAGTATGATTGGTTATGTGGATGAATTCGGTTTTTTAACTGATACTCCTCCTGATCCTTCCAAAAGAAAAAAAGTAGTTGCCTCCAGTATTGTAATCGGGATTCCTAAAAAAGAAGATGTTGAAGAAGAAGATCCGATCAAAAAAGGTAAAGTTTCCTTTTTTGACAGCTCAAAAGGTTTTGGTTTTATCATGGAAAATGATACGCAAGAAAAATATTTTGTACATGTAAGCGGTGTTCTGGAAGAAATTCAGGAAAATGATAAGGTTGCTTTTGAACTTGAAAAAGGTTTAAAAGGAATGAATGCTGTACGGGTTAAAAAAATATAACTATTTTTTAACCTCTTTTCCCATGTGTTTAAATCTGTTATGGGTCCAGAAATAGAATTCAGGTTCTTTTCTAATCTGATCTTCTAATTTTTTAAGAAATATATCCGTTAGATCGTAATCTTTATAATCTCTGGGGTGTTCGGTTATGATTTCTACGTTTGCAACATAATAACCTCGTTTAACCCTTTCAGTTCTAAAATAGACAATAGGGTAATCGTATTTTTTAGCAAGCATTTCTGCGCCTGTATGCACAGGAACACGGACTCCCAGAAAATCACTCCAATAATGCGTTTTTTTCAATAAAGGTGATTGATCACTTACCAGCCCATAAATTCCGAGTATTTTTTCTCTGTTATTTTGTACCATTATATCCCTAAATTCCTTTGAAGGGACAAAATTTGCTCCAAATCTCATACGTGAAGATCTTATTTTCCTGTCAAAATATTTATTGCTAATTACCATAAAAGCTGCATAACCTTTATAACGAGTAACGCTACTAACATTAACGGTCCATTCCCAGTTTGCATAATGCCCTGTCATCGCTATCAAGCTCTTATTCTCCTTGTATAAGTTTTGTAAAATTTCAACATTTTTATATTGAAACCGTTCAGAGATCTCTTTTTGAGAAATGGTAAATGATTTGATCATTTCCATAAAAGTATCTATAAAATGATGGAAAGTTTTTTTCTCAATTTCTAAACGTTCTTTATCTGATTTATTGGGGAAAGATAGTTTTAAATTATTTCGAACTACTTTTTTTCTATAGCCTATTATATAGTATAAAAACAGATAGATCCCATCTGAAAGAATATACAAAACCCTCAATGGCAATATAGATAATAGCCAAATAAAAGGATATACCAATATGAAAACTAATAATTGCATTTTAATTATTTGATGGAGCAAATATCGGATATAATTTTATCTTTGAACCTTAAAAATAAAAATAATGGATATGTCACCTTCTGTGCTGATCATAATTGTTGCAAATGTAATAGTGTCTTTTAAAGGATTCAAAGATCGAGTATTTTTTGAAAGATATAAATTCCAGATCGGACCTATTTTGAAGGGAGAAAAAATACGAATGCTGACTTCCGGTTTTTTACATGTAGATCAATCACATTTGTTCTTTAACATGCTAACCTTATACTTTTTTGCCGATTCAGTAATTTATTTTGTAGGAGTACCTAAATTTTTAGCCATTTATTTCGGCTCTCTTTTGGCAGGAAGTTTATTCTCCTTAAATTTTCATAAAAAGGAAGCGTATTATAGTGCCGTTGGAGCCTCAGGAGCAGTAATGGGTATATTATATGCAGCAATTATGTTACGACCAGATATGAAATTGTATATGTTTTTTATTCCAATACCTATTCCTGCATATATTTTTGGAGTTGGATATTTGTTATACACCATATTTGGAATGAAAAAACAATGGGGTAATATTGGCCATAGTGCTCATTTGGGCGGTGCAATTGGTGGATTTATTCTCACTATTCTTTTACATACTCAAGTATTAACAGAAAGCAGAATGATGGTGATCATTTTAGCTGTTCCAATAGTTTTAATGTTTATTTTTAAAGATAAGCTAGAAAAAAATTGATTGCTTGTAAGTCTACATTCAGGCTCTTATTTAAATTATATTGCATAATTCTTCTTCTTTATTGATAAATTGACTTGTTGATGGAACTCTTTTTCTACAGTAAAATTGTACCTGTTTTAAGTCGATAATACCCTTGTTTTTACTACATTTGCCGAACATTTCAAAAAACGGAAATCCTGTCTGAATTGTTGATGATTCTCAGGCAGTTAAAAAATCAAAAATGGAAGAAAAAAAATTTGATCTAAACTCATTAATAGGATTTGGATTACTATTCTTAATAATGCTGTGGTATTTTTATAATAACCAGCCAACTCCTGAAGAAATTGCAAAACAAAAAACAGAGCAAATTCAGGATTCTATTCAAAAGGTGCAGCAAACTGTTCCTATAAATAATTCTACTAAGGTAACAACTCAAACTACTGTAGTTAATCCTTCTGATTCATTATCCATGGTTCAGGCTCAAAATAAATTGGGGGTTTTTGCTTATAGTGCCGGATTACCTTCCGCAAAAGCGAATGAAACCATCATTGAAAATGAGCTCGTAAAAATAAAAGTCTCGAATCTAGGAGGGCAGATTACAGAGGTTTTATTAAAAAAATATGATACTTACGATAAAAAACCACTGTATCTAATTAAAGATCAGAATGCTTCTTTCAATATATCCTTTGCCACACAGGATAATAGAAATTTACAAACAAAAGATCTTTATTTTGAACCAAAGTTGACTAAAAGTGGTGAAAATCAAGTGCTTTCAATGAAACTAAAAGTTTCAGCTGATAATTTTTTGGAATATCGTTATGAGTTAAAGCCAGATGATTATATGATGGATTTTGCCATTCGTTCACAAGGAATGGATAATGCAATTAACACTTCACAAAATATTAATTTAGATTGGAGTTTAAAGAGTTTTAGAACTGAGAAAAGTGTAAAATACGAAAATCAATATACAGATTTACGCTATTTGCATAATAATGAGTTTGATGATATGAACGCTATGGGTGATGGTGATGAAGAAGAAGTGGATAAGTTAAATTGGGTTGCTTTTAAACAACAATTCTTTACTTCTATTTTATTGACTAATGAATCATTCGAAAAATCTAAACTGGTATTAAAAAATTTAGTTCAAGACGAGGATATTGATACGGTTTTTACAAAACAATATTTAGCATCTATTCCTTTACAAGCTAAAAATGGCGATTTAAACTATAATATGAATATGTATTATGGTCCGGTTGATTACGATGTTTTAAGCAAATATGAAGGTAAACAACTGGATAGAATTGTAAGTCTTGGTTGGGGAATTTTTAGATGGATCAATAAATATATGTTTATTCCATTATTTGGATTTTTAAGTGGATTTATTGGGAATTATGGAATTGCCATTATCATGTTAACCATTGTTGTTAGAATTTTCATGTCACCTGTAGTATATAAATCGTATTTATCCAGTGCGAGAATGAAGGTTTTACGTCCGGAAATGGAAGTGATCAATGAAAAATTAAAAGGAAAGGAAAATGCAATGAAGCGTCAGCAGGAAACAATGGCTTTACAGCGAAAAGCTGGAGTTAGTCCTTTGTCAGGTTGTATACCTGCATTGATACAAATGCCGGTTTTCTTTGCATTATTTAGATTTTTCCCAGCAAATATTGATATTCGACATCAAGGATTTTTGTGGGCAGATGACTTATCAGCATATGATGAAGTTTTAAAATTACCATTTAAAATACCCTTTTATGGTGATCACGTTAGTTTGTTCCCAATTTTGGCATCTGTTGCCATATTCTTTTATATGCAAATGACGCAAAGTCAGCAAATGAATATGCAGCAACCACAACAGGAGGGTATGCCGGATATGCAAAAGATGATGAAGATGATGATGTATTTTTCACCAATCATGATGTTGTTCTTCTTTAACAGTTATGCAAGTAGTTTGAGTTTATATTACTTTGTTTCTAACTTGTTAACCATTGGAATTATGTTAGTGATCAAACATTATATTATTGATGAAGATAAGATACACGCTCAAATTCAGGAAAACAAAAAGAAACCA
>JAOZTG010000285.1 GCA_029939235.1 Flavobacteriaceae bacterium
GCAGCCGAGTGATTTTCGAGCAAGCTCTCAACTTCTCGGTTTTACTAAGTTTTCATTTTATTTAGAACATCAAATTCTTGAAGGCCACACCTCAACAAGTAAAATTAAATAATATTTCACTTGTTTTTCCATTAAACTAGTAGTAGAGCCAAAACTTTAAATGGGCTTTAATCTTTATTCAATTATTCCCAGATTTTTTGCTTTGTAATAGGCATCTATTCTTTTATTTACATTCAATTTTTTAAAAATATTTCCATTATGACGTTTAACAGTTTTAATTGCGATGAACAATTTCTTGGAAATTTCTTTATCAGATAATTGGAGCAAAGGCAGAACTTCTAATTCTCTTCGGGTAAAATTATACTTATTCAATTTATTAGAAGATTTTATAATTTTTTGATAGAATAGATTGTTTGTAAATTCATCTTTTAAATTAACAAGTAATGGTTTTAAATATGCAGATAATTCAAAAAATGGTCTAGCAATATTTAGTTCACTTGCTGCAGTAATAACTATTTTTAAATTGTTTAAAGCTTCTTCATTTTTTTGCTTTTCATTTAATAAAAGAACTTCATATAATTTAATGTAAATATCAAACAATTTGTTATGTGTCTGGGTTATATAGGAGGAAGTGTTTTTTATTATATTCTCAACCTGACTTAACTCAGTGTTATAGAGAAATATTTTAAAAACAGAGAAGCTAGGCATAATTATATGAGTAAAAGGAACCAGAGGTATTTTTTCTGTACCTTTAGCCAATTGCAATGCAATATCTACTTTACCAACAGTCAGATAATATTCAGCTCTGGCCAAATCAATTAATTTTATATAATAAGGATTTTTAAACAAAATTACTTCTGATTCAAGTGTATCTATAATATTTAAGGCTTTATTAGTTTTTCTAATTTCTAATAATGTAAGTACATAAGCAACACTTCCAAAATAATTAATTGCCCCTATGGTCAAATGTCTTTGGGAATACAATTTTTTAAAATAAAATTCTGCATTTTTAAGATCATGCTGTATAAAATAGTAAGAAGCTAAAAAATAATACCCATTCATTAAAGCTTCGGGTTTATTATTAGTTTTTGCTAAATGGATTAACTTTTTGGAGCTTTTGTATAAACCTGGTAAATCAACTTCCATCCAAAAAATATAATTTAATATTAATAGAAGATTTTGTTCTAAATTAATAGGGTTGTTCTTTTTTAATTCTTTATCAATCAAAATAAGGGCTTTATTAGCTTTACCTTTTACTTGCAAAGCTCCACACAAAAATATCCAGGAATAACCCTTAGGATAAGCACTTTTTTTATCTAAATTATCAAGTGCAAATTCACATTGTTCTATACAAGTATCAAAATCCTGATCTATAGTATATGTTTTATATGGTAATAAGCTATTCAACTCTGCCTTGTATTGAAGTTTGTTTTTTGATGAATCATTTTTAATTTGTACTCCTAATTCCTCAAGAGAGTCAAACATTTCAAAAACTTTACCTTTATGAATTAAGATCCATGATTTTATAAGTTGGAGTTCAATAGATGTTTCAATTATTTTTTTGGGATATTGGTTTAATATATTAGTGAGTTCAGTCCAATTATTTTGGTTTAACAAATCACAACGAATTATCGAAAATGAATCAATTGCTTTTTCAAAATCTTCGGCTTTAATATAATGTTGAACACCTTTTTCAAAATCCCCATTTTGAATATACCATTGTGCAGCTTTTTTATGCAAAATGAAATAACTTTGTTGATCAACCTCCTGAACCAGAATTTGATGTAAATAATTTTGAAACATATGATGTAACCTAAACCATTGTCGTTTATCATCAAGGGGAATTAAAAAAAGATTTGATTTTTTTAACAAAGCTATTACCCCATCTACTTTTTGTTTTTCATCATTAGAAACCAGTACTTTTACCAAATCACTTTTAAATTGATCAAGAATTGAAAGTTTTAAAATAATATTTCTTTCTTCTGGATAAGTATGAAGAACATCTAAAATCAATTCCTTAAGAATACTGGAAGTGTCTTTTTGTTCGGAATTAAATAGATGATCAAACCGTTTTTCATTTTTATTACTTAACAACCATAATCGTAAACCAGAAACCCAGCCTTCCGTTGCTTGTTTTAATTTTTTAATTTGTTTATTGCTAAGTTCTAATTCGGAATTCTTGGCTATAAAGTCTTTGATTTCACCAATATCAAATTCTAAATCTTTTACCCCTATTTCTACTATTTTATCCTTCAGTCTCCATATGGGTAAAGGAAAAGGAGGATCTTCTCTGGTAATGATAATAAATTGAATATGTTCAGAAGGAGATTTCAATAAATGAATTAAAAAATCATTGATCGATTTTTCTTTGATTAGATGATAGTCATCTAAAATTATATAATAATCTTTTTGAATTTTATTAAAAGCATTGGCAAATAAATCAACAAATAATTGAAAAGATTGTTGATTTGGTGAATTTAAAAGAATCTTTATATCCTGATGAAAACTTATATATTTATCAGGAATAGATTTACTTAGGTATAATATAAATTGTTGAAAGTTATTGTCAAAATCATCAAGAGAGTACCAAAAATGATTTTTATTACTAATAGTCAACCAACTTGATACTAATGAGCTTTTACCATAACCCATCGGAGCAGAAACCAGAACTAAGGGAAAAGCAGCAGCAGAAGATAATATTTGATGGGGAATTTTTCTAAAAATATCATTTTCAGAACCTATTGGTGTAAATAATTTTGTTTGGTTTATCATAGCTCCGTAATCAGATAATAAAATTTTTGAAAATTAATATTTTTATAGATAAAAAAGAATATTGTAAAAGTATTAAATAAAGAGTAATAATCAAAAAAGAACCCGTTTATAGCCAGGTTTAAAAGTGGCATCAAGCAGTCATTCTCCTATTTTTTTTCTTTCTTTAGTA
>JAOZTG010000286.1 GCA_029939235.1 Flavobacteriaceae bacterium
CCGAGTGATTTTCGAGCAAGCTCTCAACTTCTCGGTTTTACTAAGTTCTTATTTTCTTTAGATCATCAAATTCTTGAATGCCACTCTTCAAACAAACAATTATAAATAATGTTTAATCGAGTTTTCCATTAAATTTGTGGTAGTACCAAAAAAGTAAATACAGGCTAAGTAATTGGTGGTCGGAAAAGAGAATTAGAAATAATCTCCTCGATAAGGGAATTATTAAAGAATACATTTCTTTTAGATGAAAATTCATCAAATAATTGATATGTGAATTTTTTAAATTCCAAAGAAACTATTTTTTCAAAATCAACTTTAGGCGGCATAGGTGCCTCATCACTATGTGAAATATGTAATTGCTTTTTTACCTGTTTTTCCAAATAACACTTTCCATTGCATTCTAAAATAGGCTTATCTCTATTTTCACATAATTCTGCTACTATATAATTATAATTAAGCAAATAATCTAAAACAGGAATTGCCGGCTGAATTAAGGCCAACAAATACAAATTTAGAAATAAATGTGTTAATAATAATTTTTTCACTTCTGTAATCTTTGTAACAAAAATAGATAAAATTATCTTTTATTGATAGGATAAAATCATAAAATTTGACCCAATCCAAATAAAACAGAAAAGAGAAATGTGCTCAATGCTAATTTCTTTAATTCAGGGTCTAATTCTTTGGCATTTTTATTTTTATAAACCGTAAATAAATGCTTGAAAACTGGTATAAAAGCCAATACAAATATAAATTGCCATGGCGATTGATAGTGAATGATCACATACAAAAGGGCAAAAAGAAATGCTGCGATCAATATATAGTAATGGTAGTATTTAGCAGACTTAGCCCCAATTTTAACAATAAGTGTATTTTTACCGGCTTTAGCATCTGATTCTCTGTCACGCATATTATTCAAATTTAATACACCAACACTCAACAAACCAACAGAAAAGGCGGGAAAAAATATAGTATAATCTAATGAATGCACATATAAAAAATAAGAACCACAAACACTTAAAAGTCCGAAAAACAGAAATACAAAAATATCACCAAAACCAGCATAACCATATGCATTTTTACCAACTGTATATTTTACAGCTGCAGCAATACTTCCTATACCTAAAAGAAAAAAGAGAACAGAATAAAAAATATTTTCTTTACCGAAAGAAACATAGATCAATAACAAGGCAATAAGTAAAGTAACCATACCTGTTATTTTAATAGCATTCAACATTTGTTTGGGACTTATTGCACCACTTTGTAAGGCTCTTACGGGCCCGATTCTATCCTCATTATCCGTCCCTTTCACTCCATCACCATAATCATTTGCAAAATTAGAGATCACCTGAAAGCCAACAGTTGTTAAAATAGAAAGTATTAAAATAGAAATATTGAAAAAATCATTGGAATAGGCTAAAAAAGAGCCTACTACAATTCCGGAAAGAGATAACGGTAAAGTACGTAAACGCACAGCACTTAGCCAGGATTTAACTATGGTCAAAATAAAAATTTTTGAGATATTATTTGCTGCTTCCCCTTATCCATTTTTCTTCACTCAATTGAAGTGCTTCTTTCATTTCAACCGGGACTCCGTATGATTTCGCAATAATAAAACATCCTTTAAATCCAATTCGGTTAAGATCTTCCCTCAACAGAACAGCTTCTTTATAAGTAGTAAGTTTACCAACTGCATATTTATTAAAACCACTTTCTTCAAATGTTTCCAGTTGAGTAATATCCTCTGAGATCAAATTAGACCTAAAATTATTATAAGCTCCTATTTGCACACTATAAACAATTGGCATATAAATAATTGCATTTTTTACAGAGTCAAGGATCATTGTTTGTTTTGCTTTTCTTTCAATCTTATGCAGAGAATCTGTATCGATCAAACTTAAATTATTTTTGATAAGATATTCTTCTTTATATTGTCTTGATTTAGGTAAAAAAGACCAAAGGAATAATATCAATAGAACCAATGCAAAAACACCTAAAATTATTCTGTGTTTTTTAAGCAATGAATTATTTTCTTCTTCATCATTTAAAGCCGATGACAAAGTTTCAATGGTATCATTTGCTTTATCGATTTCTTCGTAAATATTTACTAAATTTTTATCTCTTACAAAAGGCATATCAATTATTTACAGCATTATAAATCATTTGCAGTAGCAATAAGCTCGGCAATATCCAATACTTTTATATCTGATTCTTTTTCTTTATTTTTAACTCCATCCGTCATCATTGTATTACAAAACGGACAACCTGTAGCAATTATATTTGGTTGTATTTCCAAAGCATCTTCCGTACGTTCTACAAAGATCTCTTTATCTCCTTTTTCAGAATCTTTGAACATTTGAGCACCACCGGCACCACAACATAAGCCATCACTTTTACAACGTTTCATTTCAACGAGTTCTCCCTCCAGTTTTTTGATCAGATCACGAGGTGCTTCATAAATATCATTGGCTCTTCCCAAATAACATGGATCATGAAAGGTAATTCGTTTTCCATCAAATTTACCACCTTCTATGGTCATTCTTCCTTCATCCAGTAAATTTTTCAAAAATTCAGTATGATGTAAAACCTCATAATTCCCTCCTAATCCGGGATACTCATTTTTTAAAGTATTGAAGCAATGCGGACAAGCCGTAACAATTTTCTTTACTTCATAGGCATTCAACACTTCAATATTGGTCATTGCCTGCATTTGAAAAAGAAACTCATTCCCCGCTCTTTTAGCAGGATCACCACTACAACTCTCCTCTGTACCTAAAACTGCAAATTCAACATTGGCCTTATTTAAGATTTTGACAAAGGCCTTGGTAATCTTTTTTGCTCTATCATCAAAACTACCGGCACAACCAACCCAAAATAAAACTTCAGGAGTTTTACCTTCTGCCATCATTTCAGCCATTGTTGGTACTTT
>JAOZTG010000022.1:0-7327 GCA_029939235.1 Flavobacteriaceae bacterium
GTTATATTAATAATTTGTCTGTTATATTTAATAGATCTACTTTTGTCGGGATTTAAAAAATATCAAGTTTGTTTATTTGAGGGGATACGACAACTTGTTAATAAAAAATACCGAATAGATTTTCTATTCGGTATTTTTTTTAAACTCTTTTCTTTTAATTCACCCAATAAATCCAGTCACTTGTGAATTAATTCAATACTTAATTAGACACACTCAATTTTTCCATACAAACAAAAAATTAATCTCGATATAAAAGCCATCACTATTGGGGTTTTAAATAAAATGACTAATAATTTTATTAAAAATGGTTACAAAATATCTCAGTTTAAGAGAAAAACATATATTTGTAATCCATTTTGTATTTGTGGTAATTAAAAAAAGGGGATCCATATTAAATACAATCTCTACAATAGCTCGTATTGTATAGTGAATTTACTTTCATTCTCCTTGCTTTATTATTACAAATTATGAACTCTTAGTTTATAAAACAATTTGGATAATGGTATTGCTATGCTAAAGAATTAATGCTATTTGGTATTTAAAATGAAGTAGATAAATAAAGAAATACAAATTTCTTTAATGTAAAAATTTTAGTATGAAAAGAGCAATAGCAATCTTCCTAGTCGGGTTTTCAATAAATCAGTTGAATTCTCAAATCAAGGTTAATATTTCTGAAGTAGAAAAAAGAGATGTAGAAGGAAAGTCCTTAATATATAAGGATAATAAAATATTTGACGGTGTGGTCTATGAAAATTATACCAGGAAAAAACAAATATATAGCGTAAAAGACGGAAAGAAAGAAGGCGAATACGAGTTTTATTATGAAAATGGGCAGCTAAAGAAAAAGACTTCATTTAAAAATGATAAAATAGATGGTTCCTATGAAGAGTATTATGAAAATGGCCAATTAAAGGTTAAAACTGTCTTTGAGGGTGGTAAATACAATGGGCCACTTGAAATGTATTTTAAAGATGGTCAGATCCAAACAAGAGGAGCTTTGATAAAAGGTCAGTATGATGGTGTATTGGAGAAGTATTATGACAATGGACAATTAAAGAAAACACTGACTTTTGAAAATGGAACTCAAAACGGTCCATATGAAGCATATTATGAAAATGGTCAGTTAAGGATAAAAATGAGCTATATGAATGGTATGAAAAATGGGCTTATGGAAAAGTATTTTGAAAATGGTAATCTATTTGTTCAGGCAAATTATATAGATGATGTAGAAGATGGTATTTTTGAAAAGTATTATGAAAATGGTCAATTAGAGTCAAAGCAATTCTTTAAAAATGGTAAAGAAATCAAAGAGAGTGAAGAATATGCTGAAAATGGAATCATTAAAAGTAAAAAGTCTTACAATTGATCTATAAGTATCATAATTGATCAAAACAAAAACCACCTTTTAAATATGAATGATGAGCCAAGAACTTGTGCTTATATCAAAAAATAATAGTCATATTCCTTCCTTAATTCTAATTTATTTTGTAAATTAATAGTCTGAATTTTAATTAGTTAATTTAGTTTAAATATTTGTCATGTTACGAGATGATAAAATATTTTATGAATTGTGCTTTAACTCTTTATCAGAAGGTATTTGCATTACCGATGAAAGAGGTGGTATTTTAATGAATAATGAATCATTAGAACAGATCTTTAAATATGATAAAGGAGAACTGCAAAACAAAAGCATAAGTTTATTGATTCCTCACCGGTTTAGAGAAATACATCATCATCATATTGGAAACTATTTTAAAAATCCTTCCGGGTATTCTAAGGGAGAGAAGCGTGAATTTTATGGACAATGCAAAGACGGGGAGGTGATTCCGATAGAAATAGGGTTGAATTATCTAAAATATAAAGGTACGATATATGCAAAAGCGATGATCTCTGATATTTCAAAAAGAAGAGATAAAGAAAAAAAAATAATTGAAGATAAATTCTTACTTGAAAAAGAAGTTAAAAAGCAAACGAATAAATTATCTAAATCTGTTAAAAAATTAAAGCAAACAAATTTAAAACTTAAAGAGGAGATTCAAAGTAGGATCTATGCAGAGGAAAAGGCAAAAAAAGCATATCAAAAAGAGAGGGAATTAAGCATTTTAAAAACAAAGTTTTTGTCCTTAGCATCTCATGAGTTTAAAACTCCGTTAAGTGGAGTTTATTCATCTGCTATTTTAATTGAAAAATATAACCAAGAGCATCCAAAACAAAAAATAAAGGATCACACACTTACTATTAAAAAGCTGGTTAAGCAATTAAATGCAGTGCTGGACGATTTTTTATTTTTAGAAAAAACAGAAAATCAAAAGATAAGCTATCATTATTCTAAATTTTTGTTTTCTGAATTTTTGGATAAAACTATCCTCAATACAAAGCCAATTTTAAAAAAAGGACAAACAATTTTATATCAGACAGACAATGAAGATGTAGAGGTCTTTTTAGATAAAAATATTATAGAGATCATTTTTAGGAATATTTTGTACAATGCAATTAAATATTCTTCTGAAAATTCCAGAATCAAAGTTAACCTTCATGTCGGTACATTTTTAAAAATTAAAATTAAAGATCGAGGAATAGGAATTCCGGAACAAGATCAAAAACATGTTTTTGAACGATTTTATAGAGCGAAAAATGCAATTCATTTTCAGGGCACCGGAATCGGACTAAATATTGTAAAACATCATATTGAAAAGTTTGGTGGTACAATTCACTTTAAGAGTAAAGAAAATAAGGGAACAACTTTTACAGTTAAATTACCATTGAAACCTGGTTTGAATTAACTTAATATTACACTTGTGAAAAAAAAGATATTATTTATTGAAGATGATGCGATTGTTAGAGAAAACACTGCTGAAATATTAAAACTGGCAAATTATAATGTTTTGGTTTCTGATAATGGTAAAGATGGCATATTGAAAGCAAAGTCATATCAACCTGATTTGATTATATGTGATATTTTAATGCCTGAGTTGGATGGTTACGGCGTATTGCAAATAATGATGCGAACCAAAGAACTGCAAAAAACACCTTTTATTTTTATGAGTGCAAAAACCAATCATTCAGATGTAAGAAAAGGGATGGATCTTGGTGCAAGTGACTATATAACTAAACCTTTTGAAGAATCAGAATTATTAAGTGCTATTGAGTGCAGATTAAAAAGAAATGATGTTTTCAAAAAGAAATCAAGTAAAGAAAACGTTGAAATTATTAAAAAAATCCATTTTGAGGATCTGGAAAAAGCTTTTAAAGACAAAGATAAATATTCATTTAAAAAAGGTAAAACAATTTACTGCAAAGGAAACAGCAGCAATTTTATTTTTTACATTATCAGTGGTGAGGTAAAAACATACAGTACCCATGAAGAAGGAAAGGAATTGATAACTGGTCTTTTTGAAAAACATGATTTTTTTGGCTTTACATCACTTAGTGAAAATGTGCCGTACAATGAAAATGCTGTTACTATAAAAGAGAGTAAATTATTGAAAATAGGTAAAAAAGAGCTTTATGATCTGATAAGACAAAACCCACAAATAGCCATTAATTTTTTGGATATTCTTACTGAAAACACTAATAGTCTGAAAGAGAGTTTGATTCATATGGCCTATGATTCTGTTAGAAAGAAAACAGCAGAATCTATTTTGATGTTAAAAACTAAAAGTAAAAAGAATAAAATTGAAATCTCAAGATATGATCTGGCAAGTTTGATAGGTATTGCAAAGGAAACACTTATCAGAGCTCTTGCAGAATTTAAAGAAGAAGGGGTGATTAAAACAGGTAGAAATACTATTAAAATATTAGACGCTCAAAAACTAAAAAATATAAGGTAAAGTTGATCAGGATCATTGAATTCGATGACGGTGGTCAATGGATTAGACATTTGAATTTGTTAAATTTAGCCATAATATATAAATTTCAGGATTATGAAAAATATTTTGCTTCCAACCGATTTTTCCTTAAATTCTTTAAATGCCATTCAATACGGAGTAGAATTATTGAAAAATGAGGAGTGTACTTTTTATTTATTAAATACTTTTCGGGTTCCTTATGTAGACAATGATGAATTAATGAATTATAATGTACAAAAGCTACAAGTACTTGAAGATGTGTTATTTAAATCGTCTCAAAAAGAATTGAAAGCAGTTTCTAAAAAGATTAAATTTAGTTCTAATCACGAATTTAAATTATTGAGTGATTATAATTTGTTTGTCAATTCAATCAAGCAAACAATTGAAGAATATCATATTGATCTAATTATCATGGGTACGAAAGGAGCTACCGGAGCCAAAGAGATCTTTATGGGATCAAATACAGGAGATGTTATTATGAAAACGGATTGTAATGTATTGGCAGTTCCTAATCAGGCAACATTTAAAATTCCAAAAGAAATTGTTTTTCCAACTGATTTTAGATTGCTTTACAATGAAGGTGAATTAGATATTTTAAGAAAGATGGTAATTCAAAACAGTTCAAAAATCAGGATTTTACATGTTCAAAATGAAGAATCACTTGATGAAGAACAAAAAGTAAATAAAAAGGATCTGATTAGATATTTTGATGATTTGAATTATAGCTTTCATACTTTAACGAATACTGATTTTGAATCTGCAGTGCATTGTTTTACACAAAGCAGAGGTGATATTGACATGATCGCCATCATTGCCAAACACTATAATATTTTTCAACGATTGTTTTTCAAACCAAAAGTAGAGGATCTTAGTTTTCATACAAAGATTCCATTGTTGGTATTACATAAAAATAAATAGTAAATTATGGAAGTATCTGTTTTTTTAGCTAAGTTTTGGGGTTGGTATTTAATAACATTTTTTAGTTTGTTTATTTTTTATCCAAAACGAATAAAGCAACTTTTTGATTTTGCAAAAGATGAAAAATTTACAATGATCATCTCTATTATAGCCATTTCATTTGGTTTATTAAGCATTGTTGCGCATAATTTATGGGTTGCAGACTGGCGTTTAATGATCACTCTTTTCGGATGGTTTTCTTTTATAAAAGGGGTTGTTCATTTTTCATTTCCGAATGTAGCGTTGAAATGGGTGGAAAGAGTTGATTTTAAATGGTTTCAATTTATGATGTTCTTGTTTTTTATCATTGGAATTGTTTTGTTAAATCAGGCATATGGCTGGGTGCAGGTATAAAAAACAATATTTTTATTGATAACAATCATCGTTTTCATTGACCGTCGTCATTGTTTTGTAATTCTGACCTAATTATCTTTACACCATATTTAGAAGCAATGGTTGTAGAAGTACAAATTGTGGAGAATATAGATTGAACGAGAAGATGATTGAGTTCAATCGATAGGAGTGGTGTAATCTAAAAGTTTTGAAAGAGTTCACTTGAACCGAAAGGGGAGGGAAGAACAGTTAAAGGGTTTAGAAAAGATCACACCTAAGGAACAGGAGGTAGTCACCTCCTGTTCTTTTTTTATGCCTAACATGATAACAATCAGTCTTTTTGCTGATGACGGTCATTGCATCCTAACTTTTTTGGTTTTACATTTACATGGAGTAAAACGTTTGGATCTGTTATTTGATTCAGAGGAGTATTAATTTAAAACCTTTTTATGATGAAAAAAGTATTATTAGGTTTGTTTGTTTTTGGACTGACCCTCCAATTTGGATTGACCTCCCAATTAAATGCGCAGGTTATTAATGACGGTATGTTACCTGAAGTTGAAGTTCACTATATGAATTATAAGTATTTAAATAGTGTTGGTAATGCAGCAGCCCCAATAAATGTGAAACAGCTTGAACGAGAAGTTGCAAATTTCGATGTAAAGGGATCAGAGTACTATTTGGATGAGTATGATTTTTATTCAGTTAATTTTTACATCCCTGATGGTCATATAGTTGCTGCTTATGATAAAAACGGTAAACTTGTAAGAACTATTGAAAAATTTAAAAATGTTAGACTTCCAAGTGCGGTTACAAATTCTGTTTCTAAACGATTTTCAGGGTGGGCAATGTATGATGACGTGTACAAAGTTAATTATCATAAAGATAAAGGTACATCCCATGTATATAAAATCAGACTTTCAAATGGGGATAAAAAAATGAGAGTAAAAACAGATGAAAAAGGAAATTTTCTTTAAGTTCTACTTATTCAAAAAAGGTCATTTGGATAGATGGCCTTTTTCATATTTTATTGATCACAATCATTATTTTTACTGATCGTGGTCATTGAAAGTTATGTTTTCAAAAACTAACTTTGAGTGTTGTAAATAAATATTAATTTAAATTATCGTGTCATGACAGTTGTAAAATTCAAAAAACACCGTTTACCTTGGTATGATAATATGTTCACCGACCTTTTAGGCACAGACAGATTACATACCAGTGACTTTTTTAGAGATGATAACTGGATGCCGGCAATGAATATCAAAGAGAATGATGATAACTTTGAAATTGATCTTGCTGCCCCCGGATTCAATAAGAAAGATTTTGAGATTATCATTGAAAATGGAATACTTCATATTTCTGCAGAAAAAAAAGTAGAAAAGGAAGAAAAAGAAGAGGATTTCACTCGAAAAGAATTTAGTTATAACTCATTTTCACGTTCCTTTACCTTACCGGATAATGTGAATGATGAGGATAATATCAATGCAAAATACAAAGATGGTATTTTAAAGTTGAAATTGGCCAAACTCCACGAAGATGAAATAACCCGTAAAAGAATAATTGAAATTTCTTAGTCCCCTCACATTTTATTCTCTGCCTGTTAATAACAGGCAGAGAATATTTCTCAAAGAAGAATCAATGTTTAATTTAAAAACTTTTTCCAATGAAATCAGAAAAGAAAAAAAAATTCGAAAAAAAATTATTTAAACTTCATGAGCAAAATATTACATGGTTGAATGAATTAGATTTTGTCCATGATGAACACATTTTTTTAGAACATTTGTTGAGTTCATATTTTTTGGATTTAAGTTCAAAAGAGTTATTTGAACCTACTAAAAAACTAATTCAAAAATTGAATGATGTTGAAAAGATGGGGAATGAATTAGAAGATGAGATCCAAACCCATAATAAACAAGTAGCAACTTTGCTTGAAAGTTTACAACTATCCGGAAAAAAAGATGTAGTGAATGGACATCGAATCATTTTAAAAGATTTCGAGACTTTTCACTTAAATTATAAGTACGTGAAGAAGAAAATATATAGAATGATCAAAGAAATAATGAAAGAGCACAAGCAAAAATTATTGATCAGCAATACGTAAACTATCTGTTTAATTACTTATCCCTTTTTTTATTTAAATTGATAGAGAAAGAGGTCGCTTGTCACGACCTCTTTCTACTATTTAG
>JAOZTG010000022.1:7427-12281 GCA_029939235.1 Flavobacteriaceae bacterium
CTATTTAAAAAAACAATTTATGGTGCTTTCGTTCTTTAGTCTTTAGATTTATTAAAAAATCGCATTCCTAAATTTGCTTTTTTATCATGATCAAATAAAGTAGCATTGTCCCAGTGAGAGCCCTTTCCCCAAAGAGTACTGCAACCCGTAGAAACCCAGGCAGGCTCCCAATATACAAGCCCTTTGCCACCGGATTTTTCAATAATCTCTTGTAATTTATTTAAATAGTTTAATTGCCCTTGCTCTGTGGCGGGGTAGCCATCAATTAAAGCATTGCTATCAAGAATATTGTTTGCTTCATCAATATTAATTAAAGTGAAAGGATAGGCTGTTTCAACTACCATCAATTTTTTACCGTATGTATTTATTAAGGTTCGGAATGGAACAGAAACATTATCCAATGTATACTCAGACCACTTTGGATAATAAGACAATCCTATCCAATCAAAATCTGTAACTCCATTTTTAGTTGCTTGTTCAAACCACCATAAACCGTTTTCGGGCTGAGCAATATGAAGCATAATTTCCATTTTTTTGTTTTGAGTTTTTGAGATATCTCTCACTGCTTTAATTCCTTTATTTAATAAATAAGCATTTCTGTCCCAGTCTATAGGCCATTCTAAAACATCTTTTTGTAAAATCATTGGATTTATTTCGTTGCCTATTTGAACAATTTCAGGTAACAGATTTGCAATTGCCAAATTGTTCAATGTTTCATATGTATAATTATAAAGCAATTCTCCCAAAACTTCTTTATTACTAAATTCACTTTCCCAGGCCAATGGAATTTTTTGTTGTGAAGGATCTGCCCATGTATCTGAATAGTGAAAATCAAGTAATACATTCATCCCTGCTTCTTTTGCTCTTCGAATGGATTTTTTTACATCTTCATAGTTTGAATAATTAGTCCAGGCTGGATTATGCCATAGTCGTAAACGAACTAAGTTGGCACCTGCATCCTTAAAAATTTTATAGGGGTCTTTGGTAACATTGTTTTCATCCTTGTATATTGCTCCGCAATCTTCCATTTCGTTTACATATGATAAATCTGCCCCGTAATAAAATGCAGGAGGTTTTTCAGGTAATGGATCCGGAGGTTGAGTTGACTCATTTTGAGAAGAACAACTTAATAAATTAAGTAATATGGCTAAGATTATAAATTTCCTTATATAATTAGCGATTACACTTTTCATCATACTTTAATAATTTTGAAGCTTTAAAATAAGAGATTCTAAAGGGGCAATCTTTATTTTCATTAAAGACCTATCATTTGCCACTTTTAAAGTAGTTGAGATTTTGCCATACAACTGCTCATTAAATAGATGATTACCTTTTTTTAGTTTCCATGTATTTATCACAGTATCGGGAATAATCAAATCAAATTCGTAGCTTTCCTTTGTATCAAAGTTTGAGATAATGATAAGTTTTTCACTTTCACTCCACCTTACAAAAGAAAAGACCCTATGATTATAATTGCTAGAATTGGTGCGATTATAGTTATGGATTTCTTTATATGAACCCATAAGAGCACTACTATGTATTGTAAAATTCAATAACCGTTTGTAAAAATCGCGTAGTTCTTTTTCATTGTTAGACAATTGTCCACCATCAAATTTTTTATCATTCATCCACCTTTGGTGATGAGGTACTCCGATATAATCAAAAATAGAGGTACGGGTTGGCTTGCCATAACCAGCATCCTCATTGCCGGGCTCTCCCACTTCTTGTCCGAAATAGATCAATGTTGGCGATGTACTTATCAAAGCAGAAACAACCATGGCAGGTTTCCCTTTTTCTGCTGATCCTGCAAAATCAGGACTTGCTATACGTTGTTCATCATGATTTTCTAAAAAATGAAGCATATGATGTTCTATATCTGCCAGATCTTCCTGAATTTTCGGAAGATTATCAGTCAATCCATGATCTTGCACAATATGTTTAATGGTATCATACAATGCAACTTTGTCATATAAATAATCCATTTTCCCTTTGTGAATATAATCTCTGTAAAGTGACGGATTATATACTTCGGCAAGCAATAAAGTATTTGGGTATTTGGTTTTAATCGTTGTGTTCATATAACTCCAAAATTCAACCGGAACCATTTCTGCCATATCAAACCGAAATCCATCCACTCCTTTTTCTAACCAGAATAATGCAATATCTTTAAACTTGATCCAGGAATCAGGAACAATTTTATCTTGCCAAAATGCTACATGAGCTTTATAATCTTTCTTATCGAATCCATCAGGTAAAACATCAAAATCCTTTGTGCCATCAGGTTTAATACCATAATTTATTTTAACGGTTTCATACCAGTCATGTAAATTTGGTTGTGCTAAACGAGATCCGTTACCTGTCCATTTTGCAGGTTTTTCATCGAATTTACCATCAGCTAAAGGATTTTTTTCACCACCTAAAGGTTTGTAATCATTTTGCCATACCGGAACTTTAAAATCTTCACCAACGATATAATAAAAATTATTATCACGGCTGTAAGCCTTTGTTTTATCATCTTTTGCACCAAAATCATGTATTCCTTTTGGATTATTTTTGCCTTCGTATGCGCGGGCAATGTGATTTGGAATAATATCAATAATTACCTTCAAACCGTTTTTATGTGTACGGTCAATTAACTGCTCAAATTCCTTCATCCGATTTGCCGGATCAATTGCAAGGTCAGGGTCAACCTGATAATAATCTTTTACTGCGTAAGGCGAGCCTGCACGTCCTTTTATAACGTCAGGATCATCATTTGAGATTCCGTATTTTGTGTAATCTGTAACCATGGCATGATGCAAAACTCCTGTATACCAAATATGTGTCACTCCCAGATCTTTGATCTCCAACAGTGCTTTATCCGTAAAACCATCGAATTTTCCAACCCCATTTTCTTCCAGAGTTCCCCAGGGTTTGTTGGTTGTGTTTTCATTTCCAAACAAACGTGTAAAAACCTGATAGATAACTTTTTTCTGTTCCCTTTTTTCTTCTGCAGGTTTTGTTTCTATTGCTTTTTCTTCTGCACAATTAGTAACCAGTAATATAATTAAAAAGCTGTAAATTATTTTTTTCATAATTTTATTTCTTCTCCAGTAAAACGATTTTGAAAGGAGTATTTAATTGAACACTTCCTTTTCTTACAGTGATTTCCTTATCGGAATATTTATCTATCAAAATATCCCCATCTTTAAAAACAGAGGAAACATCCATTTTTTTCTCGCCATTTTTCATATCTAATCCAATGATCACTTTGTCAGAAAAATCACCTTTAGCATAGATTCTGCTAAAAGTATAAGGTGATTTTGAGATCATTTTATGAACTCCTGCTCCAATAGCAAGATGATTATTTCTAAATTGACCAATTTTTTGCCAATGTAATAATATATTCTGTGTGTTTTTATCAGAGTTAATTTCATTCCAATTCATAAATGAGCGCAAAGTCGCATCACCTTCTGTGCCTTCAATGATCAATGATCTTGCAGATTCATCTCCATAATAGATTTGTGCAGCACCGGGAGACAACAACAATTTTGTAGCAGATTCATAACTTTTCTTTCTTTCTTTATCAAACGGACTCCCATCATCATGAGAAGTTAAATAATTTAAAACGTCAAAATACTTTGATCTACCTTGAAGTTTTTCATTGTATTTTGAAAAGATGAATTCAAATTCTTTTTGAGCGTCATATTTGAATTCGAAATTGATCAAACTATTAAAACCATTTTTAAAGTAATCTACTTTTTTATCACCAAAATCATAGATATTCTCAGAACTTATTCCATAACCATAAACTTCCCCAACAAGGTAAAAACCATTATTATCTAAAACTTTATCAGGATTATTCTTTTTCCATTCCGAAAAAGCAAAATCACATTGATCATCAAACTCTGCCCAGACTGATTCTTCCAGATGCTTTACAGTATCAGCTCTATAGCCATCAATTCCAAATTCTGAAATATAATCGGTTAACCATTTGATAATATAATGGTGGGGAGTTCTTGGATATCCTGTACGCTTAAAAAATGCATTTAACTCTTTTACTTCTTGTTCATATCGTCCTTCCGATTTCCATTTTTCAGCCAATGATATTGGAATTTCAACCTCTTCATTGCTTTCGGTAAGTATATCCGGTAAGTTTTCTACAAGTGTACAGGCAGTTGTCCCTTTATAATTTTTATAATCACATGGAGGTTTGGTTCGTACCCAATTATCCGGCCAAACAGGATCGATTTCTGTTACCGGACCGGTATGATTGATCACACCATCTAAGACAATTCGAATGCCATTTTGATGTGCTTTTTCAACTAATTCTTTCAGTTCTTCCTCAGTACCAAAATTAGGATCTAAAGCAGTCCAGTCTTTGGCCCAATACCCATGATAACCATAGGTATTACCTGTTCCTTCATCTACACTTCCGTGGATCTGTTCAACAATAGGTGTAAACCAAATAGCATTAACGCCCAGATTAGAAAAATATCCTTCTTCAATCTTTTTTGTGATCCCTTTAATATCACCACCCTTAAATCCTCTTAATTTTGCTGTTTTATTTGTGCGATCAAAATTTATATCATTTTGGGTATTTCCATTGTTGAAACGATCTGTCAATAAAAAATAAACAGTAGCATTTCCCCAGATAAAAGGAGTTTTTTGAATGATATTTGATTCAATAATTTCATTTTTAGGTGTTTTTTCACAACTAAAGAATAAAATGAATGAAAATAAAAAAATAAATGATTTAACTGTTGGACTCCTAAATATATTTCGCAAGGGTTTCAAAGTGATTATATTTTTCAAAATTGATTTAATCATTATAATTTAATTTAAATGGTTTGTTTTATATTTTTGTTTGGTCTA
>JAOZTG010000022.1:12381-28890 GCA_029939235.1 Flavobacteriaceae bacterium
TTCAAAATCCCATTTTATTTCGATAGTTATTAAAAGGGAATTGATAAGTCTCCTTCAGGAGATTTAGAGAGTAAACAACCATAATACAGCATTTTTAAAATTTTCTCTCCACATTTTTTCATTGTGTTTGCCACCTTGAACAACTGTTTCTTTGATGTTTTTGGAATCAAACCCTTGTTTTTTTAAAATAGTAATTACTGAATTTATATCTTTTACCGTTTGGGTTATTTCATTAAATGCAACATTGTCACCTTCTTTATCTCCAGCCAAAAAGTATATTTTGTTATGATTTAAATTATTTTTTGATTTTGTAAAGACAAAACTCTGTTCAGAAAACCAAAAGGAAGGAGAAAACACACCACTTTTACCAAAAATATCAGGATATTTTAAAGTTGCATAAAAGGAGATCAATCCTCCCATGGAGCTACCAAAAATTGCTGTATTACTTTTATCTAATCTGGTTCTGAACTTATTATCTACATATGGTTTCAAAGTTTTTACAATAAAATCCACATATGCATCACCTTCTCCACCTCCATATTTAATGTTTTTCCAGGGAGAATATTCGTCTAATCTTTTATCTCCACCATTATCTATTCCAATAACAATAATACCCACCCCTTTTTCTTCAAAAATTTGGTTTAAAGTTTCATCTACTCCCCATTCCCCAGAAAAGGAAGTTTTTTCATCAAATAAATTTTGTCCGTCATGCATATAGATCACAGGATATTTCTTTTGAGAAGTGTGATAATCAGGTGGCAGATACAACCATATTTTGCGTTTTCTGTTTAGTTGTGGTATATAAAAATCATTAGATAAAACAGATACATTTTTAGAAGCAGTTGATTTTTTTACAGAACTGTTCGACCAGTTCTTAATATTGATTTTTACAGTATCATTTTTCTTGTCAAAAGTATAATTTCTGTTTTCCAGATTTTTTCCATTTTTATCTGTTTCAACAGTATTCCAATTACCTTTTGTAAACTTGAAATTAATTGTTTTAGAAGTTTTAGGAAGCGTAATCAAATATCTATTACCTATTTTTTTTAACTTATAATTTTCTTGTCCACCCGACCAGCCTTCAAAATCACCTGAAATATAAATTTTAGCATTTGTTGACGTTTTTACAGGAAGATTATCTATTACAAAGGTAGCTTGCGCATAAAACGTTGAAGTAAATAGCAGAAATAAAATATAGGTATAACTAATCTTCATTTTACTGTTAAAGTTTAGTTGTAAGAATCGTAACTCCTTTTGAATTAAATTTCATTTGCTCTTTCCAGATAAATTCATCTCCAGTAATAATATTTTTTAATATTTTACCATCCATTCCAATTTCTTTAAATCTATTCAGATCTAAACTTATGGCAGATTTATTTTTATTAAGGATGAGTACAACAACTTCCTCTTTCATTTTTCTAAAAAGGACATAAATACCATTTTCAGGTGCAAAGTGAATTGTTTCTCCACGGTGAATTGCTATACTTGTTTTACGGTAATTAAGTGTTTTTTGTAAAAAGGATTTCATTCCCTTTTGAGCCTTTGTCAATCCTTTTCCGGTAAAGCCGTTGACTTTATCTCCTTTCCAACCTCCTGGAAAATCTGATCTAATCAAACCATGATCCCCTAGTTTTTTAGAATTTTCTAATAAGATCTCCGTACCATAATAAATTTGAGAAATTCTGGGAAGTATCAGCAAATAACTTAGAGCCATTTTGTTTAAAGTGACATTTTTGTTGAATTCTGTAAAGACCCTGTCTTTATCATGATTATCTAAAAATCCCATGATATCTTTTGGTTTTGAATATCCAAAATCATTGGCCAGACCTTCATACATTTTTATTAACCCTGTGTCCCATGATTCTTCTTCATTTAAGCCATCAACAATAGCTTTTTGCATAGGAAAATCCATGGTTGATCTTAGATGAGATTCGTAACCATCTTTATTTTTTGATCCTTGTTGCCAATAACCAACCAAAAGAGGGTTATAACTCCATTCTTCACCAACAATACTAAAGTTAGGATATTCGTGCATGATTGCACCAGCCCAGTTTGACATAAATACCTTATCGGAATAAGGGTAAGTATCTTGCCTTATTCCTCCAAGATCTAAAGTTTCAATCCACCAGATACTGTTTTGATTAATATAGTTGGCCATAAATGGATTTTGTTGATTTAGATCGGGCATGGCGGTTACAAACCATCCTTTTGACATCAACTTCTTATCATATTTAGAGGCATATAAATCCTGATTAACAGTTCGACGGTGATTTGTAACGGTTAAATTTTCTGATGAAACTCCATCCGGATAATTGACCCAGTCTGCAAAAGGAAGATCTTTCATCCACCAATGTTCACTGCCACAATGATTTGCAACCTGATCCATGATCAATTTAATACCTTTATCTTTTGCCTTTTTTGAAAGCTCTTTATATTCTTCTAAGGTTCCAAATCGGGGGTCCACCTGATAAAAATCTGTCATTGCATAGCCATGATACGAACTTTGAGGCATATCATTTGTTAAAACCGGAGTTGGCCAGATAGTTGTAAATCCCATGTCATAAATATAATCAAGATGATCTGTAATTCCTTTAATATCACCACCATGTCTGCCATAATCATCCTTACGGTTGATAGTTTTTTCTTTCATTTCTTTATGGATATCATTTGCAGGATTTCCATTGGCAAAACGATCGGGTGTAATTAAAT
This sequence comes from Flavobacteriaceae bacterium, assembly GCA_029939235.1. GTDB lineage: Bacteria > Bacteroidota > Bacteroidia > Flavobacteriales > Flavobacteriaceae > Lutimonas. Next base: position 15,091 of record JAOZTG010000022.1, read on the forward strand.
AGATCACATCCGAACTGTTAAAACCAATTCTATTTTCAGAGTTGGAATCTCTTTGTTTCAATTCATAAGTATAGATAAGATCTTTGGAATTTCCCTTGAAAAGAATATCGAACTTTTGAGATTTTTTGATATTGCTTAAATCCAGATTAATAAACACATAGTTTGGATTATCGGCTTTTGAGAGGTTTTCCAGTATAATATTTTTGTCTGAGATCTCTATACTCTTATCTGCAATATTCTTACCATAAACCATCAATTGAAGTTTAGGGTTGTTCATCCCAACCCACCAATTTGGCGGTTCTATTTTCTTAATTTCTTGTGCATTTATCATAAAAGTATAAAAAACAGAAAACAATACTATTGTTTTTTTCATATTTAAATTGGTTATAATCGTTAGTTTATAAAGCTGCCAACTCATTAGGTGATACTGTTACTTTCTCACCATGAACCAAAATATCAACAGAAGCCTCTGATTCGTTTGTAAACTTACATCCTTCATGATCTTTATACATTTTTAATATAGCTCCTCTATAATTAATATTAAAAGAATACGATTTCCATTTTTTTGGTATTTGAGGAGCAAAAGAAAGTTTATCATCAAAATTTCGCATTCCCCCAAACCCTTGTACAATAGAAAGCCAGGTCCCTGCCATACTTGTAATATGTAAACCTTCATGCACTTCATTATTGTAATCATCCAGGTCTAATCGTGCAGTTCGCAAATACATTTCATAAGCTTTTTCCATTCTGTCAATTTTACAAGCTAAAATGGAATGAACACATGGTGATAAAGAAGATTCGTGAACAGTAAATGGCTCATAAAAATCGAAGTGATCTTCAATTATCTTATCATCAAATTTATTTTCAAAAAAGTATAATCCCTGCAATACATCTGCCTGTTTGATGTAAACGGAACGTAAAATCCTGTCCCATGACCATTTTTGGTTGATCGGTCTTTCTGATCTTGGCAACTCAGAAGTTGGAATCAGTTGTTTATCTAAAAAACCATCTTGTTGTAAATAAACATTGTGTTCTTTACTGTATGGAAAGTACATTTTTTCAGATACTTCTTTCCATTGGTCAAGTTCTAATTGATTTAGGTTGGTTTTTGCAATAATTCTTTCGAGATCAGCCTGATATTTTTCTTTTAAAATATCTAAATTCTTCAAAGCAAATTCTAAACACCATTTTGCTAAATAATTGGTATAGAAATTATTATTTACATTGTTTTCATATTCATTAGGCCCGGTAACTCCTAAAATAACATATTGATCTTTAGCCTTTGAGAAGGTAGCTCTTTGTTGCCAAAAACGTGCAACTGCTATTATCACTTCCATTCCAAATGCTGGAATATAATCATAATCTCCTGTATAATTTACATAGTTGTCAATGGCATAGATCATGGCTCCGTTACGATGGATCTCTTCGAAAGTTATTTCCCATTCGTTATGGCATTCTTCACCATTCATGGTTACCATAGGGTAAAGTGCAGCGCCGTTTTTAAAACCTAATTTCTCCGCATTTTCTATTGCTCTGTCCAGTTGATTATATCGATAAAGTAACAGATTTTTTGCGGTTGATTTATCTTTGGTACTCATGTAAAATGGTATACAATATGCTTCGGTATCCCAATAAGTACTTCCACCATATTTTTCACCGGTAAATCCTTTTGGACCAATATTCAATCTGGAATCTTCACCTGAATAAGTTTGATTCAACTGAAAAATATTAAATCGGATTGCCTGTTGTGCCTTGATATCTCCTTCAATTACAATATCAGAAGTTTCCCATATCTTTTCCCAAGCATCCTTTTGTTTTTGTAATAATACTTCAAAACCTATGATGGATGCTTTTTGTAATTCTTTTTCACATGCAAAGATCAATTCTTCATTTGCATGATTCATAGATTGTGAATAACCCCCATATTTATATATGGTAAAAGTATCCCCCTGATCAACTTCTGTTTTATACTTAAAAGCAATCTTTTTTTCACTCTTTTCAACTTCCTTCTCTAAATGGATATCATCATCATTTAAACTTAGCGTCATTCGCATACCAGTACAAACATGAAACTCAGTTTTTAGTGTTTTTGATAAGATATAAGCTTCATTTTTTTCTTCTTCGACCTGTAATATTTCCCAAAAGAACTCATCATAATTAGAATCCTCATTAACGATACCAGCATCTAAGTATGGAATAAATTCAATTTCTCCTGTGAAATTGATTGGAGTAACACTGTATTTTATAGCGCCAACTTCATTAAAATCTATACTCAAAAAACGAGTTGCATTTACTTTTATCTGTTTTCCTCCCTTTAATTCAGCAATAAAAGATCTATGCAACAAACCATGCTTCATATTTAGTTCCCGCTTAAAACCAGAAACCTTACAGGTATTCAGATCTAAAGCTTCACCGTTTATATTTACGTTAATGCCAATCCAGTTTGGAGCATTTAAAACCTTGGCAAAATATTCAGGGTATCCATTTTTCCACCAGCCTACACGTGTTTTATCAGGGTAGTAAACGCCTCCAACATAGCTCCCCTGAAAAGTTTCTCCACTGTAATCTTCTTCAAAATTGGCGCGTTGTCCCATGGCACCATTGCCAATACTAAAGATACTTTCGGAAGCGGTTACACTTTCTTTATCGAAACCTTCTTCAATAATGGACCATTCATTTGGTATGATATAATTCTGATTCATAGTTTAATTTTTTTAGTGAAACTCAATTTTGAGAAGTTTTTAAAACGAACTCAAAAATGTAAGTTGAACTAATCTCGATTTTTAGCGGGATCCCTACTAATACTTTTCCCCGCTTTTGCGGAATATGATCCGTTTGGATCATTATTTTAGTCAATCATTTTTTTGATAAAATCGATCGATAATTCATTTGTATTTGATAAATTGTGATCTGCTTCATGCAATAATTCTTTATCACCAATGGCAACACTTGTCATTCCGGCATTATTAGCTGCCTGAATTCCAGCTAAAGCATCTTCAATTACAATGCAATCTTTAGGATTTGTATTCAATTTTTTTGCAGCAATTAAAAATACTTCAGGGTTTGGTTTTGCTTTAGAAACATCATTGCCATCTACAATTGCAGCAAACTTGTCATAAAGTTTAACTTTTTTCAAGATCAAAGGAGCATTTTTACTTGCAGATCCAAGGGCAAAAGGAATTTTTTCCTTTTCAAGGAAATTCAATAATTCTTCAATACCAGGAAGGATCTCTTCGGAAGTCATCTTATTTACATACTCCAGATACTCTACATTCTTAACAACGAGGAGCTCTTCTTTTTTCTTATCGGATAATTCTATCTTGCCAATATTTAATAAAATTTCTAAGGATCTTACTCTGCTAACTCCTTTTAAAAGTTCATTTTGTTTTTCTGTAAAATCAAATCCCAGGTCATTAGCAAGGTCTCTCCATGCTAAATAGTGATACTTGGCTGTATCAACTATTACCCCGTCTAGATCGAATATTAATACTTTCATATTTTTTTTATTTTGTTAAAACAGTATCATCTACATCATCTACTTTTGATACCAATGCCGCTGCAATTAAAAAGGAAACTCCACTTACAACAAGAGCCCACATAGGATTATCGCCATATAAATATTTAACCATCGGACCTCCGATAAGGGCATTGATAATTTGGGGTATTACAATAAAGAAATTGAAGATACCCATATAAACTCCCATTTTTCTTGGCGGAATAGATCCGGCCAGGATTGCGTAAGGCATTGCCAGGATACTTGCCCAGGCAATTCCTACTCCTAGCATGGATAAGATCAACCAGTTTTCATTTGGAGCAAAATACATAGAGATCAAACCAAGTCCACCAATTACAAGTGAAATGGAATGGGTTTTTTTCCGTCCAACTTTTTTTGCGATGGCAGGTAAGAAAAAGGCATAAACAGCAGATACTGCATTGTAAATTCCAAATAGAATTCCTACCCAGTCTCCTGCATTTTGGTAAGTACTACTTTGTGTATCATCTAATGCCAGACCATAAACATGATGCGCAATTGCAGGTGTGGAAAAAACCCACATACCAAATAAACCAAACCATGAAAAAAACTGGACCCAGCTTAATTGTCGCATAGTTTGAGGCATATTCTTAAAATCGGTAAAAATATTCCATATGCTTGATTCTTCAAATGATTCTTCTTCTTCAGCTCCATTGATCAGGGCCATTTCTTCGGGTGAATATTCTTTGGTGGTAAACACTGTGATCAAAATACTTATGATCAAAACAATGGCACCAATAATAAATGACAGCATTAAACTTAAAGGAACTTTTCCCGGTTCAGCCGTATTCGCAATTCCAAACCAGTTGGTTAACACATAGGGCAACCATGAACCAATAACAGCTCCAATTCCAATTAAAATGGTTTGTACACTAAAACCTAGGGTACGTTGGTCACTAGGCAAAACATCAGCAACCAAAGCTCTAAAAGGCTCCATGGCAATGTTAAAGGAAGCATCCATGATCATTAACATTCCGGCACCTACCCAAAGTGTTGGCATAAATGCAGTAAACATATCAGAATTTGGCATTAAAACCAATCCGATAGAAGCCATAACGGCTCCGAATAAAAAATAAGGGCGTCTTCTTCCTAATCTAGTCCAGGTCTGATCACTATAATGGCCAATGATAGGTTGAACAATTAAACCTGTTAATGGAGCAACGATCCAAAACCATGAAAGTTCATGGACATCTGCACCAAAAATTTGTAATACTCTACTGGCATTTGCATTTTGCAGGGCAAAGCCCATTTGAATTCCAAGAAATCCAAAACTTAAGTTCCAAATCTCCCAAAAACTGAGTTTTCTTTTTTCCATGCTACTGTAATTTAGATATTGACAATTAGCAAACCATTTTATTTGTGATGCTATTATATCAATTAGGATAAATAAAATATTGAATTAAGTAAAAATCAAATTTTACTCAATGTATGAAGTATAGAAAATGGCAAGTGTGAAATAACCAAATTGGTCACTACAAATATATAAAAATAATTAATATTCAAATTATATCAGAATACTTTTTAATTAAAATTACGCAAACGTTATAGTGAAAATCATGTATTCACATATATTTTCTAAACCCTAAAATTAGGGAATATTTAATTTTTTTGTTGACTCTCTTATGATCAGATCCGTTTCAATGATCTTTGTCTGGTATTGATATTCAGTATCTTGAAATTCTATTTCATTAAGCAAAAGTTCTGTTGATTTTTGACCTATATGATAACCATGTTGTGCTACTGTAGATAATGATGGTGTTGTATATTGAGAGATCAGACCATCCGTAAAACCTAAAATAGAAATATCATCGGGTATCTTTAAGCCATTTTTATTTGCTGTTTTTATGGCAATAGCAGCATAGATCTCATTCACAGCAAAAACACCATCAGGAGGATTCTTTAATGAAAATAATTGTTTTATTTGATCTGTAATATCATGTTCTTCATTGATTTGTATCACCAATTCTTCATCAAAATCCATGTTGCTATTACCAAGAGCATTTTTATATCCTTCTAATCGTAATTTTCCAACGGTAACAAAATCAGGTGTAGTTAGAATAGCAATTCTTTTGCAGCCGATATTTATCAGATGTTTTGTCGCCAGGTAACCACCATCCACATCATTGGTTAATACTTTGTTACATTTGATCTCGTCAATAACCCTATCAAATAAAACCAGAGGAATTCCATTATTAATAAGACCTTTAAAGTGGGCATAATCTTTTTTTTCTTCTGTTTCTTTTGCAACAGAAACAATGATACCATCCACAACTCCGTTTGCCAGCATATCCATATTCAAAACTTCTTTTTCATAAGAATCCATGGACATACAGATCATTACATTATATCCATTCTTATTTGCTACATATTCAATTCCACTGATAACTGTAGTGAAAAAATGGTGAATAATCTGAGGAATGATAATTCCGATGGTTTTTGTTTTTTGGTTGCGCAAATTCAGGGCTAAACTATTGGGCTTATAATGATAAAATTTTGCAAAAGCCTGAATTTTTTCTTTTAGTTCTTCACTAATTTCATGACTGTCTTTTAAGGCTTTGGAAACAGTAGAAATTGAAACATCAAATTCTTTTGCAATCTTTTTTAAAGTAATTTTTTGTTTCATGTGGTCTCCATTAATTCTTTCATCGTCTGAGTTATTATCAATCTTTGCAATCAATTGATATAAAGGCACTTATTGATTTGTTAAATCAATAGGTTAAAAATAGTGATTTTTTTGGATGTAAAATGGATTCATACTTAAATATTACCAAATCTTCATTTTTTTATGAATTATTTATACTCAAGTTAAAGAAACCCTAACTTTTGCGGTTTTACTATAACGTTTTCGTAAAAAAGTTATCAACACGAAAACGTTTTCGTAGTTATATTACTGATTAACAATAGTGTTAAGTAACTGTTAATTATATAATTTCGCGTGGTGAAATATAAAAAACGGCAAGTTTTTATTATTAATTAAACTCAATTAAAAATTATTTTATGAAACAAATTAGACAATTAGTCCTTGGGATTTTGTTTTTGCTACCTTTAATAATGTCTGCACAAGATGTAATTATTCAGGGTAATGTAACAGATGACCTAGGAGGAGGACTGCCAGGTGTATCGGTAATGATAAGCGGTACAACTACTGGATCTGCAACAGATTTTGATGGTAATTATACCATTGAAGCAAAAGAAGGAGATGTACTTCTTTTTAGTTTTGTTGGGATGGCAACAGTTACAAGAACTGTTGGAACGGAAAATACTATTGATATAATGATGGTTCCGGAAGAAAATACTTTAGATGAGGTTGTACTGATAGGTTATGGTACAACAACAATTAAAGATGCAACAGGATCTGTGGCAGCAATTACAGAAAAAGACTTTAACCAGGGTAACATTCCTACTCCGGCAGGATTGATAACCGGTCGTGTAGCAGGGGTTGATGTTACTACAAGTGGTGCTCCGGGTGGAGGATCAGCAATTAGAATCAGGGGTGGATCTTCATTAGGTGCATCGAATGATCCGTTAATTGTAATTGATGGATTGCCTATTTCTAATTCAAATGCAGGAGGATCCCGATCGATTTTAGCATCTATTAATCCAAATGATATTGAATCATTTTCTATCTTGAAAGATGCATCTGCAACAGCTATTTATGGATCTCGTGCATCCAATGGTGTGATCATTATTTCTACAAAAAAAGGTAAAGATTCATTTCAGGTGGATATAAATTTACAAATGGGATACCAAACCTTAGTAGATAAGGTTGATATTTTTGGTGCTGATGAATTTAGAAATTTAATTGGTGATAGAATTGACGGAGGTCAATCTGGTATTAGTGTCGATCAATTAGGATCTGCAAATACGAATTGGCAGGATGAAATATATGATGAAAAATTCACTTCAGATGCTTCTATTTCATTGAGAGGCGGTTTGTTTGGAGCGATTCCAACCCGACTTTCATTAGGTTATACCAATCAACCTGGTTTAAGAAAAACTTCTGAATTTGAAAGAGGAACAAGTTCATTATCTATGAATCCAAGTCTTTTAGATGATCATTTAAAAATTAATTTTAATGTTAATTTTTCTGAAGAACATAACAGATTTGCTGACGGTGTTGAAGGTTCTGCTCTAATATTTGATCCAACCCAGCCGGTTTATGATCCAACTTCTCCATTTGGAGGATATTTTGAGTACCATACCAATGGAGAGCCAAACAATGCTCCAAGAAACCCTGTTGCAAGCTTAATGCAAGTGAAGAATGTTAGTAATGTAAAACGTTTGTACGGAAATTTTGAAGTTAATTATAAATTTCATTTTTTACCTGAAATGAGCGCTGTTGTTAACTTAGGATATGATAACTCAGATGGTAGAGGTAGTTATAACAGGTCAAAAGAGAGTATCAATGGATACAGATCTGGTAATAATCAGCCTTTTTTAGGAACTCAGAGTAGTTATACCAGTAATAGATCTAACAGATTGTTAGATGCATATTTAAATTATGATAAAGATTTTGACAATTTTGGATTGGAAGTGACTGCAGGTTATTCTTATCAAAAATTTGAAGCAGAAGATTATAATAGTGGAAATTTAGTGGATCCGGATAGAGAATCTGATGTGAATACACATCCTGATGTTGTTCTAATCGGTTATTTTGCAAGAACAAATTTATCATTTAATGATAAGTATTTACTTACACTTTCGTACAGAAGAGATGGTACTTCAAGATTTAGTGAAGATAACAGATGGGGTAATTTCCCAGCTGCTGCATTTGCATGGAAGATCAGTGAAGAAGATTTCTTAAATGATTCAAATACTTTATCAACCTTAAAATTACGTTTAGGTTGGGGTATTACCGGTCAGCAGGATATTGCTGCATCTTATGCTTATTTAGGCAGATATATAACTCATAATTCAAATGCACAATATATATTCGGAAACACACCGATAGCACCAGGTATTCCACAATCTGTTTTTGAAGATTTGAAATGGGAAGAAACTACTACTTATAATGTAGGTTTTGATTACGGGTTTTTCAATGATCTGTTAACTGGTTCTTTGGAAGTTTATTTAAAAGAATCTAACGATCTATTGGCTAGTGTACCAGTTGCGGATGGTTCAAACTTTAGTAATGTAGGATGGCAAAATATCGGAAAATTCACTTCTAAAGGTATTGAATTTAGTATTGGAGCAGATGTGATCAATAAAGAAAACCTTAGATGGACACTTAATTATAATATCAGTGCAAACAAAACTGAAATTGAAGAGCTTGCAGGAGACAGAGATATTGAAATAGGTGGAATTTCAGGTGGTACCGGTTCAAGAATTCAGGTACACAAAGAAGGTTTTTCTCCATATTCATTTAATGTGTTCAAACAATTATATGATACAGCAGGAAACCCTGTTGAAGGAGCCTATGTTGATATCAACCAGGATGGAATTGTAAATACAGCGGATAGATACATTTATAAAAAACCTGCTGCTGATATTTTAATGGGATTTCAATCTAATTTTAACTACAAAAATTTTGATTTTGCATTTAATTTGAGAGCAAGTATTGGTAATTACAATTATAATAATGTTAACTCTAACAGAGCACAGTATAATAATTTGCAGGCTACTACAGCTTTAGGTAATGTTCCTACTTCAGTTTTAGTATCTAATTTTAATGAAACAGCAAGTGTATTGATCTCTGATTACTATATGGAGAATGCTTCTTTCCTTAAAATGGATAATTTGACTTTTGGATACAATTTTAACGATATAAAAGGAAGCCTTTCAAGTATTCGTTTATGGACAGGTGTACAAAATGTATTTACAATTACAAACTATTCAGGATTAGATCCTGAAATTTTTGGAGGTATTGATAACACAATCTATCCAAGACCTAGAACATTTTTATTAGGTGCAAATATTAAATTTTAATAAATAAAGAAATTATGAACACAAAAAATATATATAAAATCTTATTCTTTTTTGGTATTTTATTATCTTTTAATTCATGTACCGATGATTTAAATGTGATACCAAAAGATGATGATGAATTTTTAGCGGAAGAATTTTATGCTGACCCAGCTGCTTATAAACAAGCATTGGCCGGTATATATGGAAATTTATCTTTAACAGGTAATGGCCCGGGATCATCCAACTTACAGGGTATTGATGCAGGTACAAGCCAGTATATGAGAACATGGTGGTATTTACAAGATCTAGCTGCCGATGAACCAATCTGGTCATATGAAAATGATGAAGGTGGAGCTGTTAAGGCAATTCAAAGAAACACATGGTCATCAACAAATACTATTTTGTTAGGTTTCTTTAGTAGAGCAATGTTTACTGTTGCTTTGACCAATGAGTTTTTAAGACAATCTTCTGATGAAAATATTGCAAGAAGAGGTCATACAGGTGCTGTAGGAGGTGATATAGCCGCCTATAGAGCTGAAGCAAGATTATTAAGAGCAATGGCTTATTATCATTTAATGGACTTATTTGGAAAAGCGGCTTTTGTAACTAAAGATGATCCGGTTGGAACTTATCAGGGTCCTGAATATGGAAGGGCTGAATTATTTGCATTTATTGAATCAGAACTTTTAGCAATTGAAAATGATTTGGTGGGAGCAAGACAAAATGAATATGCAAGAGCAGATAAAGCAGTTGCATGGATGATTTTGGCAAAAATGTATTTGAATGCAGAGGTTTATGGACAAGGAGATAAAAATAAAGATTGTATTACTTACACCAATAAGATTATAAACTCAGGATATGCTTTAGCATCTGATTATAGTTTCAACTTTTTAGCAGATAATGATTCTAATGAAGCAGGAATGAATGAAATTATTTTCCAAACGGTTTCTGATGGTACTGTAACTGAAAACTATGGTGCTACTACTGTAATTATCAACGGTGAAGTTGGAAGTTTAGAAAATAATGCTACTGATCTTGGAGCGCAAGGTTGGGGTGGAGCTCTAAGAGTTAGAAAGCAATTTGCTGAAAGATTCTTAAATGGCGATGTTCCTCTTGAAGATACAAGAAATACTTTGATCACAGCCGGTAGAGAAATTGAGATTACAGATGTAGGTGATAGAGATTCTGGTTATATCATTACTAAATATAAGAATATTACCTCAGCAGGTGAACCTGGTGAAGATCCTACTTTTGTAAATACTGATTTCCCAATGTTCCGATTAGCAGATGTTTATTTAATGTATGCTGAAGCTGTTGTTAGAGGTGGAGGTGGATCTCTTGAAGAGGCTGTGGAATATGTAAACAAGCTGAGATTGAGAGCTAATTCTACAACAATAACATCGGGTAATTTAACTCTAGATTTCTTGATCAATGAAAGATCTAGAGAATTATACTGGGAAGGTCATAGAAGACAAGATTTGATACGATTCGGTCTTTTTACAGGTGGAAACTACAATTGGGTTTGGAAAGGTGGAAGTTCAAGTGGTATTGCATTACCAGGTCATTTTAATGTTTACCCTATTCCGGCAAACAACATGTCAGCAAATCCAAATTTAACCCAAAACCCTGGTTACTAATTTTAAAACAAATTAAAATGAAGAAAATATATAAATTATTGTTCTTGTCAATTTTTATCATTATGGTTTCTTCCTGTGATAATGAAGACATGGAACTATTAACCATTTCCGAAAAAGGAACTGGAGAAATAACTGCACCTGAAACAGGATTTAGTCAAGTATTAAATCCTGAAGAAGAATCAACAAATACAGCATTAACACTTACGTGGAATCCTGCCGATTATGGAGTTCCGACAGGAATTACATATAACATAGAGTTTGCAAAGGAAGGTACTGATTTTGCTGATGCTTATGTCGCTGGATCAACTTCTAATACAGCTTATTCATGGAGTATTAGTGAATTGAACGGTGTAGCAGTTAATACTGGATTAGCACCTTTTGTAGAAGGAGGAATTGATATTAGAGTAATTGCAACCGTTGGTTCTTTAGGTAGTACACCTCAAACATCTGGAACTATTACAGTATATATTACACCCTATACTACAGATCTACCAAAAATTTCAGTTCCTGGAAATCATCAGGGCTGGGATCCTGCATCTGCACCACTATTAGCAGCATCTGCTTTTGGTGAAACAGATTATATAGGATATGTTTGGTTAGATGGTGGTTATAAATTTACTGGCCCTAATGACTTAGCGAATTTTGACTGGACTTATAACTGGGGAGATGATGGATCATTTACTGGTATATTGCTAGCAAATAGCGAGACAAATTGTAATGCTGATGTTGCTGGATATTATCAGGTAAAAGCAGATACTGAGGCTTTAACTTATTCAACTTTTGCTACTAACTGGGGACTTATTGGTTCTGCAACTCCTGATGGTTGGGATAGTGATCAGGATATGATCTATGACGCGGATACACAAACTTTGAAAGTTACTTTAGAACTAACGGCAGATGAAATTAAATTTAGAGCAAATGATGACTGGGCATTGAATTATGGTGATACGGGAGCTGATGGTTCTCTTGAAGAAGGAGGAGATAATATCGTAGTCCCTTCAGCAGGTAACTATACAGTAACTTTAGATTTAAGTAATCCAAGAGACTATACTTATTCATTAGTTAAAAATTAATTAAAATAACATTATGAAAAATATATATAAAATATTTGTTCTTTTTATCTTCACAATAGGTTTGACCTCTTGTGATCCTAATGAGAATTTCGAGATATTACCTGCTGTAGAGTCATTCCAGATAATAACTCCAACAAGTGGTTCGGTTGTAGTTTTAGATGATACAAATCTAACAAATACTGCCTTGTTTATTTCTTGGAGTGTACTGGAAGGAAGTGTAGGTTCAACATACAATATTGAAATTGCCGAAACAGGAACTGATTTTACAAATCCAACTTTACTGGGCACTTCTGATGGTGCTAACTTTAGTATGACCGTTGAAGAGTTGAATACTTTCTTTTTAGATACTATGGGGATTGATCCTGATAAGGCATCTAGCATGGATATTAGAGTAATAAATAGTGGTGAAACAACGCAAACAATTGCAGTTGTATTTACACCATATACTGTTGAATATACCGAGTTATTTTTGGTTGGCTCAATTACAGATCCACAATGGTCTCCTGAAGATGCTTTACCAATGACCAGACTTGATTTCAATAAATTTGAAATTACTTTAGATCTTGTTGATGGTGATGAGTTTAAATTCTTACCTACCAATACAGGTTGGGATGGAGATATAGGAGAAGATCCTGATAACCCAGGCTTCTTGATTGAAGATGGAGAGGCTAATCTTAGTGGATATTCAGCAGGTAAATATACAATTACTGTTGATTTGAATACTTTCACTTTTGTTGTAGAAGAATTACTTGCTCCTGAAGAACTATATTTAGTAGGTAATATTACAGATCCTCAATGGACACCTGAAGCTGCTCTTCCATTTTTCAAAAGTGCTGACAATGTGTTTACAGTTGTTGCCGATCTTAAAGACGGAGCCGAATTCAAATTCTTACCTACCAATACAGGTTGGGATGGAGATTGGGGTGAAGATCCTGACAACCTGGGTAGTATCATTCAGGATGGTGAGCAAAATATTACTGGTAACCCTGCTGGGAAATACTTAATAACTGTTGATTATAATACATTAACATATAAGCTGGATGTTATTGATAATTTATTCTTGGTAGGTTCATTGACAGGATGGGATCCTGGAACTTCTTTCCCTATGGGCGAAGCAAGTCTGGGTGTATTTTCTACTATTGTAGATATACCTGATGGAGCTGAGTTCAAATTCTTACCAACAAACACTGGTTGGGATGGTGACTGGGGTGAAGATGCCAGTAACCCTGGAAGAATTATTCAGGATGGTGAGCAAAATTTAACTGGTTATGAAGCAGGAAAATACGTTGTTGCTGTTGATTTCAATACATTGTCTTTCACGGTTTCAAGTATAAATGAAGTTCCTGCAAGCCTTTACTTGGTAGGTGGATTTAACGGATGGAGTAATGATGCCGGTAATCCTCAGTTTACTGAAATATCAACAGGTGTATTTGAAATTACGCAAGCGCTTTCAGCAGGAGATGAATTTAAATTTGTTCCTGTTGCAGGAAGTTGGGATAATGACATGGGTGAAAGCAAGGTTTCAGTCGGTGTATTAGAACAAAATGAGGAGCAAAACATGCAAGTTGATGAAGCTGGAACCTATAAGATCACAGTTGATTTTAACAATGGAACTATTTCAGTAGTTGATTAATACTTTTGAAATTTATAAAAA
>JAOZTG010000120.1 GCA_029939235.1 Flavobacteriaceae bacterium
GTTGTCATAGGTAACGTAATGCAATGAAGTGTGGCAATCTCAATATTGCATTTGAAATAATGCAATAGATCACCATGTCATTCATTCTTCACTCCTCGTGAAAACGTATCATTTAATGCTAAAATTATTTAACAGTACTTTTAAATTAAATTTTCAAGGGAATGATCTTAATATCATTTCCCAGCCATTTTTGTAACTGGTCGTAGATCTTTTGTTGATCTTCCTTTGAAAAATCTTTGATTCTGGTTTTATGAGAGCCCTTTTTTAATACCATTTTTAATGCATCCACATTTGGTTTTGGATTTGGAGCACAGGCTCCCCAGGTATCATATCCCCCATAGATATAAAGAATTTTATCTCCGTGATTCTCAACATAATCTCTAACCTTGATTATATATGCAGGATTATATGTAAGGTCTACATCTTTTGGTGCAAAACGTAAATTAGTAGGTTTCTTTACTACTTTTAAAAGATCCTTTACAGGAACTGTATCAAAACCATAATAACCTAATTCGGTCATATGCTGATAGTAAGATGGCAACAGATCCACGTAAGTTTTATCATTATAAAAACCAATGCCAACGATCTTGTTTATATAATCAAACATTTCTTTGGAACTGGCATTCTCTTCAGGAATTTCATCACACTTTCCGCCCCATTGCCAAAAAGAAAAAGGAAATTCCATTACAGCATATTCCATGGCTTCTTCCATTGGAATTTCTGTGAATTTCATATTCTTTTTATTGGCATATGTATTAATTTCATTGATGAAGGCAGTTCGGTTTTGAAGTATTTTACGTTGAAAATGAATAATTTTTGATCTGCATGAAGCAGAACCTATGGTATTATAATGATCTTCGGTCCTTTTATCTTCCTGTCCGTTGATCAACGGAGCAACATAAGGAACAGCCACATCTACATCATTTGGATATTTTGATCTGTAGATCAAAACGGTCTCACCTCCCTTACTAATTCCAGTGGAGATCCATTTGTTCTTATAAATGGTTTTTAATTTTGTTAGGAGCTGATGATAATCTTCCACAGCCTGATCATTTTTTAAATATTTCCATGGAATAGGATTTGGGCGTGATTTTCCATAAAAACGATATTCTACCTGAATTTGATTTCCATTTAAAATTTTAGATAATTCATAGGTTCTTGGACGAGCATTATATCCCTCTGTAACTAAGGTATTTGGCTGATCGTAGCCCAGATGAGAGAGATAAACATAATGCTGAAAAGTTCCTGCCTCTGGGTTATTATGATCCAGGGGTTCTTGTAGAATGATTTGAAAAACTTCTTTAAAATGATCTTTAGGGGTCATTTTACTGATCTCCGCATCGGGAAAAAGATTTTGTAATTTTTGCTCCAGTGAAACTTTTACAGGAGTTTCTACCTGAGCACTAATCAAATTAGAAAGAACAAAAAAGAACAAAAGAGTAAGGATTCTATTGAATTTCATAAAGAAAATATTTTAAAACAGATAAAAGGTATAAGTTTTGATTCAACCCAAAAGTAGTATTATTTTTATCATTTTGATGTTTAAGCTAATAGTTTTCTGACATTATTATTTACATTTACTAAAACAAAAA
The DNA here is from genome assembly GCA_029939235.1 of Flavobacteriaceae bacterium. Lineage (GTDB taxonomy): Bacteria > Bacteroidota > Bacteroidia > Flavobacteriales > Flavobacteriaceae > Lutimonas. The sequence continues at coordinate 1,593 of JAOZTG010000120.1, forward strand.
CTGTGCAGATGATCCCGTTTATTGATTCTGATTTTATTGAAAGCCATACCGATTATGAATCGTTGATTGATAATATCAAAAAGGCTTTTGGATCTTCCTCAATTGAAGTTCCTCAAAGGCATCATTACAATTATAAAAATCCACCAGAAAAAGAAGATTCTACTTTATTGATCATGCCGGCCTGGAATCCCGGAAAGGATCTGGGAGTAAAACTTGTAACGGTAAGTCCGGAAAACGGGAAACACAATCTTCCTTCCATTCAGGGAACTTATATTTATTTTGATGCACAAAAAGGAATTCCAAAAGCAATATTGGAAGCTAAAACTCTGACTGCAAAAAGAACAGCTGCTACTTCAGCGCTTGCTGCTTCTTATCTTGCCAAGGAGAATGCCTCAAGTTTATTGATGATCGGTACGGGGGCACTTTCCACACAACTGATCCTTGCACATAGTGCTGTAAGGCCTATTAAAAAGGTTTATGTTTGGGGAAGAAATAAGCTTAAAGCAGATGCTGTTTGTGAGCAATTAAAAAATAAGAGTTTTGAGATTCAATCTGTTATAACGATTGATGAGGTTATTGGTAACGTGGATATTATCTCTGTTGCAACACTTTCAAAAACACCATTGATAAAAGGTAAACTCCTTCAAAAAGGTCAGCATATTGATCTGGTAGGTGCCTTTAAGAAAGACATGCGGGAGGCAGATGATGAAACAATTAAAAAATCAAGTATTTATATAGATACTTATGGAGGAATGAATGAAAGTGGTGATATCTATATTCCCTTACAAAATGGTACTTTAAGTAAGAATGAGATCAAAGCAGATCTGTTTGAACTGTGCAGCGATAAAAAGAATGGCAGAACCTCCCACGAAGATGTCACTCTTTTTAAATCGGTGGGTCATGCCCTGGAAGATCTTGTTGCAGCAAAGTATTATTTCGATCAATTTACAAAAAACAGATCATGACAACCTATCAGAATATCCTTCAAAAAAATAAATTTATTCCACCAAAAGATTGGTTGCAGATCAAAACGATTGATATGCATACCGGAGGAGAACCACTTCGTGTAATTGTAGATGGTTTTCCTGAATTAAAAGGGAATTCCGTATTGGAATACAGAAAATTTTGTAAGGATCATTATGATCTATTACGTACTACCCTGATGTTTGAACCAAGGGGTCATGTTGATATGTATGGTTGTATCTTAACTCCTCCTAATGATGAAGAAGGTGATTTTGGAATTATTTTTTTACACAATGAAGGCTATTCTACTATGTGTGGTCATGCCATCATTGCTATTTCTACATTGGCAGTTGAAATGCAGTGGATCGAAGTAAAGGAAGGGGATAACCAGTTAAAGATAGATGCACCTTGCGGAAGAATCATATCTTTTGTAAATGTTCAGCATAATAAAGTTACCGGTGTGAGATTTCATAACGTACCAAGTTTTGTGATTGGTTTGGATCGAACTATAAATGTGGAAGGAATAGGAACTGTAAATTATGATCTTGCTTATGGTGGCGCCTTTTATGCATATGTGGATATGAAAAAAAATCACTTTGATTTTGATCTGAGTACAGATTCATATCGAAATCTGATACAAGCCGGAATGGATATCAAACAGGCAGTGATGCAACAAGATCATGAAATTCTGCACCCTTTTGAGACCGACCTGAGCTTTTTATACGGAACGATCTTTATTGGTGATTCCGATAAGGAAAATATCGATAGTAAGAATGTGTGTATTTTTGCTGAAGGTGAAGTTGACCGAAGTCCGACTGGTTCCGGAGTAGCAGGTAGAATGGCTATTTGTAAGGCTAGGAATGAGATTAGAATTGGAGAAAAAATGCTTATTGAAAGTATCACCGGATCAGTATTTAAAGGATCTGTTATTTCTGAAGAAGATTACGGTTCTTTCCATGCGGTAATTCCTCAGGTGGAAGGCACAGCCCATATTACCGGGATGCATACCTTTGTTGTAGATCCAAAGGATCCGATGAAAAATGGATTTATTTTAAGATAATTTAAACCTGATGGCTAAACGTAAAGAATTAAAATTCATTCATTTATTATTACCCATTTTATTCCTGATCTTTATCATTGGATATGGTTTGGTTATCGGTCCGAAATATTTTGGAATCCCAACCTTTCCGTTGGAATTTGTCTTTTTGTCTGCTGCAGTTTTTACCATTGTGGAATTATTCATTTTGGGATATGAATGGCCGGAGATCCAGGATGCCATTATTGCCAAACTTACCAAAGGTTTTCCGGCAATTTTGATTTTGTTTTCCATTGGTATTATTATTGGGACATGGATTATAAGCGGTACTATTCCTATGCTTGTATATTATGGTATTAAAGTGATCAACCCGGATTATATTTACTTTTTTGCATTTCTGATTCCAATTATATTTTCAACCCTTACAGGAACTTCCTGGGGTTCTATAGGTACCATTGGAGCTGTGATCATTGGAATAGCAACAGTGATCCATGCTGATCTTGCCATAACGGCAGGAGCCATTATCGGGGGTGCTTATTTTGGTGATAAAATGTCACCTTTATCTGATACAACAAACCTTGCAGCCATTGCCACAGAAGTTAATTTGTATGATCATATTCAGTCCATGACATACACAACATTACCCTCAGCTATTATTGCATCTATCATTTTTTTTATACTGGGATTTGTGTATCCTGCTGAAAATCATATAGATTCTATTGGAAATATTGCTCAAACGACCGAAACTATTCATACACTTTTTAACTTTAATGTTTTGTTGATCATACCTCCATTGGTTGTTCTAATAGGATCCTTTAAAAGAAAACCAACCTTACCGGTTTTGATCACTTCTGCATTGTCAGCTATAGTACTGGGAGCATTTATTCAAGATTATAATACAACAGATTTTATTCAGGCTGTACTTCATGGATATGATACAAATATGGCTGGTTGGGTAGAAACAGTACCCGAAAACATAAAAGTATTATTCAATCGTGGTGGATTATATGAATTAAATGAAGCCATTATGTTTACTTTCATGGTCTTTATTTTTATAGGTGCTTTAGATATTATGGATGCTATGCCTAAAATTGTAGGTCGATTGTTCAGATCAGTGAAAACAAGATCCGGACTTATCATTTCTACTTTATTAGCAGCAGCTTTTACAAATGCATTTACTTCTAATCAAAGTGCAACGAGTTTTATTGTTGGTGATGCATTTAAAAAGCAATACGATAAATTTGGTATTCAAAGAAAAGTCTTATCACGTTCTATTGAAGATTATGGTACGATGATAGAAACTCTCGTGCCCTGGACAGCTTCTACTATTTTTGCAGTTGCTACTTTGGGTGTGCCTTATGCAGATTACTGGCACTGGCAATTATTATCGCTGATCAATATTATTGTTGCACCTCTTTTAGCAATTACCGGTATAGGATGTTTTTACAAGAAGGATAAAAAAGAATCAAAAAAATAGAATATAAAATGAACGATCAAAATTTCAAACCTGAAACCTTTCTGGTGCATGATGGAAAAAAATCACATAGCAAAGGAGCTGTTGTTCCTCCAATTTATCAGAATTCTTTATTTACTAAAGAAAGCTGGGATGAGGTAGATCGATCTTTTGATGACAGGATCAATAACCTGATCTATTCCAGAGGTCATAATCCTTCAGTTAGAGTAGTTGAGGAAAAGATCGCTAAACTCACCGGGGGAGAAAAAGCACATCTTTTTCCTTCCGGAATGGCAGCTATCAGTGCAGCAGTATTATCCTGTATCAAAACAGGTGATCATATTGTTGCTATTAAAAACTTATACGGGCCGGCTAACAATCTGCTTCAAAATTATCTTAAACCAAAATTCGGAATTGAGATCACCTATATTTCAGGGGATACAGTAGGTGAATTTAAGGAGGCTATTCAGGATAATACAACTTTATTTTATCTGGAAAGTCCATCATCAGTAGTGATGAGCCTACAGGATATCAAAGGTGTTACGCAACTCGCAAAAAGCGAAGGGATCAAAACCATTATTGACAATACCTGGGCTTCCCCGATCTTTCAAAAGCCTATTGCCATGGGAATTGATCTGGAAGTTCATTCCTGTTCAAAATATATAGGAGGTCACAGTGATGTGATTGCCGGTGTGGTGATTGGGAAAAAGGAAGATCTGGATAGTATTTTTACAAGAGAATTTGAATTGCTGGGAGCTAAAACAGCTCCTTTTGAAGCATGGCTCATCTTAAGGAGTTTAAGAACCCTGTCCATCAGGATGGAAAGACATCAAAAGAATGCCATGATCGTAGCTGAATTTTTAGAGTCTCATCCAAAGATAGAAAAAGTCAATTATCCCGGATTGAAGAGTTTTCCGCAATATGAACTCGGAAAAGAACAAATGACAGGTTATTCCGGATTGATGAGTTTTCAGTTAAAAACAGATGATTTAAAAAGGATCAAAGCCTTTTTTAATGGTCTGCAGCTTTTTCAGATCGGAGTAAGCTGGGGAGGGCATGAAAGTCTGATCTATGCACCGGCGATCAGTTACCTGAAAGAACTCAGCAAAGATCAGTTTAAAGGTATGGGAATTTCACTTGGTGATATGCGTATTTCGGTAGGACTCGAAGACCCTGATGACCTGGTAAATGACTTAAAACAAGCACTTGAATTGGTTTAAAAATTGTCAAGATAAATAATTGTAAGCTTTGAAATGAATAATGGGGATAAGATTTCCAATTCTTCCCCCATTATTAAATTCTTATTGTTCATTTTATCTCTGCACTATCAAAGCAGATAACATTTCTCTAAAGCTCCAGTCCGGCTTTCTGAAGAAATTCTTTCATCGAGATATGAACATACTTTCTGTCGGCAGCTCTCTCTCCTTCTCCGTTGGCATATGCAACCCACATTTCAAGAGTAGTAGCATCATAAACAACATCCATCAGGTTATGGTCATCTGCAACAGCTTTCGAAAGTGCAATCATCTTTTCGGGTGTAAAAGCACCAAGATCGTTCTTAATGATTACCGCTGCAGTATCATTGTCCATTGTTTGATAAATCACGTTGGAGAATGTGTTTGGAGCAACGTTATCTTCCGGATTGTTATCTTTCCAGATGTGATACTTTACTTCATCAGGAGTTGACACAAGCACCTTTGCTCCTCCCTGAGTTGCCTTATTACCGTCACTAAAGAAAAGAAAGTAACGTTTGATGAGTGGTGTGGTTTTAATTGTGGTCAGAATATCATCAAGAGTTTTTGTATCGTACATCATCTTACGGAAAAGGAAACTAAAATGAGCTCCCTTAATGTCGTAAGTCATCTCTGAACGTGGTGATTCTCCCTTTTCTCCAAAAACAAGATGGTTGGCATTCATCCCGGTGTGTGAGGCAATATAACCTGCAAACGAAACATTTACATGTGCTGCCCCTTCGTTTGGAACATAAATTACAACCACCGGATGATCCTGTAGTCCGGCATCCATAGTGAAGTCGAGGTTACGAATCTGTAGAGTATGCCCGTTGGCAGTTCCCTTACCCCAAACTGCAACACCGCTACATGAATAGGGTGTGATTAGAGGAATAATATGGCTTCGCTGAAACAACTTTATATCAATGCCTGAACCTTCGGCAATACCTTTCATCTCCTCTTTTACCCTATTATCGATGTAAGGGGAGTTGGTTTCCCACGCCTTGTCTAGCTGCTCGTCACTTAATAGTTGCGGTGCTTCATGTTGTGCAGCCTTAAGGAAATATGTTAAAGTGGTGTTAATGTCCTCTTTTAAGATAGTTCCTAACTGATGTCCCATCTCGTAAGGTGTGCCTTTTACAACTGCCACTTTTACCTCATCTGCACCCTCTCCTGTAGTGAAGACTTTACCTTCGAATTTGGTATCCTTTATTCCTTCACTACAAGAAGTGAAAACAAGTAGAGAAACTAAAAACAGGGATAATGTTAACTTTTTAATCATAATTATTCTTAAATTTTAATATGCTTTTTATACTCTGATAATTTTGTTCGCAAATTTAGTTATTTGATGTAGAAAACGTTTGACTTTAATACTTTTTTTGTGTGTTAAATTGACTAATACTAATGCAAAATTAACCAAGTCCCGGATTTACTCTTAGGGGTCTATAATAACAACCTGGAATAAGAGTTTTGTAATGTCAAAATTTCCTAAAGAGATTCTTACAATATCGAAAAACAATTTCAGATTCGAAAAATAATCCTTTTTATTTTTTCTTTTGCATAATAGCTTCGATTTCCTCAATCTCAATAGGCATATCCTTTGCCAGATTTACAGCACCATCTTCGGTAATCAGATAGTCATTTTCCAGACGGCAGCCAATTCCTTCCTCCGCAATATAAATTCCCGGTTCACAGGTAAGCACCATACCGGCTTCAAATGGTCGTGTATATAAACCTACATCATGTACATCTAGTCCCAGATGATGAGCAGTACCATGCATAAAATATTTTTTATACAACGGATTTTCAGGATCTTGTTTTTTGATATGCCTTTCTTTTAATAATCCCAAACCTATCAGTTGTTCTTCCACCAGCGAAGCCATTTGTTTTTCATAATCTGCTGAAAGTACTCCCGGTTTTAATAATTTAGAACCTTCTTTTAAACAATGTAATACCGCATTATAAACTTGTTTTTGACGTTTGGAGAATTTACCGTTTACCGGAAAACATCTTGTTGTATCCGAATTATAATTGGCATAGCAAACTCCAAAATCCATTAAGACCATATCATCATCCTTACATTTATTATCATTGGTGTTATAATGCAAGGCACAGGCGTTTTCTCCGGAAGCAACAATGGGTAAAAAGGCATGGCGTTTTGCTCCTTTTCTAAGGAGTTCATAGGTAAGTTCAGCCTCCAGTTCGTATTCCATTATTTCAGGTTTTACAGCTTTTAAGACTCTTTTAAAACCTCCAATACTAATATCAACAGCTTTTTGAATAGATGCAACTTCTTCCTCTGATTTGATCTGTCTAATTCCCCGGGTGATCTTTGCTGCCCTCTTATACTCATGTAGCGGATATTTTTCTTTACAAAACTGTATCATTCTATCCTGCTGAGTACACATATTTGCAGTAGTTGTTTTTTTATGTTCATTGTGCCCAAGGTAAAATGTATCGGCATCAAAAACCATGTATTGTAATGTGAGTTCAAAATCTTTCAACCATTTTACATTCTTTATTCCCGATATTTCAGTTGCCTGATCCTTAGTGAGTTTATCACCTTCCCACACTTTGATCAGATCATTGGTTTCTTTTACAAAAAGTATCTCTTTGTTTTCAGGTAATGATGCATCCGGATTTAATAATAAGATTGATTCTTCCTGATCAATTCCACTTAAGTAGAATAAATCATTATTCTGTGCAAAACCCATCAAATCATCCGCATTTGTAGGCATCATATCGTTGGATGTTAAGATTGCAATGGAACTTGGTGCCAATTTTGAGGTAAAGATCTTTCTGTTTCTTGTAAAAAGTGTAGCTGGGAGTTTAGGATATCTCATAATAGAAATGATTTAAATCAATTTGTTTTGGAGTGTATTTTTGGATGTTTTACAATAGAATTAACATAAGATATATTACCCTATTTTTTTGACATACTTTGTAATAATAACGATTTGTGTTGGGCCGACTTTTCCTTCAATGTACTCTGCATTATCAGGATCCAGTGAAATTCTACGGACTGGAGTTCCCTGTTTTGCAACCATACTAGAGCCTTTTACTTTTAGATCTTTGATCAAAACCACAGAATCACCGGTTTGTAAAACAACACCATTTACATCTCTATGTATAATTTTTTCACTTTCGTCTTCTCCTTCACCAGTTGCCCGAGCCCATTTTAAAGATTCCTCATCTAAATACATCATATCCAACAAATCCTGTGGCCAGCCTTCATTTTTTAAACGACTCAGCATGCGCCATGCAACTACTTGTACAGCAGTATTTTCATTCCACATACTATCATTTAAACAACGCCAGTGATTTACATCTGTTTTATCAGGATCTTCAATTTGAATCATACATACCTCACATAAAAGAATACTGTCATCAATGGTTTCCTTTGCATTTGGCGGAAGGGAATAAACTTGTAAGTTTTCGGGATTGGAACATAATTCACATTTGGAATCACTGCGTTTTAATAATTCATCTTTTACGCTCATTTTTAATTTATTTAT